>JAOPYO010000311.1 GCA_025964575.1 Actinomycetes bacterium
CGTCATAGTCATCCTGGGCGTGCTGTTCCAGCCGTTTCTGCACGCAGAGTTCGGCAGCGTCGACGCCCGTGTCCTGCCCAAGAGCAGCCAAACGCGGCAGGTGGTCGAGGAGGTCAAACGAGACTTCCCGGACGGCAACCTGGAACCGATCGACGTCGTCGTCTGGGGCGACATCATCCCCAAGCACTGGAAGCCGTCGAAGAAGAGCGACAACATTCCGGCCTATCTCCGGGACTTCCGACGGCAGCTGGGTGCGTTGCCGCAGGTCAAGGAGGCCAAGTTCAGCGGCTACTCCGGAGACTACGGAGCTGTCCGGATCTCGGTCACACACAAGCTGGACCCCATGGGCAAGGACGCGCAGAGCCTGGTCAGGACGATCCGGGGATTGCGCATCCCTCCCCAGCGGGGCATGACCCTGCACACCGACGTCGGCGGCAGCACGGCCGCCCAGCTGGATCTCATGTCCAGCCTGATGCGCACCCTGCCGTGGATGGCGGCCTTCGTCGGGGTGATGACCTTCCTCTTGCTCTTCGCCGCATTCGGCTCGGTCGTGCTGCCGCTCAAGGCCGTCGTCATGAACATGCTCTCCATCGGGGCGTCGTTCGGCGCGATCGTGTGGGGCTTCCAGGACGGCCACCTCGCCGGTCTGCTCGACTTCACCCCGACAGGCTCCGTCGAAGCCACCAGCATGGTCTTCATCCTGGCCATGGTCTTCGGGCTGTCCATGGACTATGAGGTCTTCCTGCTCAGCCGGATCCGTGAGGAGTGGGACCGCACTCACGACAACCGGGTGGCCGTGGCGGTCGGGATGCAGAAGACCGGCGGCATCATCACCAGCGCCGCGGTGCTGTTCCTGGTCGTCATCGCGGCGTTCTCGCTGGCCGGTCTCACCATCATGAAGCTGATCGGCGTCGGTCTGTTCGTCGCCGTGCTGGTGGACGCCTCGCTGGTGCGGTCACTGCTGGTGCCCGCCACCATGCGGTTCCTGGGCGACGCCAACTGGTGGCTACCCGGACCGCTGGCCAGGCTGCACAGCCATATGGACCTACGCGAAATCGCCGAAATCCCGGACGAATCTGCTCACAACCCCACGCCGACTCGGTCCAGGGTGCAAGACTTCGCCCTTAAAGATCCCGACACCAAGAGCCGAGGCGACCGGCTGGTCGTGGTGGCCGCAGGGGTGGGTTCGCCGGACGCCGGCTATCGCTGGGCTGAGGAACCCCGGGCTTCAGCACCGCTCGCCGCCGGGCCCCCCGCCGCCCGGCACGCATACCCCGCCCCGTCCGCGCCCACAAGGTCCTCATCCGAAAACGGGTCTAGCGCTCCCGGTCATGTACGCGAGATCATTCCCAACCCGGATGGATTCGGGTGGCACTGGAAAACAGCGGAGGAAGACAATGCCAAGTAGTTCACTGAAGCGGCGCGCCCAGAGGCTGGGGGTGCTCGTTTCCGCGGCGGCCCTCACCGCGGGGCTGGCTCCCTTCGGCATCGCCGAAGCCGCGGTGACCTTCAAGGCCGCTGATGACGGTGCCAAGATCACCTCGTCCAAGTGGCTGGGCAAGTATGAGTTCGACTTCACCGTCAAGTCACCGGCCCTGGGTTCGTCGCGGAAGGTGCGCGTGCTGGTGCCGAAATCCTGGGCGTTCACGTCGAAGAAGACCTGGCCGATTCTGTACGCCTTTCATGGTGGCAATGACAGCTATGTGTCGTGGACCCGTAGCACCGACATCGAGTCCTACGCCATCAAGTACAACGCGATCGTCGTCATGCCCGAGGGTGCCAACGGCTCCTACACCGACTGGTGGAACGGGGGTAAGCGCGGAACCCCGAAGTGGGAGACGTTCCACACCGTCGAGGTCAAGCAACTCATGGAGCGCAACTACCACTCGAGCACTGTCCGGGCGGCCATGGGCCTCTCGTCGGGTGGCCAAGGCGCTATGACCTATGCGGGCAGGCATCCCGGCATGTTCAAGTACGCCGCCTCCTTCAGTGGCGTTCTGTCGATGAACTCGCCTGGCATCCCGGCGTTGCTGATGTACATCAACATGAACAAGGGCTATGACCCCGCCAACATCTGGGGTGTGCCGTATGTGGACTACGCGAACTGGAACGCACACGACCCGCGGGCTCTGCTGCCTAAGATGCGTGGCACCAAGCTGTACGTCTCGTCCGGCACCACCGGCCAGCAGGGCCCGCTGGACAAGGCGGGCCCTGCCGCTTGGTCCATCGCCTACCTGAGCGAGGGGGCGGTCGGCATGACCGACCTGGATTTCCTGGCCCGGGCCAAGGAGCTGAACATCCCGGTCGCCTCACACCTCTACGGTGACGGCTCGCACAGCTGGCCGTACTGGGCCCGCGAGATGCACAGCCAGTGGGCGACGATCATGAAGACCATCGGCGCGAAGAAGGTCTGAGCAACTCACCTTCCGCTCCGCGATGCCGCCGTGACCCCCGCCCAGGCCACGGCGGCGGATCCATATCACCCCTTAGGGGGGCTGAGGACGTCGCAGGCGGCCGCCACACCGTCCTCGGCGGAGATGCGCTCACCGACTCGGGCGGCGGCGGACCGTACGCTCTCGGAGTGCACAGCCTGCGTGATCGCGGCGGCGAGACCACCGACGGTGAGTTCCTTGACGGGCAGGGGCTTCGGCCCGGCGCCCAGTGCGGCCACCCGCTCTCCCCAGTACGGCTGGTCCCCGAAGAACGGGCAGATGATCGTGGGCACCCCGGCCCGCAGTCCGGCCGCGGTGGTGCCCGCTCCGCCGTGGTGGACCACGGCGGCCATCCGCGGGAACAGCCAGGCGTGGGGCACGTCGCTGACGACGAGGACGTCCTCGTCCCTTGGGGCGGTCTCCGGGGCGCCGGCCAGGATGCCGCGCACACCCGCCTGCCGCAGCGCCGCCCGTACGATCGCGTCGGTCTCGGCGGGGTTCTTGGGCACCATGCTGCCGAAGCCGACATAGGCCGGTGGCGGGCCGGCGGCCAGGAAGTCCGCCAGCTCCTGCGGCGGCGCCCAGTCCGAAGCCGCGTCGACGAACCAGTAGCCGGTCGTATGGACGTACGGTGGCCAGTCCGCGGGGCGGGGAACCACGGCCTCGCTGAAGCAGCACAGCACCGGCCGCTCATCGCGGCGGACCCTGCGCATCGGGCCAAGCAGCGGCAGCTTCGCCAGGCCGAGCGAGCGCTGGCGCCACGGGTTGATGAAGGGGCGCAGCAGCTGCCAGGCCACCTGGTCGACCAAAGAGAAGCTCAACCGGTTTCCGGTCCGTCCGAGCAGCCGACCCTGCGGCAGCAACGGATGGGGGAACTCGCCGGTCGGCTGGCTCGGCTGGAAGTGGATCAAGACGCGGGGGATGTCCAGGTGTTCACCGACGTGTTCGCCGAAGAATCCGATCGTCGGGGTGAGCAGCAGGTCGGCACCCTGGCAGGCCGCCAGGGCCTCGGTCAGCAGTCGCTCGGCCATGGGCCCGATGATCCGCTTGAAGTTGCGGATGAACTTGACCGGGTTGCGTCCGCCCGCCAGCCACTCCTGACCCTCGTCGGAGGTGAGGATCTCGGTGGGGTCGGCGGTCAGTGCCGTGAACTCGAGCCTCGCACCCGTCACCATGGGCTCGTAGCGGCCGCTGGCGACCAGGCGCACCTTGTCGCCCCGGGCGGCCAGTCCCTGGCCCAGCGCCACGCACGGCTGGATGTCGCCGCGTGAACCGGCCGCGATGATCACGATCAGTCGGCTCATCGCCTGGTTCCCGAGGGGTCAGCCGGGTCGTAGGCGGGCAGGGGAGGTCGTCGCGGCGGCCAGGGCGGAGGCTGAGATCGACCGGACCTATGACCTGCTCCGACCGGTTCCTGCCAGTATGTCTCCGAGGCGATGGCGGCCGTGGCAGGAGCCGGAACGGCGACAGGCCTCGGCCGTGTGCTCTGCTTCCGGTGCCGTGCACCCTTCTCATGGCGGGGCAGGGTCATGGCGGCGATCAGCCCGCCGATCAGCATGATCGCCGAGCCGATGGGCAGACCCACGGCGCTTCCCCGGCGGAAGGCCTCCGCGCTTGGGATGCCTGCCTTCTCCTGAGCGTGCTGGACGGAGAGGATGAAGGCGCCGAGCACCGCGATGCCGAGAGCACCGGACATCTCCCGGCCCACATTGAGGATCCCGCCGGCCACGCCGGATCGCTCGTCCGGCACCGCCTTGAGAACGTACATCGAGAGCGGCGTGCCCATCGCCATACCGGCGGCAAGGGTCAGAATCCCGGGCATGAGGTCCACGACCTGATCGCCCTGGCGGAGGGTGCCGAACAGGAACATACCGACGGCCATCAGTACCATCCCGCTGCCGACCGTGACCCGCGGCCCGAATCGATTGGCCAGCCAGAACGAGACCGGGGTCAGCGCGCCGATGACGAGGGCAGGGGGCAGGAAGACCACGGCTTTCTGGGCATCGGTGAAGCCGAGAACCCTGTCCATGAACGTCACACCGAAGTAGTTCACCCCCATGAAGCCGAGCCCCATGAGCACCTGGGTCACGACGGCGCCGACGAAGACCTTGTTCTGAAAGAACGAGATGTCAAAGATCGGGTCTGGTGCCCATCGCTCGACGGTGGCCAGCGAGAGCAGCGCGACGGCGGAGAGTGCGAACACACTGATCACGGATGGGTCGCTCCAGCCGAGCCGGGGCCCTTCGGTCAGTGCGTAGGTGAGAGTGAAGAGCGTGGTGGCCGAGGTGAGCACGCCGGGCAGGTCGACACGTGGAGCGGCGTCGTCGTGGGCGCCGTTGAGCACCACCAAGGCCAATGCGATCACGATGATCCCGGGCGCCACGTTGACGAAGAAGATGCCCTGCCAGCCCCAGATGCTTTTGATGATCGCGCCTACGGTCGGGCCGAGTGCGGTGGCGGCGGCGGACGTGGCCACCCAGACGATCATGCCCACCGACTTCTGCTTGTCGGTGCGGCCCACGTTGATCATGACCAGCGTGGCAGGCAGGGCGATGGCCGCGCCGACGCCCTGCAACAGTCGGGCGGCGATGAGCACTCCGATGTCGCCCGCGAACCCAGCGAACAGCGAAGCGCCGGTGAAGATCGCCATACCCGCGCTGAAAACGACGCGCTGGCCGTAGATGTCGACGAGCCGGCCGCCGGGGATCATCAGGCAGGAGAAGATCAGGATGTATCCGGTGACCACCCACTCGAGTGTCGACTCGTTGGTGTGGAGGTCGCGCTGGATCTGTTCCTTCACGATGTTGACCACCGTGTTGTCCAAGGTGATCATGAAGGCGGCGATGGCCACGATGACCAGCATGAGACCGAATCCGTCGCGTTTCTGCCCTGTCATGTCTGCTCTGTCATGGCTGCTCTGTCATGGGCGTACCGGCCCCGGTGCTGCCGGGTAGCGAGAAGTTCACCGCCAACTTCACGAGAGCTTTCCTCCTTCACCCGGAGGCACAGACTAACCGGTAGCATCCAACGCAAAACCCGGCCTTCCGTGCAGCAGCGTGCCAACCAACCCATCAGGCCACATCCGGACGTACAGCGTCTTGTCATTGCCGTGACAAGGAACTCCTGAGAAACGTGGTTCAGGTGCGCATCATGATGTGGTCAAAATAGGACAAGGTGAGTCCTCCGCTTCGAACGATCCGATCCGGGGTTCATCGTTGGGGGAACCACACTCATGCAGTTGAATGATCGTTCCCGAGTTGCGCAGGACGAGTCGCCGGCGGTGACCGGAGATTCGGTCCGGCACTACCTGATCGACCAGGTGGCGCGCCGCTCACGGATTGCCATCGACGAGGTCGATCCCGACCGCCCGCTGGAAGAGTTCGGACTGGCCTCTCGCGATGCCGTGGCGATCGCCGGCGAGCTGGAGCAGATGCTCGGGCGCTCGCTACCGGCCACCCTGGTCTGGGAGTACCCCACCATCAACCGGCTCTCGGCGGCGCTGGCGAGCGGCGAGGACGCCGCCCCGGCCGCCCCGGCAGAGGCCGCAGTCCAAGCCGCCGCCGTCAAGTCCGTGGCCGATGAGCCGATCGCCGTGGTCGGCATCGGCTGCCGATTTCCCGGGGGCGTCACCGGACCGGAGTCGTACTGGAATCTCCTCACCGCCGGCGGCGATGCCATTCGCGAGGTTCCCGAGGGCCGCTGGGACGCCTTCCACGACGGTTCGCCCGAGGTCGCGGACCTGCTTGCCAAGACCACGAAGCTCGGCGGCTTCATCGAGGACATCGCCGGGTTCGATGCCCAGTTCTTCGGCATCACCCCGCGTGAGGCGTCCGTCATGGACCCGCAGCAGCGCTTCGTACTCGAGGTGGCCTGGGAGGCCCTCGAGAACGCCGGCATCGCGCCCGCCACGCTGCGCGGCAGTCGTACGGGTGTGTTCGTCGGCGTCTCCGCCCCGGAATACGCCGCGTTCACCGCCTCCGACTTCGCCCGGCTGGAGGCCTTCACCGCAACCGGTGCGGCGCTGAGCATCATCGCCAACCGGCTGTCCTACCTGCTGGATCTGCGCGGTCCGAGCATGATCGTGGACACCGCCTGCTCGTCCTCGCTGGTCTCCACCCACCTCGCCGTGCAGGCCCTGCATAGCGGCGAGGCTGATGTGGCGCTGGCGGGCGGTGTCAACCTGCTGCTCTCCCCGACGATCACGATGACCTTCGACCAGGCCGGTGGCACCGCCTCCGACGGCCGGTGCAAGGCCTTCGACGCCTCCGCCGACGGGATGGTCCGAGCCGAGGGCTGTGGCGTCGTCGTGCTCAAACGGCTGTCGGACGCCCGCCGCGATGGCGACCGGGTGCTCGCGCTGGTCAAGGGGTCCGGAGTCAACTCGGACGGCCGCTCCAACGGCCTGGTCGCGCCCAACTCGGAGGCGCAGAAGGCGTTGCTCCGGGACGTCTACGCCAATGCGGGGATCGACACCCGCGAGGTGGACTATGTCGAGGCGCACGGCACCGGCACCTTTCTCGGCGACCCCATCGAGGCCAAGGCCATGGGCGAGGTGCTCGGCGCCGGCCGTGCCGAGGACCAGCCGCTGCTGATCGGCTCGGTCAAGTCCAACCTGGGGCACATGGAGTCCGCCGCCGGCATGGCCGGTCTGATCAAGACCGTGCTGGCCCTGTCCCACCAGACGCTCCCGGCGAGCATCCACTACCGGGAGCCCAACCCGCACATCCCCTTCGACGATCTGCGGCTCGAGGTCGTGGCGGCCGAGATGCCGTGGCCGCGCCGCGCTCATCCGGCCCGCGCAGGGGTATCCGGCTTCGGCTTCGGCGGCACCAACGCTCACGTCATCCTGGAGGGGGCCGGCCCGCAGATGGTGGCGCCCAAACCCGTCTCGGTCCGTTCGTACCACCTCTCCGACACCACCGCCGACCGGATCGGTGATCATGCAGCCGAGCTGGTGGAGTGGCTGGAGAACAACGAGAAGGTCCCGCTGGGCGATGTCGCCCACACCCTGAACCGGCGCAACGGCCGCGGCCGGGCCCGCACGACCGTCGTCGCGCGCGACCGCGCCGGACTGCTCGACGGACTGCGCGCGCTCGCCACCGGACAGCCCCCTCCCGCGACCGTTTCGGGCAAGGCGCTGAGCGCCGCCCCGGCCCGCCCCGTCTGGGTGTTCTCCGGGTATGGCGCGCAACGCCCCGGCATGGCCCAGAAGCTGCTGGCCGAGGAGGCCGCGTTCGCCGAGGCGATCGACGACCTGGACCCGCTGTTCGTCGAGGAGGCCGGCTTCTCCCTGTGGGAGCTGCTGGAAGGCGGAGAAGCGGCGGCAGGAAACAACGGGGCGGGCGGTCCGGCTCAGACCATGCCGATGCTGTTCGGCATCCAGATCGGGCTGGCCAGGATGTGGGCGTCGTACGGCGTCACTCCCTCCGCGGTCATCGGTCACTCCATGGGGGAGGTCGCCGCCGCGGTGATCGCGGGGGCGTTGACGATCGAGGACGCAGTCAAGGTCATCACCCGCCGGTCCCGGCTGCTGACCCGGCTCGTGGGCGGTGGCGCGATGGCGGTGCTGGGCACCTCCGCCGGTGAGGTCGCCGAGCTGGCCGCCGACCTCCCCGAGGTCTATGCCGCCGTGCATTCGTCGCCCCGGCAGACCGTGATCACCGGCGATGCCGATCAGGTCGCCGTCGTCGTGGCCCGGGCCGAGGAGCAGGGTCTGCTGGCGCGGATGGTCCAGGCGGAGGGCGCCGGGCACTCCCCGCAGGTCGACCCGCTGTTGCCGTTGCTCCGCGAGGAGCTGGCCGAGCTCCATGGATCACCGGGGACCCCGCTGGCGGAGGGCATCAAGCTCTACACCACGGCCCTGGAGGACCCGCGCGCCCTCTTTGAGGGTGCGACGCTGGATGCCGACTACTGGGCGGCCAACCTGCGTAACCCGGTCCGTCTCACCGGCACGGTCTCCGCCGCGGCGGAGGACGGCCACCGTACGTTCGTCGAGATCAACGCCCATCCGATCCTGTCCCACGCGGTCGGTGAGACCCTCGAAGACGTCCCGGGCACCCTGGTCACCCACACGCTCAAGCGGGGGACCAAGGGGCAGGAGACCGACGACACCCTGACCTTCCACACTCGGCTCGCCACCCTTGCCGTCCACGGCCACCTGGTGAACCCCCCCGCCGCAGGCAAGATCATCGATCTGCCGTCCGCGCCCTGGCGGCACGAGCGGCACTGGGTGGCCCCGCGCCCGGCCCCGCGAGCGGACGAGCACCCGCTGCTCGGGGCGCACGTGGAACTGCCGGGCGAGGACCGGCACGCCTGGCGCGCCGACGTCGGCACCGCCGCGCAGCCCTGGCTTACCGAGCGGCACGTGCATGGCACCACCCTGCTGCCCGCCGCGGCGCTGGCCGAGATGGCACTGGCGGCCGGGGCCGAAGCCCTCGGCGACGATGCCGTCAGCGTCAATGGCCTCAGGATAGAGCGCCTGCTCCCGCTGGAGGAGCACACCACCGTCACCACCACGTTCACCGTGGCCGATCAGCGCGTGGAGATCCACGCGCTGACCCCGGCCGGCACCTGGGAGCGGCTGGCGTCCGCCGACGTCGGTCCGGACTCCGGGCCCAAGCCGAGGGCCGAGGCCGGGCCGGCGGTTCCTGTCGAACCCGCGGTGCGGGGCAGCCGGCACTATCGGCTGCACCCCGAGGTGTTCGACCACTGCCTGACCGTGCTCTGCACGGCGGCCGCGGCCCAGCTCGGTCCCGAGGCGAGGGGTGGTGAGAACACCGTCCTGCCCGATTCGATCGGGATGCTGCGGCTGTTCGGGCCGACGCACCGTGGAGGCCAGGCCCAGGCGGAGATCGTGGAGACCGAGCACGGCCCGGTCGGCGCGGTACGCCTGCTCGGTGCCGATGGCGAGGTCCTCGTCGAGGCCACCGGTGTGGTGCTGCGCAGAGTCGCATCCGTGGAGGTGCCCGTTCCCCTGGGGGGCAAGCTCGTCGAGGTGGCCTGGCAGCAGTCCGAGACGCCCGAAGGCGGCGAGCCGGGCGGCTGGATCGTCCTCGGCGACGGCGTACTGACGTGCCCTGACCAGGTCGCGGCCGCCGTGGACTGGGACGACACCGAGACGTCCGTGCGAGCGGTGCTCACAGGGTCCCCCCGGCATATCGTGCTCGCCCCGCCTGCCGATCTGGTGGACGAGCGACTGGTCCTCGCGGTCACCGGCGCGGCCCGCGCGTTGGCCTCGGTGCAGGCTGGGGTGTCGCCCGGCGGGAAGATCCCGCCGAGGCTGTGGATCGCCACCCGTGGCGCGCTGGCCGTGGGTACAGGGGAGACCGGCAATCCCCGGCAGGCGTTCGTCCGGGCGCTGGTCAGGGTCCTCGGCTTCGAGCACCCGTCACTGCGCACCACCCTGATCGACCTTCCGTTGAGTGGCGGGGAGTCCCGCACGGACGACGCCGCGAAAGCGGGACTGCTCACGGAACTGGCCGCCGACGCGGCCGACACCGAGGTCGCCTATCGCGACGGCGTGCGGTACGTCGCTCGAATCCAGGCCGCCGCACTCGGCCAGAGCAAGCCGAAGAAGATCGTGCGGCGCGGCGGGTCGTACATCATCACCGGCGGTTATGGCGGGATCGGCCTGGTCACCGCGCGGCTGCTGGCCGAGCGCGGCGCCGGGCGAATCGTGCTGTCCGGCCGGTCCGGGCCCAAGCCCGACGCCGAGAAGATCCTCGCCAAGCTGCGGGAGAGCGGCGTCGACGTCGGGGTGATCCTCGGCGACATCGCCGAGCCCGGGGTCGCCGAGCGCCTGGTCGCGGTCGCCCAGGAGGACGGCATCCGGCTGTGCGGCGTGGTGCACGGTGCGGCCGGGATGGATGACAGGCTGATCGCCGACCTGGGCGCCGAGGATCTCCACAGGGTGTGGACGCCGAAGGTCGGTGGCGCCTGGCGTCTCCATGAGGCGACCGAAGATCTCGAGCTCGACTGGTGGCTGGTCCACTCCAGCGCCGCGGCGCTGCTCGGCTCACCCGGGCAGGGTTCGTACGCTGCGGCCAACGCGGCGCTCGACGCGCTGGTCGAATGGCGCCGGGCTCTGGGACTGCCCGCGACGACGATCAACTGGGGCACCTGGTCGCAGGTCGGCGGAGCCGCCGACCTCAGCATTGTCACCGGGGGTTCGCCCACCACAGGGGTGATCGAGCCGATCAGCCCGGCCGAAGGCCGGGAGGCACTGGAGGCGCTGCTCGCCCACGACCGGGCCGCGACCGGTGTGGTCCGCTTCGACGCGCTGACGGCACTCAGCCTGTTCCCCGAGATCACCGGCATGCCGTACTTCGCCGCGCTGGTCAGCGAGGCCGAGCTGCGGCAGGCCGCCTACTCGAACGGCGAGGACGGTGACTGGCCGGGCCCCGAGGTGTTCAAGGAGCTGGAGCCGGCCCTGGCCCGACGCATGATCTCCGACCGGGTGCGCTGGCGGATCGCCACCGTGCTGGGCTACGGCCCCGAGCAGTTGGACCCGGCAGTGCCGCTCACCGACCTGGGGCTCGACTCCCTGGTGGCGGTTCGGATCAAGAGCGGCGTGGAGCATGACCTGGGGCTGACCGTGCCCCCGGCGATCCTGCTGCAGGGTGCCAGCGTCGGTTCCTTCGAGGCCTGGGCGGCCGGCGAGCTCGGGCTCGGCGACGCACCGGTGCCCGGGCCCGTCGTGCCGGTCGACGACTCGTCCTACGTCATGCCCCGGGACGCCGCCGAGCGACTGGCCGTACGGATCTTCGAGGAGGTCCTCGGGCTCACCCGGATCAGCGTCGCCGCCGACTTCTTCGTCGAGCTGGGCGGCCAGGACCATCAGGCCGACGAGGTCGTCCGGCATCTCACCGCCGAGCTGGGATGTGAGCTCAACCGGTCCGAACTGTTCGTCACCCCGACCGCCGAGCACGTCGCGGAGATCATCCGTGGCGCCGAGGAGGAGGCGGCGCGCCAGACCGTACGCCCTCTGCAACAGCACGGGACGCGGCTGCCGTTCTTCTCGGCGCATCCGGCGGGCGGCACCACCGGCGTCTACCAGCAGTTGGCCTCGCTGCTCGGGACCGACCAGCCCTTCTACGGGCTGGAGCGGTTCGAGGACGCGCCCAGTGTCGAGGAGCGGTGCGCGCGGTACGTGGAGCATCTGCGGCAGGCGCAGCCCGAGGGCCCGTTCCGGCTCGGTGGCTGGTCCTTCGGCGGAGTGCTCGCCTACGAGACCGCCCGCCAGCTGGTGGCGGCCGGTCGCGAGGTCGAGATGGTCGTGCTGTTCGACGCCGGGGTGCCTCGGCCGGTGGAGGACGAGGCCGACGCGCTGGCCAAGCGGTTCTCCGCCTTCGTCGGATACCTCAACACGACCTACAACCTGGACCTTGTCCTGACCTACGACGAGCTGGCAGGCCTGTCCGAGGAGGCCCAGTTCGCGATGGTCATGGAGCGGGCGGCTCCGTTGATGGAGATCCTGCCCCCGGCGGTCCTGCACCACCAGCTCACCTCGCATCAGGACACCCGGTCCCTGGAGGCCTACCAGCCGCAGCCGTACGACGGCAGGGTGGTGCTCTACCGCGCTCCTGACCCGACTCCCTGGGGACTGGACGTCGGTGAACGCTACGCGCTCGACGAGACCAACGGTTTCGGTGAGCTCTGCTCCAATCTGGAGATCGTCTGGATCCCCCAGACGCATCACCTGAATCTGCTCGACCCGCCCGGTGTGGAGGCCATCGCCGCGCACCTGGGTGAACAGCTTGCTGGAGGCGCGCCAGTAAACGACCCATCCCGCACCCCGGAGGTTATTGATGTCTGACCTGCTCGACGCCGTACGCGCGGGCGCTGAGACCGCCGAATTGCTCGACTGCGAGCTGCCGACCCGGTTCAGGGCCGCCTTCACGCTGAAGGACGAGGTCGGCATCTTCGAAGGCGAGACCGACAAGGACGTGCGTAGGTCACTGCACGTCGGCGAGGTCGAGATGCCGGAGTTGGCTCCTGACGAGTGCGTTGTCGCGGTCATGTCGGCTGCCATCAACTTCAACACCGTCTGGTCGGCGATCTTCGAGCCGATCCCGACCTTCGCCTTTCTGGAGAAGTTCGGGCGCCAGGGCTGGAACGGTGCGCGGCACGACCTGCCCTACCACATCCTCGGCTCCGACGGCTCGGGCGTCGTCGTGCGTACCGGCATCGGCGTGAAGCACTGGAAGGTCGGGGACAAGGTCGTCATCTCCCCGTCCTATGTCGACGAGGAGGACCACGCCTCCTACGACGACGGCATGATGACCGAGACCCAGCTGGCCTGGGGTTTCGAGACGAACTTCGGCTCACTCGGCGAGTACTGCATCGTCAAGGCCAACCAGCTGATCAAGAAGCCGCGTCACCTGAGCTGGGAGGAGTCGGCCTCCAACACGCTGTGCGCCTCGACGGCCTACCGCATGCTGGTCGGCAGGCACGGCGCGCGGATGAAGCAGGGCGACGTCGTCCTGGTCTGGGGCGGCACCGGCGGTCTGGGCGGCTATGCCACCCAGCTGGTCAAGAACGGCGGCGGCATCCCGGTCGCGGTGGTCGGCTCCGATGAGAAGGCCGACCTCGTCCGTGCACAGGGCTGCGAGCACGTCATCAACCGCAACGACCTGGAACTGGGCGAGCAGGGATTCCGGCATCCCAAGGCGGGCCGGATCCTCGGCGAGGCCGTGCGCCGGCTGGTCGGCGAGGACCCGCAGATCGTGTTCGAGTACCTCGGCCGCGAGACCTTCGGCGCCTCGGTCTACGTCGCCAAGCGCGGCGGCAAGATCGTGACCTGTGGTTCCAGCACCGGCTACCGGCATGAGTACGACAACCGGTTCCTGTGGATGCGGCTCAAGAGCATCATCGGCTCGCATGGCTTCAACTACAACGAGGCCGTGGAGACCAACCGGCTGATCAGCCTGGGCATGATCCACCCGACGCTCTCGCAGGTCTTTCCGCTGGAGGGTGCCGCGGAGGCCACCCGTGTGGTGCAGACCAACCAGCACATAGGCAAGGTCGCGGTCCTGTGCGCCGCCCAGGAGGAGAACCTCGGCATCGACGACCACGCCTTGCGCGAGCGCATCGGCGAGGACAAGATCAACCTTTACCGCCGGTAATCGCCTCGCGTTCCTCGGCGGGCTCCTCCGGGGGCCTGCCGAGGTCGGTCACGAATCTCTGGTTGAGGGCGATCCTCAGGCGGCGGATGGGGCCGCGGGTTTCCGGGGCCTGGATGCCGTCGATCTCCGGGCGTCCCAGCGGGATGGCAGGGGGCGGCCTCTCGTCGAGGATCGGCGCCAGCTCTTCCGGGGTGGGTGGCCGCTCGACCTCGATGTACTCCCCGTGCGGCAGCTGCTTGATGACCCCGGTCTCCACTCCGTGCTTGACCATGTGCCGTTCCCGGAGCTGCAGACCCAGGCACATCCGGTACGCCACGACGTAGGCGATCACCGGCCCCAGGAACACGGCGAACCGGAAGAACCAGGTCGTCCAGAACAGGGGGATGTCGAAGCGGTCGGCGATCACGTCGTTGCCGCCCGCAGCCCACAGCACGCCGTAGAAGGTGACGCCCGCGGCTCCGATGGCGGTGCGCACCGGCACGTCCCTCGGCCGGTCCAGCAGATGGTGGATCTCGTGATCACCGGTGACCCAGCGTTCGAGGAAGGGATAGGCCGCCAGCCCGGTGAACAGGACCCCGGGCACCACCACGGCGGGGACGAGCACGCTCATCGGCAGTGTGTAACCCCAGAAGTTGATCTCCCAGGCGGGCATGATCCGCAGCGCGCCCTCCAGGAAGCCCATGTACCAGTCGGGCTGCGAGCCCGAACTGATCGCGGCCGGGTCGTACGGACCGAACAGCCAGATGGGGTTGATCTGGAAGAAGGTGGCCAGCAAGGCGGTGACCCCGATGACCCAGAGGAAGAATGCGGTGGTCTTGCCGATGAAGGTCGGGAAGAACGGATAACCCCGTACGGTCCGGTTGCTGCTGCCCTTTCCGGGGAACTGCGTGTGGGTCTGCCGCCAGGTGAGCACTACGGCGTGCAGCGGGATCAGGGCCAGCAGGATGCCCGGGATGAGCAGGATATGGATGGTGAACAGCCGGGGGATCAGGTCCTGTCCTGGAAAGCCGCCCGAACCGAACAGGAAGAACATGAGGTAGCTGCCGACGACCGGGAGCGACAGGATCACCCCGTAGAGGATCCGCAGCCCGGTCCCGGACAGCAGGTCGTCCGGGAGTGAGTAGCCGAACAGGCCGTTGACCAGCACCAGCATGAACAGGACGACGCCGATCAGCCAGTTGAGCTCGCGTGGCTTGCGAAAGGCCCCGGTGAAGAAGTTGCGCAGCATGTGGATGACGATCGCCGCCAGGAACAAGATGGTCGCCCAGTGATGGATCTGCCGCATCAGCAGCCCGCCCCGGACGTCCAGGCTGATGTTCAGCGTCGAGGCGTACGCCTCGCTCATCCGCATTCCGCGCAGCGGGACGTACGACCCGTTGTAGACGACCTCGGTCATGCTCGGCCGGAAGAACAGGGTCAGGAAGACCCCGGTCAACAGGATGATGAAGAACGAGTACATGGCGATCTCGCCGAGCAGGAAGCTCCAGTGGTCAGGAAAGGCCTTCTTCATGGCCTTGCTGAGGAACTTCGCAGGACCGAATCGGTCGTCGACCGCCTTGGCCGTAGCGGTCAGTGCCTTCGAGGGATCGGCCATGCGGACCTCCAGGTCACCCATACCACTGTCGGCCCTACCCAGGAAGACGGGCTGGATATCCCAATCTGTACATTTTCTACGGCCGAACCTGGCCTTAGGTCGATCTACACTGGCGCGCGGCCCATGGACCAAGTCATGATTTCCCCCACAGTTGTTGCGCAAGTAACCACACATCGCCTCCGCACTGTGCGTTACTGGAGAGTAATGATCGGCTGGAGGTATGTGTGTGACAGACGACTCGAATGCATCCGCTCTGTCTCGCCCACCCTGGGCCGACATCCCCCAGGAACTGGCCGAGATGATCAGGCCCCACCTCGACGAGGTGGCGGACGACATGATCCAGGAGATCCAGGCGCGGGTCCGGGAGTACTCCCGGCCTGGTGACGGACCGTATTCGGCCACTCTGCGGCTGGCCGTCGAGCGCGTCCTGCAGTACTTCGTGGACCGAATCGGCTCGCCCGACACACCGGCCGAGGCCGTCACCGACTTCTTCCGCGCGATCGGCCGTGGTGAGGCGGGGGAGGGGCGCGGCCTCGACGCGATGCAGGCCGCCACTCGGGTCGGTGGTCTGATCGCCTGGCGGTGGATCTCCGAAGGGGCCGTCAAGCTGGACATCGTCTCCAGCGTCGTGGCGACCCTCGGCGAGGCCATGCTCATGTTCCAGGACGAACTGGCTGCGGCGGCCGCGGAGGGCTACGCCCAGGCCAGGTCCGCCGCCGTCGGTGAAATGCAGCGTCGTCGTCGGCGCCTGCTCGACCTGCTGCTCAGCACCCCGCCCTCCAGTATGGACGCGATCGCCGACCTGGCCGCCGCCGCGCACTGGCCGCTGCCCCGTACGGTGGCAGCCGTCGCGCTGGGCGGTAACCACCAGGACGCTCGGCTGCCCGCGCTGCCCCCCGACATCCTCGCCGATCTCACCCGGCGCCAGCCGTCACTGATCATTCCGGACCCGGACGGGCCCGGCCGGGCCAAGCTGATCGATCGGGCGCTGGGCGACTGTGTCGCCGCTGTCGGGCCGACGATGCCCCTCAACGAGGCGGGCCGCTCGATGCAGTGGGCCCGCCAGACGCTCGCCCTCAGCCAGCGGGGGATCATCAAAGACACCGGCGTGGTGCGTTGTGTCGAGCACATCTCGACATTGATCGTCTTTCAGGACGAGGATCTGCTGGAGTCCCTTGCCGGGCTGCGGTTGGCGCCGCTGGCCCATCTGCGTCCCAGCCAGCAGGACCGGCTGGCCGAGACGTTGCTGGCCTGGCTGCAGTCCGGGCGCAACGCCAACGAGGTGGCCATGCGACTGCACGTCCACCCGCAGACCGTGCGCTACCGGTTGCGCCAGCTCGAGGACCTGTTCGGGGACCAACTGCTGGATCCCGACCTGCGGTTCGATCTGGAGATCGTGCTGCGCGCCCGGCGTCTGCTCATGGTTCAGGGCGAGAGCCTCGCCGTGGAGGTCACCGGCCCCAACAAGGCGGTGGCCGCCGGCGAGGTCATCGCCCTCCGCCCCTAAGGGGCCCTCGCTAGGGGCCGATGTCCCAGGTATGGACGGGCTTGTTGGTGTGCATGCGCTCGATGTACGCATTGGTCATCAGGCGCAGACTGGCGTGCCGGTCCAGTCCGGAGGACTCCTCGATCGCGTGCAGGGTCGCCGTCTGCCAGGCGGCACCGGTCTGGCCGGTGCGGCAGCGCTGCTCGATGACGCCGAGCAGCTGCTCGCGGCGCGACTGACTCACGCCCCAGCGTTCGAGGCCCTCATGGGCCATCGGCAGCAGTCGCCGCAGGACCAGCTCGGACGCGGGCAGTTCACCGAGCCCCGGCCAGTACAGCGGCGCCTCGATCCCGTACCGGGCCGCGCTGTGCAGGTTGTCCTCCGCTGCCTTGAACGGGAGCTGCGACCACACCGGCCGGTCCTCTTCCGCGAGATAGCGGACCAGCCCGTAGTAGAAGGCGCCATTGGCGATCACGTCCGCGACGGTCGGCCCGGCCGGCAGCACCCGGTTCTCCACCCGCAGATGCGGCTTGCCCTTGACCACCGCGTACACCGGCCGGTTCCACCGGTAAACCGTGCCGTTGTGCAGGGTGAGTTCGCCCAGCTCGGGGATGTCCCCGCGGGTCAGGGTGGCTTCCGGATCCTCGTCCTCGCAGATGGGCAGCAGAGCCGGGAAGAACCGGGTGTTCTCCTCGAACAGATCGAAGACCGAGGTGATCCAGCGTTCGCCGAACCACACCCGCGGCCGTACGCCCTGGCTCTTCAGCTCCTGCGGCCTGGTGTCGGTGGCCTGCTCGAACAGGGTGATGCGGGTCTCGTGCCAGAGCTCCTGGCCGAACAGGAACGGTGAGTTGGCGGCGATCGCCACCTGGGGGCCGGCGATGGCCTGCGCCGCATTCCAGTACGGCCCGAAGCTGTCCGGGCTCACCTGCAGATGGAACTGGACGCTCGTGCAGGCGGCCTCGGGGGTGATGCAGTCGGCGTAAACATCCAGCCGCTCGACTCCGTCGACCACGATGTGCATGTCCTCGCCCCGGGCCGCGAAGATCTGCTCGTTGAGAAGTTTGTAGCGCTGGTTGTGGGAAAGGGTGCCCAGATGGATGTCGGACTCCCGCAACGTCGGCAGGATGCCGATCATCACCAGCCGGCCGCCGACGCTCCGGGCGCCCTTCTCGGCCAGGTTCAGGTTGTCGCGGACCTCCTTCTCGAGTTCACCGGCGCTGCCCAGCTCCCGCGGCGGCACGTTGATCTCGAGGTTGAACTGGCCCAGCTCTGTCTCCCAGGCCGGATCGGCGATCGCGTCCAGGACTTCGTTGTTGCGCATCAGCGGGTCGCCTGTCCCGTCGACCAGGTTGAGCTCGATCTCCAGCCCGATGTGCGGTTGATTGAACTCGAACTGCGACTCCTGGAGCATGCGAGCGAGCACGTCGAGGCAGCGGTGCACCTTCTCCCGGTACCGCCGCCGGTCGTCCCGACTGACCGAGATCCGGGTGACATCCTTCCCCATACCTGGACATCTGCCCCCATACGGTCGACGAAACACCCCGGGGTCGCGGATCGTTCCCCTAGTGGCGGGCGATGAGGGAGATAGTCAGGACGAGGCCTGCCGTCATGACGAGTGCGGTCAGGCCGATGGCGAAGCGAGGAGGGGGCAGCGGTTCCCCGCTGCGCAGGGCCCGCTGGCAGCGTCGCCAGTGCAGGAAGGCGAGCAGGCTCAGCCCAGTGCCGGCCACCACGGGGGCGACCGATAGGAGCAGTTGGATCGGCGACGGCCCGACGCGCTTGCCGAGTTCGGCAAGCGCGACCCCACCCGCGATCAGTGCCAGGGATGTGCGGATCCAGGCGAGAAAGGTCCGTTCGTTGGCAAGGGTGAAACGCGGATCGGGCTCGCGTGGCTGCTCCTCCATGATCCCATCGTCCCGTACGTTGTGAGTCGCTGGGGATCGGGCCCTACCTGGCCAGACATGATTCGGGGGGATCATCATGCGGCTGTGGCCCCGAACGATCCGTGCCCGGGACACACTGATAGCCACCGTCGTCGCCGCCTGTGTGCTGATCCCGGTGGCGGCCGGGATGCATGTGGCGATACGGGAGGCGATACGCCAGGAGATTTGGGAAGACTCTCTGCAGGCCGCGGCCCGGGTCGCTTACGCGGTCCGGGACAAGACCCTTACTGATCCCATCCCGACGATCAGGGGGACCACGCTGGTCCAGGTGGTCGACGCCCGGGGGCGGATCGTCCATGCCACGAGACTCGGGTGGCGGGAGCGGCCGCTCAGCACGGACCGGCCTTCTGCCGACGAACTCGTCAGGCACGTCCATTCGTGTGACAGCCGGCACTGCCACATCCTGGTGGCGATGCGAGTGTCGACCGACGCCGACTCCATGGTGGTCTACGCGGGGAGGGAGCAGCCTTGGCTGTTGTGGGCACACCGCCTCGAGCTCCTGCTCGGATCGGGGGTTCTGCTCCTGGTGGCGCTCACTGGGCTGTCCACCTGGCACATGGTGGGCCGTACACTCAGCCCGATCGGCAAGATCCGGACTCAGCTGGCCGAGATCACTGCTGTGGATCTGAGCCGCAGAGTGCCCGAGCCCTGTGGGAAGGGCGAGATCGCAGAACTCGCCCATACCGCCAACGAGACCATTGAACGACTGGAACGTTCCGTGGAACAGCAGCGCCGGTTCTCCTCGGACGCCTCCCATGAACTGCGGACCCCGATCGCGGCATTGCGGGCCGAGCTCGAATCGGCCCTGATGTATCCAGAGGACACCGACTTGGTCGCCACGCTCTCGGCCGCGTTGCGCAACACCGATCGGCTGGAGGCGGTCATCAGCGATCTGCTGCTTCTGGCCAGGCTGGGCACTGGCGGAGTGGTCGCGGCCGAGCGGATCGACCTCGCCGAGATGGTGGCCGCCGAGCTGGAGGTGCGGCCGCCCTCGGTGCTGGTCAGCACCGACCTCTCCACCGGGGCGGTGGTGAAGGGCGTGCGCATACAGCTTCTACGGGTGCTGGACAACCTGCTGGACAACGCCGAACGCCATGGAGAAGGAGCGATCGACGTCGTGGTCGGCAGGCAGGAAGGTTACGCGATGCTGATGGTCACCGATCATGGGAAGGGCATTCCGGAGTCGGATCGGGAGCGCGCGTTCGAGCGGTTCACCCGGCTGGACAGCGGTCGCAGTCGTGAGACGGGTGGTACCGGGCTGGGGCTGGCCATCGCCAGGGACGTCGCGATCGCGCATGGCGGCACGCTGCGGATCGAGGACAGTCCTCACGGTGCCCGCTTCGTGTTGCGGCTTCCCCTCGCGGAGGAGGAATGACGAGCGGGGAAAGGGCCGGCTAGGGGTTGGTGCGACAGAAAGGCGGTTGTCCACACCCTGTGGACAACCGCCTTCTGGTGATCGTTGAGCTCAGGCCTTGACGGCCTGGACCTCGAGCTGGATCTCGATCTTGTCGCCGAGCAGGACCTTGTCGCCCTGCAGCGGAACGTTGAACTCGACGCCGTACTCCTTACGGCTGATCGAGGTGGTGGCGGTGAAACCGGCCCGGGTGCCGCCCCAGGGGTCCACGCCCACGCCGTTGAACTCGACCTCAAGGGTCACCGGGAGGGTGACGTCCTTGACGGTCAGGGTGCCGTCGACCAGGTAGTCGCTGCCGTCGACCCGTACGCCCGTCGTGTTGAAGGTCAGCGCCGGGAACTTCTCGACGTCCAGGATCTCGGCCGACTTGATGTGCGCGTCGCGGTCGGGGGTGCGGGCGTCGACCGAGGCGGTCTTGATCTCGGCGGTGGCGGTCGAGGAGGCGATGTCCTCTGCGACGACGACGCTGCCCGAGAACTCGGTGAAGGTGCCGCGGACCTTGCTCATCAGGTGTCGGACCTTGAAGGTGACCTCTGAGTGCGCGGGGTCGATGTTCCAGGTGCCTGCGGTGATGCCCAGGTCGGAAGCAATGGCGGTCATGTCGTGTTCTCCTCAGGTGGCGGGTTCCGCGGGCGCCGCCCACGGTTGAATCTTCAACTAATAAACCACACTCTAGTTGAAACTTCAAGTTAGTCCAGTGGGTGAACCGTGGGGGACTGTTCGTAAGGAATGCGAACATTTCTCGTGATATCGCTTGCGGATCATGCCGGAGATCGATTGCATGACCGGCATGCGCCGAGCCCCCCTTTCGCTTCTGCTTGCCACCTGCCTCATCCCCGGCCTGGTCGCTGGATGCGCCTCGGCCGGCGCGAAGGCGACCGTGCCCGTTGCTCAGCAGGCCAAGGCGGTCGCCGCCTTCAAGCACCCGGGGGTGCTGCTGGGCACATCCCAGCTCAACCTGGTGCGGAAGAAGGTCCTGGCGGGGGCGCAGCCGTGGAAGTCGGCGTACGACGCGATGCGCAAGAGCTCGTACGCCTCGCTGACCTGGACGGCGAAGGCCCGCGCCAACGTGGAGTGCGGATCCAAGTCCAACCCCAACAACGGTTGCTCGGACGAGCGGAACGACGCGCTCGCCGCGTACACCGACTCGCTGATCTGGTCCATCAGCGGCGACTCCAGGTATGCCAAGAAGGCGATCCAGATCATGGACGCCTGGTCGGGCACGATCAAGCAGCACACCAACAGCAATGCCCCGCTGCAGACCGGTTGGGCGGGAGCGTCGTTCGCTCGGGCCGGTGAGATCATCCGCTACTCGAAGGCGGGCTGGTCCACGGCCAGGGTGAACCGATTCGCCACGATGCTCCGCACGGTCTACCTGCCCACGGTCATCAAGGGCGCGGCGACCAAGAACGGAAACTGGGAGCTGATCATGACGGATGCCGCGATCGGGATCTCGGTGTTCCTCAATGACCACGCCTCGTTCAACACCGCGGTGGCGACCTGGCGCAAGCGGCTGCCCGAGTATTTCTACCTGAAGTCCGACGGCGCGCTCCCCAAGGTTCCCGCAGGCATCGTCGGCAAGGCCGCGACCATCAACTACTGGCAGGGCCAGTCGACGTTCGTCGACGGGCTCGGTCAGGAGACCTGCCGCGACTTCGGGCACACCGGCTGGGGGCTGGATGCCGCGATCCACACCGCCGAGACCGCCCGGATCCAGGGCGTGGACCTTTACGCCGAGGGCAAGGTCCGGTTGGCCAAGGCCCTGGAGTTCCACTCGTCCTACCAACTGGGCGCCCCGGTGCCCTCGTCGCTGTGCGGCGGCACGCTCAACAAGGGCCTGGGCCCCGTGCTCGAGGTCGGCTACAACGCCCTCCACAACCGGCTCGGCGTTTCGCTGCCGCAGACCGCCAAGCTGATCGCCAAGAGCCGGCCGGCGGGGGCGAGCTACTTCCTCGCTTGGGAGACCCTCACCCACGCCGCCGGCTGAGCTCACGCTGCACGCCGAGCCGGCGCTGCCGACCCCGAGCTGCCCCGGATGAGGATCTGGGCGATCAGCTCGGGGTCGTCTCTCATGGGGATGAGGTGTCAGACGCTCGGCACCATGGCCGGGCGACGGTGCTCCAGCGTGGCGCGGAGCTGGCCGCGGCCACGGTGGATTCGGCTGCGCACGGTGCCGAGCTTGACCCCCAGGGTGGCCGCGATCTCCTCGTAAGTGAGTCCCTCGATGTCGCAGAGCACGACGGCCGCGCGGTATTCCGGGGCCAGCTGGTCCAGCGCCGCCTGGATATCGGCGTCCAGTAGACGTTCGTCGTAGGCCAGCGCCGGGCTGGGCTCACGCCCGGGGAGGCGTTCGGCGGCGTCGTCGGCGAGTCCTTCGAAGCGGATGCGCTGCTTGCGCCGGGCCCGGTCGAGGAACAGGTTCGTGGTGATGCGGTGCAGCCACCCCTCGAACGTGCCCGGGGTGTACGACGAGAGGGAGCGGAACACCCGGACGAACACGTCCTGGGTCAGATCCTCGGCATCGTGCTTGTTGCCGGTCAGGCGGTAGGCCAGCCGGAACACCCGGCTGGAATGCTCGCGAACGATCTCCTCCCAGCTCGGCGGCGTCCACGCCACAATGCCTGTGGTCACCACTACCCCCCTGGTACCTGATGCGAAATCGTTACCGCTCACTATGGCGTGGTAGGGATAAGAACCGCGTAAGAACGCGCGCACTCTACTGTTACCTGGATAACACCGGTCCCAATCTGGGTGGGCGGCGGGTGAACGCCCAGATGCCGGCCGCCAGCCCGCCGAGCGGGATCTCCAGCGTGTGGACGAAGACCATGTAGAGCAGCACGGCCGCGGCCGCCGAGGCGGACGGGGCGCCGAAGTGGACCAGCAGGGCCGCGGTACCGGTCTCGCTGATCCCGGTCCCGCTCGGGGTGATGACGGCGATGGTGAGCAGCCGGTTCAGTGCGAACACCGCGATGGTCTCGGCCACGCCGATGTGGGCGCCCGTGGCCGCGAGACAGGCCGCCAGCAGCATGCCCTGCAGGAGAAGATAGGCGCCCGTCCCCAGGGTGAGCCCGAGCCATCCGGTGCGCAGCACGTCGACGGTCTGGTGCCGTACCCGGAGTATCGACTCGGCGATTCTCCGTGCGGGCTTGCGGAGCCGTACCGGCAACCGCTCGGCCAGTCGCACCAGCAGGTTCTGCAGCCGGGTCGCCGCTGTCTCCGAGCGCAGGGCCAGCGCGCACGCGACCACGATCGCCACGAGAAGGGCACCTCCGAAACCGGCGGCACTGCCCAGCCGACGATCCGGGATCTGCCCTGCGACCAGTAGTGCGGCGATGCCCACGGCCGGCAGCAGCAGCTTGGCCAGCATGTTCCACACCCCGGTGATCAGGGTGGACACCGTGACGGTCGCGTTGCCATGTCCCCAGCTGCGGCACATGGCGAAGGTGATGGCGACCCCCAGCGCGCCGCCGAACGGCAGCACATTGCTGACCAGACTGCCCGCCGCGTTCACCGCGAACGCCCGGACATGAGTGAGCCCGGGTAGCGAGGCGGTCAGCACCCAGGTGTAGGACCACAGCCCGGCCAGCCAGAGCGTGACCAGCCACAGTGCCTCGGCGGGGTTCAGCTGGCCCAACACCCCGCCGATCTCGCTCCAGTGCACACCGACGACATACGGCAGCGCCACCAGGAGTGCCCCCGCGGCCAGTAGCGAGGCCGCGGACATGGCGATCCTGCCAGGTCGCTTCATGTGCCGGGTACGTCCGATTCCGGGATGGGCGGCCTGACGTCTTCCGGGTCGGGGGGCCGGGCGTCTTCCTGGATAGGGGGGCGCGCGTCTTCCGCGAGGGGCGGCCAGGCGTCCAGAGGATGGCGGAGCCGGAGGCCCGGCGGGAGATCGCGCCGCACGTACCACTCGGTGCCGAGCGCCAGCCGGAACACCGCCTGGGGCAGCCGCAGCAGTGCCGCCAGGGTGCGGACGCTGTCGCCGCCGGTGGTCTGGGTGACGTGTGCCGCCATGCCGGCCCGTTTCGCGGCCGCGTAGCGCCCGACGCGCACCCGGTGCGTGATCTCCTCGCTCGGGGTGTACGCGGTGTCGAATCGCCGCACGTCGAACTCCGCCGGGAACCGGTGAACCAGTGACACCAGTCGCAGCGCTCGTCTGAGCAGGCCCCGGTCGACGGTCGCCTCCAGCACGACCGGGGTTCCGGCCAGCGACGCGGCTCGCCGCCCGACCCGATGCACCTGGACATGATCGGGATGCCCATAGCCACCTGCCGGGTCATAGCTGGTCAGCAGATCCGCGCTCTCCTGCCGTAGCACCGAAGCCAGTTGCTCGGCCGCCTCCTCCACCGGAACCCGGGCGAAGCCCCGGTCTCCCGACAGCCCGGAGTCCTCATGGCCGAGCAGGACCACCCGGGCACAGCCGAGTGCCTGCGCCGAGGCGTGCAACTCCTCCATCCGGACCTCGCCGAGTGGCCGGTCGGCGGGGCCGCGGGTGGCGAGCCCGAGCTCACCGGCCGTCGCCACCACGAGCACCACCCGGTGTCCCTCCGCGGCCAGCCGCGCCATCGTGCCCGCAGTCAGCAGCGCCTCGTCATCGGGATGGGCATGGAAGAAGACGCAGGTCCGCTGCGGATAGGTCCGTAGCGCCGGGAGATAGCCATGAGGCCGAGACACATGATCTTGATGCCCATTGTGGGGTGAAGATCAGATCTGTGTTTGGTCAAACCTGTGCCAGTGGCATCGGTGCGGGCCGAGCGGGGAACGCCGGATGTCGAGACTTCGGAAGCGTGAGGATTCTCCATGTCAGCGACTGCTTCCTGCCCCGGCTCGGTGGTATCGAGGTTCAGGTCGACGAGCTGGCCCGGGCTCAGCACACCGCCGGTCATGACGTCGCCATCGCCACCGCCACACCGTCCGGACATCCGGATCCGGTCGATCCGGTTGATCCAATCGTCCATCGGATCGTCGTGCCTCTGCCCTGGGAGCTGCCGATCGGCGGTTCGCTGCGTGGGCTCCTCGAGCGGGTCGGACCCGATGTGGTGCACATCCATGCGGGGGCGGTCTCTCCGTTCGCCTGGCGGGCCGTGCGACAGGCGCTGCGGGGGAGGGTGCCGACGGTCATGACCGTCCACAGCCTGTGGGGGCCGGTCAGCGAGGTCACCTACCGGGCGCTGTTCGCCGGATGGTGCCGGAGCCGCGGCTTCGTCGTCACCACGGTGAGCGAGGCCGCGGCGGCGCCGATCCGGGGGGTCGTCGCGCGCCGGATCCCGGTGGAGGTGGTGTCCAACGGCATCGACACGGTCACTTGGCGGGAGACGCCGCCATGGCTGCCGACGGGCCAGGTGCACGTGGTGGCGGTAGGCCGGCTGGCACCCCGTAAGGAGCCGATCCTGCTGCTGCGGCTGCTCAATTCGGTCCGGGATCAGACCCCCATCCGCGCCACCGTGGTCGGTGACGGGCCGGCTCGGGCGGCGATGGAACGGTACGCGCGGCGGCATGACATGGGCGGCTGGCTGCGGCTCACCGGCCGGTTGGACCGCACAGAGGTACGGGAGGTACTGGCGGCCGCGGATGTCTTCCTGGCGCCCGCGGCCCGGGAGTCCTTCGGGCTGGCGGCGCTCGAGGCGCGCTTGGCGGGGGTCCCGGTCGTCGCGCAGACGGGCAGCGGGGTGGCCGACTTCGTTACCTCCGGCCGTGAAGGCCTGCTCGGCCACGGCTTCCGCGGGCTGTCCGGTGCGCTGCTGAGGCTGGCGACCGACCACGATCTGCGGGACGGGATCACGGCGCACAACCGGGCGACGGAACCCATGCGCTGCACCTGGCCCGCGGTGCTGGCTGCCTTCGACCGCTGCTACGGGATGGCGATCAGGGGCTCGTCTGCTGGACCTGGAGCAGGAACTCGGCGTTGGAGCCGGTCTCCTTCATCTTCGCGATGAGCAGCTCGAGGGCCTGCTGGTCGTCGAGGGAATGCAGGACCCGGCGCAGCTGCCAGCTCAGCGTCAGCTCGTGGGGGTCCATGAGAAGTTCTTCCCGGCGGGTGCCGGAGGCCTCGATGTCGATCGCGGGGAAGATCCGCTTGTCGGCGAGCTGCCGGCTGAGCTTGAGCTCCATGTTGCCGGTGCCCTTGAACTCCTCGAAGAAGACGTCGTCCATCCGGGACCCGGTCTCGACCAGGGCGGTGGCGAGGATGGTCAGCGAGCCGCCGTGCTCGATGTTGCGCGCCGCGCCGAAGAACCGCTTGGGCGGGTAGAGCGCGTTGGCCGATACCCCGCCCGCCAGGATGCGGCTGGTGGTGGGTGCCGCGATGTTGTAGGCCCGGCCGAGGCGGGTGACGGAGTCGAGCAGCATGACCACGTCGTGGCCGAGCTCGACCAGTCGCTTGGCCCGCTCGATCGCCAGCTCGGCGATGGCGATGTGCTCGTCGGCGGGACGATCGAAGGTCGACTGGATGACCTCGCCGCTGACCGACCGTTGCATGTCGGTGACCTCTTCGGGCCGCTCGTCGATCAGCACGACCATCAGATGGCACTCGGGGTGGTTGCGCGTGATGGCGCTGGCGATCGCCTGCAGCACCATCGTCTTACCCGCCTTGGGCGGCGAGACGATCAGCCCGCGCTGGCCCTTGCCGATCGGGCTCACCAGGTCGATGACCCGGGCGGCCAGCGCAGTGGGGTCGGATTCGAGCCGCAGCCGCTCCTGCGGATGCAGCGGGGTGAGCTCGGCGAAGTCCGGGCGGTCGAATCCGGGTGCCAGGCCGTTGACGGTGTCGACGGCGACGAGCGCGCCGTGCTTCTCGCGGGCGCGCTGCGGCCGGGCGGTGCCGCTGACGACGTCGCCGGTGCGCAGGCCGAGCTTTCGGACCTGGGTCAGCGAGACGTACACGTCGGTGGGACCTGGCAGATAGCCGGTCGTCCGCACGAACGCATGGTTGTCATGGATGGAGATGATTCCGGTGACCGGGATCACCACCTCTTCGGCGGTGGTCCGCGCACGGGGAATGGTGTGGCTGGGTTGGGTGACAGTCTCTGTCATGGTCAAGGGGGGTCCTTTCGCGGGTGTCCGCGGTGCGGAACTATCCCGGAGAACGCTCGCGTACAGCTCGGTGCGATACGCGGTGGGGCGAAAAATTGGTGAAAAGATAAATCAGTGAAGACTGAGTCGGACAGCCACGGCACTCAGATCGGCCGGGCGAGGCCCTCATTCCTGCGCGAGGAGCGGTAGGCCACCGAGGAGCACTGCCACCGCAGAGCGAGAGATTCAGTGCTGGTAGCACCGTACATCATGGTGCCCGCATTCGGGCCGACCTATGCGCGCTCGCCCTTGGCCAGCGTTTCCAGGGCGTCGAGAGCACCGACGAGTGCCACGCGCTGAGGGCCGGTGAGCGTGGTCAGGCGTTCGACGAGGAAGGCCGATCGCTCGGTGCGGAGCTGTTCGAGCCGCTCGCGGCCTTCGGCGGTGATGTGCAGCTGGGCGGCCCGTCCGTCATCGGGATCCGGTTTGCGGACGAGCAGCCGGTGGGTCTCCAGTGCGGCGACCACCCGGCTCTGGGTGGGAAGGCTGACACCCTCGACGGCGGCGAGGTCGCTCAGCCGTACCGGCTCGAGCTCCTCGACGCTGGCCAGCGTCGACACCTGACTCGAACTGAGGCTCTGCGGGGTGTGCTGCCGCAACCGCCGGGTGAGCCTGGCCAACGCCAACCGGAGCCGGGCGGCGAGTTCGGCATCGGTCAGGTCCTCGGTCACCATGCTGTTCATCCCATCGTGCGCCCGGCGTCGCTGAGAGGTGCGGTGAACACCTCAGGTTCATCCTCGTTGGGCTCATCTTGGTGGATGAACCGCCGTCCGCGCAGCAACGAGGCGAGCGCGGCGCCCAGCGACATGACGATCGCCAGACCGAACACGATGACCAGTCCCTGATGGAACGGGCCGGAGATCAGCTGGGGGAAGTAGCTGTGCCCGGTCAGCACGTGGGCGTCGGCGGCCGGAAGCCGGTCGAGCGTCCCGGAGGGCTGGAGCAGGTTCTGGATCGGGTTGTAGCCGAGGAAGGCCGCGAACAGGGTGCCGACCGGAGGAAGGCCGCCGACCTGCTGCGCCACGTTCGGCGGGACGCCGTGGGAGGTGAGGCCGGAGGTCAGAGTCTGCGGGAGGCTGTTCGACAGCCCCGCGACCATCAATGAGAAGAACACTCCGATCGACAGAACCATTCCCGCGTTCATGAACGTGGCCGCCATCCCGCTGGCCGCACCACGCTGACCGGCGGGGACGCTGTTCATGATGGCGGTGGAGTTGGGCGCCTGGAAGAGCCCGAAGCCGACGCCGTTGAGGAAGATCAGGAGGGCGAACCATCCGTACCCGAAGTTGGTCGGGATCAGCAGCATCCCGAGGAAGGAGAGCGCGGCCAGTATCGCGCCGCCGGAGGCGAACGCCCGGGCGCCGTGCCGGTCCGACAGCCAGCCCGACACCGGTCCGGCCACCAGGAAGCCCAGGGTCATCGGCAGCAGATAGATGCCCGCCCAGAGCGGGGTGGCTTCGAAGTCGTAGCCGTGCAGCGGCAGCCAGATGCCCTGCAGCCAGATGATCAACATGAACTGCATCCCGCCACGGGCGATCGCGGTGAGCAGCCCGGCGGCGTTCCCGGTGGCGAAGGCCCGGATGCGGAAGAGCCCCAGATGGAACATGGGCTCGGCAACCCGGCTCTCGATCACGCAGAAGGCGATGAGGGTCGCCACCCCACCGATGAGGCCGGTCAGCACCCACGGGTTGGTCCAGCCCTGGGTGTGCCCACCGTACGGCTGGATTCCGTACGTGATGCCGGCGAGCAGAGCGGTCAGGCCGACGGCGAACGAGATGTTGCCCAGCCAGTCCAGCCGGACGGTGGAGCGGACGGAGGTCTCGCGCAGGCTGCGGTAGGACCAGATCGTGCCGAGAACGCCGATGGGCGCGGACACGAAGAACGTGAGCCGCCAGTTGACCTCGCTGAGCAGGCCGCCCGCGATGAGCCCCAGGAAGGAGCCGGCGATGGCCGCGACCTGGTTCGTGCCCATCGCCATTCCGCGCTGGCTCGAGGGGAACGCGTCGGTGAGGATGGCCGCCGAGTTGGCCATGAGCATCGCTCCGCCGATGCCCTGGACCACCCGCCACACGATCAGCCAGAGAGCCCCGCCGCCGCCGCTGAACGGGTCGAAAGCGAGCAGGATGGTGCCGGCGGTGAAGACCGCGAAGCCCGCGTTATAGATCTTGACTCGGCCGAGCATGTCGCCCAGCCGGCCGAGTGTGACGACGAGCACGGCCACGACCAGCATGTAGCCCATCAGGATCCAGAGCAGATAGCTCACGTTGCCTGGTTCCAGCGGATTCAGCCGGATTCCCCGGAAGATCGCGGGCAGTGAAATGATCACGATCGACGAGTTGATCGTCGCGAGCAGCATGCCGAGCGTCGTGTTGCTCAGCGCCACCCACTTGTAGCGGTCGGCGTGATCGGGCATGGTCGCGGCCCCCGTCAATAGTTGCTTGTGGCTAACTAACTATATACCCGAAATATGGGGCGGTAATGAATGATCTCCGAATCGCCGGGCATGCCATGGGCACCATCCGTCACATATAGACCACATGGGGGGCGTGCTGGAGATTCTGCTCCAAGAGCGATACCGCCTACTCACCGTGGTCGGCAAGGGCGGAATGGGAACCGTGTGGCGAGCCCATGACGAGGTGCTCAACCGGGACGTCGCGATCAAGGAGGTGGCCCTGCCCGGACGGTCGAGCGTCAGCGAGCGTGTCCTGCTGCGCCACCGCGTGCTCAGCGAGGCCCGTGCCACCGCCATGCTCGATCACCCAGGAGTGGTCACCATCCACGACATCGTCGAGCAGGACGGCCGCCCCTGGATCGTGATGGAGTTGGTCCAGGGCTCGTCCCTGCAGGGGCTCCTCGATCGAGGCGGGCGGCTGTCGCCGTGCCGGGCGGCAGCGGTCGGCAGCCAGGTCCTGTCCGTGCTGGTCGCCGCGCATACGGTGGGGATGCTGCACCGGGACGTCAAGCCGAGCAACGTGCTGCTCGCCCTGGACGGCCGGGTCGTGCTCACCGACTTCGGGCTGGCGATCAACCGGAACGAGGCCGGCTTTCGCATCCCGCTGGAGGGCTCGCCCGCGTACGTCTCGCCCGAGCAGGCGAGCAGTGAGCCGATCACCGAGGCGTCCGATCTGTGGTCGCTGGGCGCGATGCTCTACGCGGCCGTCGAGGGCCGTCCGCCGTACGCCCGGGGTGGGGCCCTGGCCTCGCTGATGGCCGTGCTGCTCGATCCGTACGAGCCGCCGGTGCACGCGGGTGGGCTGCGCACTGTGATCGACGGGCTGCTGCGGAAGAACCCGGCCGAACGACTCACCGCCGAACAGGCGGCCAGGCTCTTCGACCGGCTGGAGGCCCGGGACCGGAGGATCAACCTCCGCTGGCGGTTTCCACGGATCGGCGCGCTGGCCCGACCGCGGGCGATCCGCTGACTATGACTTTCCGGGGCTGACCTGCGGCTGCCGGTCGGTCACCTGTCGACCACGGAGTGGATCAGCGCGAGGATGGGTTCGCGGAGGGCGGGCAGCGAGGCGTGATCGTCGATGGCCACACGCGCCGTCACCATGGCACCCACTCCGCCGACCACGAGACTGCAGGCGAAGTGCGGGTCCGGCAGGGTACGCCAGCGTTCATCGGCGGTGAGGATCTCGGTGAACAGGTTCACCCATCGCCGCTGGACGTCGACCCGGCGGTCCGCCGCGGCCCGGCCCGCGGCATAGATCTCGGTGAGGAACATCTTGGCCAGCGCCGGTTCACTCACCATGAGGTCAAGATAAGCGGTCAGTGCGCGGTCGAAGCGCTCCATCGGAGGCAGTTCAGGTGGCCCGGCGGCCTCGCGGACGCCGGCCTCCAGCAGTTCGCCGGCCTTGTCGAAGGCGGCAAGGAAACAGGCCTCCTTGTCGGCGAAATGCTCATAGAACGTCTCGCGCGACACGTGGACGCGTTTGAGCACTTCGGCCACTGAGGTCCGGGTGTAACCCTTCTCCGCGACCGCTTCGGCCATGCCCAGCAGCAGCCGACCGCGCTGCGAGGCCACGACCTCTTCTCGGGTCAGGCGATGTCGTCCGCGTGGCAGTGCGCCGAGGAAGGCCGATGAATCCACAAGCGAACGTTAGCAAGCACTTTGTCGGAGGCGCCTCGGACATGTCCTTAGTGAGCCGGATCGGCGGTCGTGGCCGGCCGCACCAGATGCAGCAGGTCATGAACGGTGGCGTCGGCGAGTTCGTACCGGATCACCCGCCCGTCGCGATGCGCGGTGACGATGCCTTGTGAACGGAGCAGCCGCAGGGACTGCGAGACGGCGGTGTCGTTCATGTCGGCGGCGACCGCGAGATCGGAGACGCAGATCGGCCCGGCGGCGTGGATGCACAGCAGCAGGGTGAGCCGCCCGGGGTCCGACAGCATGGCGAACCTGACGGCCCAGGCGCGTACGTCCCGGCCGTCGCCGGCCCCCGCGATGGCTTCGCAGACGCGATGGTCGTCGATCACCCGGCGGTGGGCACGCTCTGGAGGTACGAGATGCATGGGTCCATCCTGTCAAGCAGGTGACGAAAGACTGTCATATCTGCATACCTGATGAGATTTGAAGATATGAGTTATCTACCCGTACGGTAAGCGGGCCGTGGTGTTCGGGAAGCCGGTGTAGCGCTGCGTGCTTGGCTCACAAGCTCGCAAGCTCACGACTGTGCTTGCTTGTTCGCTCGCAAGCTCACGAATCCGGCGCGGCCCTCGCCACTGTGATCGGGAAGCTCTGCCCCACCCCTTGACCGGGGAGCCACTGGACTCTTGAGTCCGGGAAGGCGGGACGGAGCGTCAACCCGTCAGCCAGGAGACCGGCCACGGCACCGAAAGGAACCATTCCACGAGGTGCTGGAAGGCGGTCTTACGAACGTGCGTACACATGCGCGACAAGCCCTGACGCGGGCGGACTGGATACGCGTCGCCATCCTCTTCGGTGCGATCACTCTGCTGCACGTCGTCGCCTGGGGTGTGCTCATTCTGTTGGTGGTGCCCGAGCACTACACGATCGGGACGAAGGTCTTCGGCCTCGGTCTCGGCGTCACGGCCTACACCCTGGGCATGCGCCACGCCTTCGACGCCGATCACATCGCGGCCATCGACAACACCACCCGAAAGTTCATGGCCGACGGCAAACGCCCTGTGTCGACCGGATTCTGGTTCGCCCTCGGCCACTCCGGCATGGTGGTCCTGATGGCCGCGCTGGTGGCCATGGGCGCCCACCTGGCCACCGTGCTGTCGGACCAGAGCTCCAAGACGCACCAGACCATGGGACTGATCGGGACCGGGGTGTCCGGCGGCTTCCTCTATCTCATCGCCTTCGTCAACCTCGTCGCGATGGTCGGCATCGCCAAGGTTTGGCGGGCGATGCGGCACGGAGAGTTCGACGAGGCGGTTCTCGAGGCCAAGCTCGATCAGCGTGGCTTGATCAACAGGATCCTCGGCGGGTTGCTGCGCTCCATCTCCCACCCCTGGCAGATGTTCCCGATCGGCATGCTGTTCGGGCTGGGCTTCGACACCGCCACCGAGGTGACCGTGCTGGCGCTGGCCGGGTCCGGAGCGGCCGGCGGCCTGCCCTGGTACGCGATCCTCGTTCTGCCACTGCTGTTCGCCGCCGGGATGAGCCTGTTCGACACCCTCGACGGCACATTCATGAACTTCGCCTACCACTGGGCGTTCGCCAACCCGGTGCGGAAGGTCTACTACAACCTCACCATCACGGGGCTCTCGGTGGCGGTCGCCTTCGTCATCGGCACCATCGAGATCGTCGCCCTGCTACACGACGACGCAGGCATCGAGAACCCGGTCACCAACTGGATCGCCGATCTGGATCTCAACAATGTCGGCTTCATCGTCGTGGGGCTGTTCGTCGCCGTCTGGGCGGTGGCCATCGCCTACTGGCGGCTCGCCCGCGTAGAGCACCGCTGGACTCCCTGACCCGACCCCCCGTGATCTTGCATTCGTGTCGACACGCAGGGCTTTCCGGCGTGCCTCCGGTACGACGCAAAGATCACGGGGGCAGGGCGTCAGGGGCTGAGGATCTTGCGGACGACGGTGATCCCGGCGATCAGGCCCACGCCGAGCAGGGCGGCGAGGCCGATCCACCACCAGCCGGTGCTGGATGATCCCGCGGCCGTATGGGGCGCGGCGTTCGGGGCCTGGCCTGCCACCGTGCCGGACCCCCGTGAGCCTGAGCTGCCGGACACCGCGGCGGGTGCCCCGCCCTTGACGGTGAATCTGTACTCACCGTTGACCGGATGCCCGTCCACGGCGACGACCCGCCACCCGACCGTGTAGACGCCCGAAGCGAGCGTCCCGGCCACCTGCTCGGTCACCTTGTTGTCCACAGCCTGTGCCTTACCGGACTCGTGCCGCCCGCCGGCCGAGTCGATAAGGACGACCTGGGGAAAGGTGACCGGATCGGCGAAGGTCAGCAGGATCTGGCTCGGCGGTGACACCGTCGAGCCGATCGCTGGTGAGGCCTCCTTCAGCGAGGTGTGCGCGGACGCCGGCCCAGTGGTCATGGCGAGGGCCAACAGGGCCCCCGCCGTGACCGTCCCGATCCGTACAGCCCGGAATCTCATGGCCGGTTCCGCGCCCGGACCAGGCCGAACCCACCCACGGCGATGCCGATCACGCCCACGGCGAGACCGAGCCCGCCCAGCATCCGGGCTGTGCCGTCATCGGCCTTGGTGACATTGGCGACCTTGGCCATGGGCACCTGTGCACCCGTCGCAGGCGCGTTGCCGCTCCCCTTGGGGGTCAGCTGGAGCACGGGAGAGGGGTGCGCAGGCTCCTGGCCGCCGGTGCCCGGATCCTGGTCCCAGTGCACGACCTTGCCGCCCGAGTAGGTCTGCGCGGCCTTGAACACGAGCCGGTTGGTGTCGGTGGGCAGCGGTCCCATCGACACGTCGAACTCCTGGAACTGTCCGGGCGCGATCGATCCCCCGCTCCAGGTGATCCGGGAGACCGCCTGGGTGATCTCGCCGTCGTCGGACTTGAGCGGGGTGGTCAGCTTGGTCTTGTCGATCTTGATCGTCCAGCCGGGCACCGGGCGGACGGACACGGATGCGATCGGGTGGTCCAGCGGCAGGTCGACCTCGACGCCCGTGTTCTGTGCGGAGGCCTCCTCGTTGGGGACTCGGAACGAGACCTTGCTGTAGGAGCCCTGCTCCGCCGTGTTCGGGTTGGCGGTGACATGGGCGGCGGCCGGCCCGGCGACGACCAGCAGCGCCAGCGTGGCGGTCCCGCCGACCGCGGCGAGCTGCGAGATCCGGCGGTTACGGCGTGACGAGTACTGCGATGAGTACATGGACATGGGTTCTCTCCGTGTGAAAACGTTCTCTCCGAGAACGTGCTATGGCCTCCGAGGCATGGGCGCTCGGCGCTCGGCGTCAGCCGAGCGCGAGTGCCGTCGAACGGAACGGAGGGCCTCGCCGGACCACGGAGTGCCGCAGGGTGGCGGAGCGTGGCCGGGCCAGCGGAGAGGTACGGGAGAGAGCACGCGCCTGCGGGATGACCGGAGCCGAGTCCAGCGCCAGCAGAGCCCACAGCGGCCGGCCTGCCAGGGCAGCCACCCGCCGGGCCAGCCTCCACACCGCGCGCTCGCCCCGCCGGAGCCACCATGCCGACACCACCGCTGCCGCCACATGCGCCAGCGTCATGGTCGTGCTGCTGTGCCCGCTGGTCATGACGACGGGAGCCCCGGAGTGGTCCATGACCGAGGGGCCGGACTGGGCCGCGGTGAACAGGGCGTGGAATGCGAACTGTCCGGCGAGCAGACCACCGAGGATGGTGGCCAGGGATCGCTCTGTCCCGGTCAGCACCCATGCCACCGAGAGGACGGCGGTGAAGCCCACGCCGATCGCCCACGGGGCGACCGCGGCCTGCGAGACGGCGGCATGACCCGCGGTGGCCAGCGTCATGCAGACGGCTGCGAACACCGAGGCGCGGGTCAGTCGGAGAGCGGGCTGAGGAGGGGACATGACTGACTCATCTTTCCACCCGAGCCCTGCCGCTGTCCGGCTGGGCGCACAAAGCTCAAAAGGGAGAGCACTGCTCTTGACTCGGTCTTTCTTGAGAGAGACGTGGCCCGCCGGGATCACACCGCCGGGACTACATAATGTGAGGCGATGATCTGGAGTCTGCTGGGCGCGCTGGCCGCGAGTGTCTGCTTCGGGGTGGCAACGGTGCTGCAGGCGATCGCGGCACGGAACACCCACGCGGGGCAGGGCGTTGATCCTCGGCTGCTGATCAGGCTGGCCGGGCAGCTCCCGTACGTCATCGGCGTGCTGCTGGACCTGGTGGGTTTCGTGGCGGAGCTGGCCGCGTTGCGCTCGCTTCCGCTGTTCGTGGTGCAGGCAGTCATCGCGGCGAACCTGGCGGTGACGGCGGTGGTGGCCAGTCAGGTGATGAAGCTTCGGCTCACCGGTCGTGAGTGGACCGCCGTGGTCGTGGTCTGTGTCGGACTCGCCCTGCTCGGATTGTCCGCCGGTCACGAGCGGGCCGCCCATGTGAGCACAGGTCTCCGGTGGGCGCTGCTGGGCGGAGTCATCGTTCTGTTCGCGGTGGGCATGGCGGCCGGAAGGCTCGAGGGGAAGGCTCGGTCGGCGGTGCTGGGCCTGGTCGCCGGCCTTGGCTTCGGGGCGGTGGCGGTCAGTGCTCGGGCGCTGACCAGCCTGTCGCCGCTGGACCTGCTGCGCGACCCGACGACGTACGCAATGGGTCTGGGCGGCGTCACCGCGATGCTGTTCTATGCCACCGCGCTGCAACGCGGGTCGGTGACCACGACGACCGCGGCCGTGGTGGTAGCCGAGACCCTCGTCCCCGCCGCTATCGGCATCTGGCTCCTGGGAGACCAGACCCGCCATGGGTACGTCCCCGTGGCGCTGGCCGGATTCGTGCTGGCCGTGGTCGGCACTCTCGCCCTTGCCCGATTCGGTGAGCCCGTGCCCACGGGATAATCGAGTCATGGCACACCGGCAGCGCACCCGCCGCAGCGACGTGGAGCGCGAGGAGGTCGACTCGGGCACCGTGGAGCTCATGGCCGATCCCGACCGTTCGCGGGCCTGGACACTGCTGCTCGACGGCACCCCCCAGTCGCACGTCGATCTCGATGACCCGGGCTATCTCGACTTCGAGTACGTACGCCGGCTCGGCCATGTCGTGGACCTCGCCGCCGCCCCCGGCAAGCCGCTGCAGGCCCTGCATCTCGGTGGCGGTGGCCTGACCCTGCCCCGCTACATCGCGAGCACCCGGCCGCGCTCCACCCAGCAGGTGGTCGAGGTGGACGCCGCGCTGGTGGACCTGGTCCGCCGAAAGCTTCCGCTGGAACGCACCTGGCGGGTACGGATCCGGACCGGCGATGCCCGCGAGGTCCTGTCCCGCGCACCGGAGGACGCCTTCGACCTGGTGATCTCCGATGTCTACGCGGGCGGCAGGACCCCCGCACATCTCACCTCGGTGGAGTTCCTCGAGCTGGCCACCAGGGTTCTGCGGCCAGGCGGTTTCTTCGCCGCCAATGTGGCCGACGGCGCTGCGCTCGCCTTCGCACGGGCCCAGGCGGCGACGCTGCGAGCCGTACTCCCGGAGATCTGCCTGATCGCCGACCCGGCCGTGCTGCGCGGCCGCCGCTTCGGCAATCTGATCCTGGTCGGCGGGCGGGTGGAACCGCCGGTCGCCGCGCTGACGCGGAAGGCCGCCGGTGACCCTTTCCCCGGCCGGGTGGTGTACGGCTCGGACCTGACGAAGTTCATCGCCGGGGCGGCACCGGTCACCGACGCCACCGCCCAGCCCTCGCCGAACCCGCCGCAGGGCCTGTTTTGATTCGTCCCGCACACGTTTTAAATCGGTCCCACCCACGGTGAGAGCCGGGCAGTATGAAGCCATGTCCACGCGTGATCTTGTCGTCTTCGGCTCAGCGGCCGCGGTCCCCACGAAGAACCGCAACCACAACGGCTATCTGTTGCGGTGGGACGGTCACGGGATCATGTTCGATCCCGGTGAGGGCACTCAGCGGCAGATGATCCATGCCGGGGTCGGCGCGCACGACCTCAACTGGATCTGCATCACCCACTTCCACGGCGACCACTGCCTCGGAGTGTCCGGCATCATCCAGCGGATCTCGCGTGACGGTGTGCCGCACCCGGTGGACGCCGCGTTCCCGGCGAGCGGCGCCGCCTACTGGGAGCGATTGCGGCACTCGACGGTCTTCCACGACACCGCGGTGATCCGGGAGCGGCCACTGGCCGGCGAGGAGGTGCGGCTCGACACCCGTGACGCGCCCTTCTCCCTGACCGCCCGGCGGCTCTCCCACACCATCGAGACCTATGGCTACCGCCTCGAAGAGCCTGATGGTGTCACCATGCTGCCGGACCGGCTGGCCGCGCTCGGTGTCCAGGGTCCGCTGATCGGCGCGCTCCAGCGGGACGGCGTCGTGACCACCTCCCGAGTGGTCACTCTCGAGGAGTGCAGCGTGCCGCGACCCGGGCAGAAGGCAGCGTTCGTCATGGACACCAGGTTGTGCGACTCGGCCTTCGCACTGGCCGAGGGCGTGGACCTCCTCGTCATCGAGGCGACCTTCCTGGAGGTCGACGCACACCACGCCGAGGAGCGCGGTCATCTCACCGCTGCCCAGGCCGGCCGGGTCGCGGCGGAGGCCGGAGTGCGGCGCCTGGTGCTGACGCACTTCTCCGAGCGCTATCGCACCGAGGACGAGCCTCGGTTCATGGCCGAGGCCGCGTCCGTCTTCGATGGCGACATCGTGCTGGTCCACGATCTCGACCGTGTCCCGGTGCCGCCCCGCGGGGCCGGCCGGCCATAAGGACGACCCCGCCCCTGACTTGTCCGGCCGGATCCCCGCGGTGTTCCGGGCCTCAGCTCACCCTGAGGTCGTCGAGGAGGCGTTCGTTCTCCTCACCGGCCATGGCCCGAGGACCGGTGGGCATGCGGGCCGGCCACCAGTTGGCCCGGCCCAGCAGGGTCATCAGCGACGGCAGGATCACGATGCGGACGACCACCGCGTCGATCAGCACGGCCGCGGCCAGGCCGAAGCCCATCTGCTTCATGTCCATCATGGGGAGTGAGGCGAACACCGCGAACACCGAGACCATCACGATGGCCGCACTGGTGACGACACCCGCCGATCGGGTGATGCCGTACTCCACCGCGTTCCGGGTCGGCAGGCCGCGCCGTGCCGCCTCCTGAATCCGGCTGACCACGAAGACGTGGTAGTCCATCGACAGCCCGAACAGTACGACGAACAGGAACAGCGGCAGCCAGGCGATGACGGTTCCAGTCGAGGTGAAGCCCAGTGCTCGCTCCGCCCAGGTGTGTTGAAAGACCAGGACGAGCAGGCCGAACGAGGCCATTGCGGACAGCAGGTTGACGGTGATCGCGGTGAGCGCCACAACGATCGAGCGGAACGTGACGGTCATCATGACGAAGGTCAGCAGGAGCACGAAGCCGATCACCAGCGGCAGTTTCTCCTCGACATGCGTCCCGAAGTCGAGGTTGCTCGCCGTGTCCCCACCGACCGCGTACTCCGCGTGGGCGATCGTGCCGACCGTGGCGGGGACGAGCTCCCGGCGCAGCTCCCGCAGTCCCTGCTTCGCCTGCCTGGAGTTGCCGTCGTACGGGGAGACCACGCTGACGATGTGCACACGGCCGTCCGCCGAAGCGCGAATCTCCGGCCCCTGACCCCGCACCGTCTGGTCGTGCGCGAACAGTGGGTCACGCTGCGTGCGCTCGACCAGCTTGCGCAGTGCCCCCCGTACCTCGGCCGCCCGCTCGGCGGGGGCCCGCACGGCCACCTGATGCGGGGCGTGCTCGTCGGGGTACGCCGCGATCATCCGGTCGTAGCTCCGCATCACCGGGATCGTCCTCGGCAGCTCGTCGGTCCCGGTGTTCTTGAGCTGCATACCCAGCGCCGGCAGCGCCAGGGCCAGCAGGGCCACGACCGAGACCAGCAAGGTGGCCAGCGGATGCCGCAGCGCCGGCCGCAGCAGGGCCGGCCATACGCGGGGGGCGCCCGTGCGGCTGGTGAGCCGCCACAGCAGCGGCACCCGCGGGCGGTCGACCGCGCGGCCGAGCTTGGCCAGCAGAGCCGGCAGGATCGTCAGCGAACCGAGCATCGCCACCGCGACCACGATGATCGTTCCTGTCGCCAGGCCGGAGAAGATCACATCGTCGGCCAGATACAGCCCTGCCATCGACACGATCACCGCGATGGCGGAGACCACCACCGAGTGACCCGAGGTGGCCGCCGCGATCTCGATGGCGTCGATGCGGTCCCGCCCGCGCTCCCGCTCCTCACGCTCGCGCTTGAGGTAGAACAGCGAGTAGTCGACACCAACCGCCATGCCCATCATCATGATCATGCTCGAGACCGTGCCGCTGTCGGGAAAGATGTGCGACGCCAGTCCGTACAGGCCCGTGGAGGCGGCCACGGCGGAGATCGCGAGCAGTACCGGCACGCCGGCGGCCACGATCGCCCCGAACGCCACCATCATGATCAGCAGCGTCACCGGAAGGCTGAGCCCCTCGGTCTTCCCGAGGTCCTTCCCGATCTGCTCGTCCAGGCCGTTGGCCACCGATGCCGGGCCGACCTGCTCGATCCGTACGTCGGAATGGGCACGCTGAATGGCGGCGGTCTCCTTCAGCAGCGGCGCCACCCGGCTCTTGGCCGAGTCGGGGTCTCCGCGCATGGTGACCGGGACCAGGATCGCCGTTCCCTTCGGCGCCAGGCTCGGCTCGCCGACACCGGCCACCTGGGGAAGTGCTCGCATCCGCTGGACCACCTCGGCCGCGATCCGCTGGGCCGCCTGCCGGTCCAGGCTCCCGGACCGGGCCGTGATCAGTACGTTCTCCACCTTGGGCTCGTCGAGGCCGCCCCCATGCATGATCTGAGTGGCGCGGCCGGACTCACCCACGGCCAGGTCCCGATCGGTGGCCTTCTTCGCTCCAGCGCCTCCGCCCACCACCACGCACACCGCGACGAAGACGACCCACAGAAGGATCGCCCGCCATGGGTGGGTCGCGCTCCATCTCGCCACCCGCACCGCCGGCTGTCGTGCCATCGTCGTGTCCTTCCTCCGAGCTTCTGTGCTGACAAGCTCGAGCCTGATGCGCGGCGGCCTCCTGAACACGGGTCCCAGAACCCTCACGGAGGTAGGGATAACTCCCCCCAGAAGGGACCTGGCACCACTGAGGTCGGGCGATGGAGCCGACCACAATGGGCACGGAGGGCGTACTCCCTCGTCCGTGGTAAGTCGTGTAGGTGATGAGGAGAACCGCAATGGGGGACGAGTTCGGTGACGACCTGGGCGGGAGAATCAAGCGCGGGCTCTTCGCCTGCCCGCGGGGTCTGATTCAGGCCGTACTGTCGCAGGCCGCCTGCATCCCGCTGTTCATCGTGTCGGTCCTGTCCATCGCCTTCGTGGCACTCGGGGTGGGGACGTTCCTCGCCCCGGTCGCGCTGCTGACGGTCCGCAGACTGGCCGACCAGCAACGCACCTGGGCGCAGGAGTGGTCAGGGGTGAAGATCCCCGTCCCGTACCGTCCCCGGCCAGAGTTCGACGGTGCCGGTGTGATCGCGACTTTGCAGCGCTGCAAGTGGGTGCTCACCGATCCGGCGAGCTGGCGGGATCTGTTGTGGACACTGCTCAATGTGCCGGTCGGGCTGCTGCTGGGACTGCTGCCCGCCTGTCTGGTCGTGTACGGGTTGGAGGGCATCTTCGTCGCACCCTGGCTCGGGAACATCACCGACGGGTACGGTTACGGCCCGCTCTGGCCGCTTTCGGACTATCCCACGCTGGCCTGGCTCTGCGTGCCGCTGGGCGCGCTGATCACGTTGTTCGGCCTGGTGGCGGGACCGCAGATCATGCGGGGCCATGCCCTGTTCACGCAGCGGCTGCTGGCCCCTACCCGGGAGGCCGAGTTGGCGTCGCGGGTGCACCATCTGACCGAGTCCCGCTCCGACACGGTGGACGCCTCGGCCGCCGAATTGCGCCGGATCGAGCGTGACCTGCACGACGGCGCCCAGGCCCGGTTGGCGGCGCTGGGCATGAGCATCGGGCTGGCCGAAGACCTCATGGCCAAGGACCCCGAGACCGCGCGGCGGTTGCTGGCCGAGGCTCGGGAGGCCAGCGGTGTGGCCCTGTCCGAGCTGCGTGACCTGGTCCGCGGCATCCATCCGCCGGTGCTGGCCGAGCGAGGCCTGGACGGCGCGGTACGGGCACTCGCCCTGGCCCTTCCGCTGCCGGTGGACGTGGACATCGAACTCCCGGGCAGGCCACAGGCGCCGGTCGAGTCGGCCGCCTACTTCGCCATCGCCGAGGCGTTCTCCAATGTGGTCAAGCACAGCGCCGCCGGAACCGCGTGGGTTCACCTGCGCCATGCCGGCGGCGCGCTCTCCATGATGGTCGGCGACGATGGCATCGGCGGAGCGGACCCGGCTCGCGGGACCGGGTTGCGGGGAATCGAACGGCGGCTGGCAGCATTCGATGGAACGCTTGCCGTGACCAGTCCGCTCGGCGGACCCACAGTCGTGACCATGGAGTTGCCGTGCGCGTTGTCATCGCCGAAGACCTTGCCCTCCTCAGGGACGGACTGATCCGGCTCCTCACCGCGTACGATTTCGAGGTCGTCGAGGCGGTCGACAACGGGCCGTCGCTGCTACGGGCGCTGACCACGCACCGCCCGGATGTGGCGGTCGTGGACGTACGGCTGCCGCCGACCTTCACCGATGAGGGCCTGCAGGCCGCACTGACCGCGCGCCGCGAAGTGCCCGGACTGCCGGTGCTGATCCTCTCCCAGCATGTCGAGCAGCTCTACGCCCGCGAGTTGCTGTCCGACAGCACCGGCGGAGTCGGGTACCTGCTCAAGGACCGGGTCTCCAACGTGGGGCAGTTCGTCGAGTCGGTACGCAGGGTGGCCGCCGGTGGCACCGCCATGGATCCCGAAGTCGTCTCCCAGCTCCTGGCCAGGCACGCCAGGGAGGAGCCGCTCCTCCAGCTCACACCACGAGAGAGCGAAGTCCTCGGCCTGATGGCCGAAGGACGCTCGAACGCCGCGATCGCCGGCAAGTTGTTCATCACCGAGAAGGCGATCAGCAAGCACACCAACAACATCTTCAGCAAACTCCGCCTGCCGCCCTCCGAAGACGACAACCGGCGCGTACTGGCCGTCCTCGCCTACCTCAACGCCTGAGGTTCCGGTTTCGCGGGGGCGGTGGCCAGCCATCGCCACCTCGGTAGTTCCGTGACGACCGTCGCGGCCGCAAGCACCGAGACCATGATGGCGATCGCCGGAAGCCATGCCACCCAGGCCGAGACCACGGCGGCCACCAGCTGCATGATGACCAGGGCGATGGTGACGTAGCCGGGCACCGGCACCAGCACGCTGTTCTTGTCACCGGGCGTCGAGAAGAGGGTCGGCAGACCGATCAGGACCGCCACCGAGGCCACGGCCAGCCACGGCGAGTGGCTCGCGAGCGCCCATGGCGTGGCCACCCAGGCAATCAACTCCGTGGTGAACCTCAGGAAGGACGCGATGCCGGGAAGAGCCGGGGCCTCGGTGTTCGAGCGCTCATTCACCTTTGAATACTTCCGTGTCCGTGACGTCCAGCGCAAGATCATCACTGTTCGGCCAGGGCTGGTCCGAGCGGTGGCCGCTAGACCCAGCCGGTGCGGGTCCGCAGCCACGTAAGGGCGGCACGGCCTTGGGCGTCCTGGAAGGCGCGCAGTGTGGGCAGGCCCTCCCAGGGCCAGTCGACCACCACTACGCGGTCGCTGGTCAGCCTGCTCGCCGCGATGCTCACCGACACAGCCTGACACCTCAACCCTCGCCGGGAAGTTCCCCGGAGAGCAAAAACGCCTCGTGGAGACCACGTCAGTCCACACCTCCGGGTGCGGCAGCGGTCGATGAAGCAGGAAGAAGACCAGCGAGACAACCGCTGAGACTCACGGAACGGCGACGCCCCAGCCCCAGTGTGGGACGGGCGCCTGCATCGGGGGCTGCGCGCCGGGCTGGGAGTTGGCGATGGCCAGCCGGGTGCCCCACTCGATGTAGCTCACGAACGCCGCCCGGAACTCGGGGTCGGCGGGCAGCCCGACCTCGTCGGCGGCGTCCAGCAGCAGGTTGACCCAGCGGCGGCGCTGCGGCTCAGTGATGGCCTTGCCGAGATGCTGGGTGACCATGTGGTGGTATCCGCCGCGCTCCTCGGTATAGCGGGCCGGTCCGCCGAAGACCTCGGCCAGCCACATCGCGACGAACTTCGGATGGCCCTCGTCCATGTGCTCGAAGAGAGGGAATAGCAGGTCGTCCTTGAGCACCTGGATATAGAAGGCCTCGGTGAGGCGCTCGAACGCTTCCGCGCCCCCGGCCCACTCGTACAGACTAGGCACCGACTCGTCGTTGTCCATGCGATCACCGTCCATGCGATCACCCTCCGGGGGTCGTTGATTGTAACTCCGTAAGAGTGTAATCAGATTTTCTGAGTTCAGCCGGTGCTGGCGGGACGATCGAGGGCGCTGCCCTTCACCCACTTCTTCCATGGCATTTGGTAGAAGCCCCAGCCGTTGCTCCAGTCCAACCGGCGGGCGGTGCCGGTGATGGTGACGATGTCGCCTCGGTAAGACCACCCGTAGAACCACTTGGCGGCGTCGGCCGGTGAACGCACGCAGCCGTGGCTGCAGTTGCTGTGGCCAAGGCAGTACTCCTGACCCCCGGTCTGGTGGATGTACTCACCGCTGTTGGAGATCCGCCGGGCCCAGCGGACATCCTCCGAGTACCAGCCGTGGTCGGTGGGCTTCAGCCCGGGCGGGGTCATGCGCACCGGGTTTCCCTCCTCCATGGTCAGGTGAATACCGCTAGTAGTCAGCAGGTGGTCCACACCGTCGGACCGCACGTCGCCGCCGGTGCCGAGGCTGACGCCCCAGGTCCTGACCGTCTTGCCGTTGTTCTTGGCGACCAGGCGGTGGGTCTTGGCGTTCACCGTGACGGTGTGCGCGTCGCCGATCGTGAACCGATGGGTCACGTCGGCGGCCCCGTACGTTCCCGCGCCCGTCTTCACCCCGGCCAGGTGCGCGGTCACGGTGACCTTCTCGTGCGCCCGCCAGTAGCCGTTCAGCCGGAAGATCGCCTGCTGGACCCCGTACGCCGTGGTCCAGTACCAGGAACCGTCGTGCCGGTGGGTGGAGCGGACCTCGAGTGAGCGCTCGACCGCGGCCCTGTCGGTGACCGTCCGGTCGAACGTGATGATGATCGGCATGCCGATGCCGACGGTCTCCGCCCGGTCCGGGGCGATCGAGGTGATCGCCAAGCCGCTGCGCGTCTTGGCCGCCTGGAATCTGCCGGCCACGGTGGTGGTCTTACCGCCGGACGCGGCCGCAGTCGCCGACACGGTGTAGGCCGCGCCCGGGGTCAGCGTCCACTTGCCCCGCCAGGTCGTGCGGTCCGCGCTCAGCTCACCGTCCACCGTGCTGTCTTTGGACCGTACGGTGACCTTGGTCAGCGTTCCGTGGTCGGAGGTCACCACGATGTGCTGGTCGGGACGTACGGAGGCGGCGCCGTCGCCGGGGGTGATGATGATCCGCGGAGTCGCGGAACTGCCGGTCCCCGGCGTCGCCGCGGTCGAGTGGGCGGGGGTGCCGGAGCAGGCGGTGGACAGAGCGAGCAGGGCAGCGAGCAGGGCAACGCCCGGGACCGGCTTGAGTTTCACAGGGCCTCCGCGTGGGTGGTGTGGGTCTGGGCCTCCAGGACGCGGCGCAACCGGGTCCGGGCCCGGGCGAGCCGGGTTCGTACGGTGGTGGATTCGAGGTCGAGCAGAGTGGCGATCTCGGCGGGGGTGAGCTGTTCCCAGACGGTGAGGGTGAGCAGCTCCCGATCGCTGTCGGAGAGTTGGGCGAGCGCGGCCCGGACCCCTTCGGCGGCGGCTACAGGCTCGGCGTCGGGGTGCGAGGACAGGTGCTCGCGGAGCCGGTCCGCCAGCCTGTTCCTCCGGAGCGAACCGCGCCGGTGATTGGCCAGCACGTTACGGGCGATCCCGTACAGCCAGAGCTTGGCCTCCTCGCCGTCCGGGACGGAACCGATCCGCCGCCAGGCGGTCGCGAAGACCTCCGACATCAGGTCGGCCGCGTCCTCCGGCGCCTCGGTCCGCCGCAGCAGATAGCCGAGGATGTTGGCGCTGTACCGGGAGAAGATCACTTCGAATCGGATCGTCTGGGCGGAGCTCACCGCTTCGCTCCCGGTGACCACATCTCCGGTGTGCAGTGGTCCAGCAGGTCTTTCCGGACCAGCGTGGGATCGGGCCGGTACGCGCCGTACAGGACCGTTCGGGTAGTGACCGCCCCCGACTCGTCGGGGGAGACGAACGCCCACGGGGTGACCTGCCCGAGACCCTTCCACGCCTTGCTGAGGCCCTGCTGATCCCGATGGTCATAGCGGTCGAGCCAGTAGTACTGCCACTGGCAGACCGACTGCCGGACCATCGTCTCCCCGAGTTGGTCGGTCTTGGCCCAGCCCTGGCCGGGCGGGTGGCGCTCGACATAGGTCCAGCTCCCGCCGGGCGGCAGCGGCATGGCCTGGCCCAGGCCATCGACGATGGCCGGTAGTTGCGGGCTGCCTAGATTGATCCAACTGACGCCGTTGCGCAGCTCCCAGACACCGGGCCGGTCGCCCTCACCCGGCGAGAGCACCGTGCCGCCGCCGGGCGTGATCCATGAGCCGCCGGTGCCCGCGGTGGGAGTGGCGGCGGGTGTTCCATGGTGGATGCGGCTCGGCACAGTGCTGCCGCAGAGCACCAGTGCGGTCGCGAACGCCGCCGCGAGCATCATCCGGTTCCGGCCGAACCGTGGCCTACTGAGGCGCGGTCGTCCCTTCACCATCACCTCGGCGCAGAGCGCCTCCAGCACCGGCTGCAGCTCCGGATCGGCCGCAAGATCGCGGTCGTCATACGAAGCGGCCCCCGCGATCAGCAGATCGAGAGGATCGCGCTCTGCTGGACTCACCCGTTCCCCCTGGATCACTTCCGAGCCTGTGATCACCACATGTCCGGCAAGAGGGGAATCGTGACGCGCATTGATAACGATCAGGTCACGGCACACGTGCGGCGGTTCCGGGCTGGTTGATGTTCGACGCCATCAGAGTGGTCCTTGCGAACCGAATGGTCCGTGTGAACGCAGCGATGGCAGACATCGGCCACGGCCACATGAGGTCGGTTGCTGAGCAGGCGGCTCTATTGACGCTCTTGTAGAACGAGCGGACATTTAGGGCGTTTTGCGTTTGCTCAACCACGCTCAACCAACAGGAGGGCCCTCCGTGTCAATGCCTCCGCGCCCCCGACGTCTCGTCCTGCTCAGCATCCCGGCCGCTCTCATGGCCTTGTTCTTCGGCACTGGCCAGGCGCTGGCCAATGTCGCGCTCACCAAGGTGAGCAGCGATCCGTTCACCAACTCCACCAGTCAGCATCAGACCCAGGTGGAGCCCGACACGTTCTCCTTCGGGAACACGATCGTGTCGGCCATCCAGACCGGCCGGTTCTTCGACGGCGGCTCCTCGGACATCTGCTTCGCCACCTCGACCAACGGTGGAAGCAGCTGGACCCAGGGTTGCCTGCCTGGCATCACGACGTTCCAAGGAGGTGGTGCGTTCAACCGGGTCAGTGATCCGGCGGTGGCTTACGACGCCAGCCACAACGTGTGGATGATCTCTTCTCTGGCGATCACTGACACCAGCGGCGTTCTGGGCAAGGCCGTGCTCACCAGCCGGTCCACCGACGGTGGTCTGACCTGGGCCAACCCGGTGACCACGGCGAGCGCTACCGGAAGCGCCAACCTGGACAAGAACTGGATCGGCTGCGACAACACGGCGTCGAGCCCGTTCTACGGACGCTGTTACACCGAATTCGACGACAACGGTGCCGGCAACCGGATCCACATGGCCACCTCCACCAATGGCGGGACCTCGTGGAGCAACGTGACCACGAGCTCCACCGGGCTCGGCGGCCAACCGGTCATCCGGCCCAACGGCACCGTGCTCGTGCCGTACGAGTCCAACAACGGCCAGATCCGCTCCTTCCGCTCGACCACCGGTGGCAGCACCTGGAACTCGTCCGTTCTGGTGGCGACCGTCCAGAGCCACACCGTGGCGGGGAGCCTGCGCACCTCGCCGCTGCCGTCCGCTGAGATCGACTCGGCCGGCACCGCGTACGTCGTCTGGCAGGACTGCCGCTTCCAGTCGGGCTGCCCCGCCAACGACGTCGTGATGAGCAAATCGACCAGTGAGACGACCTGGGGATCGGTCACCCGGGTCACCAGCGACGGCGGCGACCACTTCATCCCGGGCATCGGGGTTGATCGCGCGACCTCCGGGTCGACGGCCAAGCTCGCCGTCACCTACTACCGATACCCGACCGCGAACTGCACTGCGGCGACCTGCCAGCTCACCGTCGGATACACCTCATCGACCAACGGCGGGTCGAGCTGGAGCGCGCCCACCCAGCTCGCCGGACCGATGACCCTCTCCTGGCTGGCCGACACCAGTCAGGGGCGCATGGTCGGCGACTACATCTCCACGTCGATCAGCGGCGGCCGAGCGTGGCCGGCGTTCGTGGTCGCCAACGCTCCGACCGGCAGCACCTTCGATGAGGCGATGTACGTGCCCACCGGAGGACTGGCGATCACCGGCGGCGCGCTCAGCGCCACCAACGCCACGGTCGCGGTGACCTCCGGCCACCAGCCCAGTCATGTCCGTCCACCGAGAATCCGCTGACGACTCCAGCCACGTCATGCCGTGCCGTCCTCTCCGAGGGCGGCACGGCCGGCTAATCGCCCTTCTCGAGACCTGAGCAGATGTTGCTGGAAGCGGAGCGGGCGTTGGTGATCGTGGCCGGCGCCTTGGCGGGTTTGCCGGCCGGGGCCGTGTAGTCCGCGCCGACGGTCAGCTTGATCAGGGTCTCGTGGGTGGGCTTGAGCTTGGCGCCGGGGAACAACTTGGCCAAGGTCTGGGCCATGGAGCGCTGGCCGATGCCGTACTGGATCAAGGTGGTGGTGTGGTCCAGGGTCTTGGCCGAGGCCGGCGTCCCCACGATCGTGAAACCGCTGCCGCGCAGCGAGTCCGCCACCTTGGCGGCCAGCTTCGGCCGGGTGGTGCCGTTGAAGACGGCGACCTTGACGCCCGCCCCTGAGACGGCAGCGGTGGTGGCTCCGGTGACGGGCTTGGTGGCCGCGGCGCCGACGGCGGTGTCTTTGGCGAGGGCGGCGAACTCCTGGGTGGCGCCGGGCGCCAGCGCCAGCTGCTGCTTCCAGGTGTTGTAGTTGGGCATGGTCGGCGGATAGTTCTGCGTCTTCACGGTGAAGAACTTGATGTTCGCCGGCTTGATGCCCTTGATCGACTCGGCGAAGCTCAGCAGCTTGGTCACCGAGCCCAGCCCCTGGTCCACGGTGATGGCCTGGGTCGCGTTGTTGATGAGGCCGTAGAGCGAGGTCGGGTTGAGGAGCACCCCGTTGCTCTGCATTTTGTTGATCATCGAGGAGATGAAGGCATGCTGTCGGGTGATCCGGGAACGGTCGCCGCCGTCCCCCAGTCCCTGCCGTTCCCGCACGTAATCGAGTGCCGCGCTGCCCTTCACCGTGTAGGTGCCGGCCTTCAGATGGATGTTGCCGTGCGTGTCGTTGACGGTCTGTGGCACGCACACCGAGACGCCACCGATGGAGTTGATCATCTTCACGAAGCCGCTGAAGTCCAGCACGATGAAGTGATCGATGTGGATGCCGGTGAGCTGCTCGACCGTCTTCCTCGAGCACAGCGGGCCGCCATTGGCGTACGCCCAGTTGATCTGGCCCGTGGTGCCGCCGACCGTGCGGCCGCTCTGGTTTCTGCACTGCGGTAGCTGAATGACCAGGTCGCGAGGGAGGCTCATCACCGTCGCGTGCTGGTGGTCGGCCGCGACGTGCAGGACCATCGCGGTGTCGGCGCTGCCGAATCCCTCGACCTTCCCGCCGACGACCTTGCCGTTCTTCCCCGAGCGGGTGTCAGAGCCCATCAGCAGCACATTCATCGGCTGGTTCGACCCCCCAGCCGACTTGGAATGGTGGTCATTGGGATCCTCGGGAATGCTGGTGATGTTCCCATTGAGCTTGAAGTACAGGAAGGTACCCGTGCTGCTCAGGAGCAGCACGATCACGCCCCCTATGATGGCGGTGATCAGGAGCGGTCTACGCCGCTTGGGCGGCCGCCTGCGTCGGTTTCCGCGAGGGCTCTCGGCTTCGCCCTCGAAGGCGTCTCGCTGTGATGGCGTGTCCACCCAGCCGCTCATGCACTGTGCCCAGGAGAGTCCGACGGTCCGCGCTCATCAGTGGGGGTGGGCATAGTGTCATCACTCCGTTACCGCAGGGCTGTTTCATCTGTGACTTTACTGCGGTTGGGACGCATGGGGTGAAGGAACGGTTGTCTGCTCAATCCGGAAAAAGATCTCACAAACCTCGGGTTGCTCGCTCGGGGTCAGCCGATATGCGGGCTGTCGGTCGGAGATCTCGCTGATGGCGGTACGTGTCTCGTCAAGAGAGAGGGTTGATCAAGCCGTGCTCTGGGCGGGGATCTGGCTGGAGATCGTCGCGGCATCGGGGTAGGTCAGGCCGATGAGGGCCACGTGCTTCCAGCGGAGGACCCCGTCGGCGTCGATGACGAACACCGAACGGCGGAGCCCCAGGCCGGGGAGCCCGATGCCGTACTGGTGCACGACTGTGCGGTCGGTGTCGGCGAGCAGCGGGAAGCCCAGCCGGTGCTTGCGGGCGAAGCTCTCGTGGCTGTCCAGATTCTGCGGGCTGATCGCCCAGACGGTGGCGCCGAGGTCGGTGAAGCGCTCGAGCTCGGAGGTGTAGGAGCAGAGCTGCTTGGTGCAGACGCTGGTGTCATCGCCGGGATAGAAGACCAGGACCAGAGGGTTGCCGCGCTGCGCTGAGAGGGTCAGATCCGCGCGCTGTGCGATGCCGTCCACCACGGTGACGGATGCAAGAGTGAAGTCGGGCGCGGTCGCGCCGAGTTCCGGGGACTTCGCCATGAGATGCTCCAAATGATCCAAGACAGACCTTTCTGTCCGGTATGGATCGTACGGAGTTGGGGGCCCAGGGTCAATGGCAACGGGTGCCCCAGGCTCTGGCCTGGGGCACCCGTCGACGATCGTGCGAAGTGCGGTGCTCAGCCGAGGTGATTGCCGCGCCGCTCCTCGGCTATCTCGATCATGGAGGCCGAAGTGCTGGCGAAGATCCGTAGTTGCCGCTTGACGGAGGCGGTGAACGACACGTTCCCGGACTGGCCGGCCAGTGCCAGGACCCCGCAGGTCCGCTCCCCGGTGTCCAGGGGGAGCAGCAGGATCGGCCCGGCAGGCAACGGCAGTCCCTTCAGCGGCGCGTCGGTGGCCACCTGCAGGGCCAGCGGTCGTCCGGTCATGAAGACCTTTCCGAGCACCGAGGTGCCCACCCGCACGCTCTCGCCACGGATGCGATCGGCGTTCGCTCCCGCGGCGACCTCGATGCTCAAGGTGTTCGGGCCCGGACCGGGCAGGGCCATGAAGGCGAGATCCGCTCTCGCCATGAGCCCCGCTCGCCGTACGACCAAGGCGAGCACCTCCGGGAGCTCGACCTCCGCAAGCAGAGCCGCCATCAATTCGAACGACGCTGCGACGCGGTCCTGGCAGCCGTCATCGAGCCTTCGGGTCGAGGCCGGCTTCCCATTGACCACGCCGCCAGGCGCAAGCGCCGCCTGGGTCATCGAGGGTCGTTGCCAGGTGATGGGGGTGCTGAAACTGGTCATATCGCCACCCGGCGTTACTGGCCGCCGAATCTGGAGCAGCTCAAGACTTCCGGTCCCGGTGGCCGGGACGACCACGGCCGGAAGAGGCCCCTTATAGGGCGCCTGACATCAACACTAACCACCCCATCCCCGGCATGACCAGGATTCGGGCGATCGGCTCAGGACGTGCCCCGGGAACCCTAGATGCCGCGGACGGTGAGGGTGCCGCGCATCTTCGGGTGGAAGCGGCAGGTCAGCGGATAGTCGCCGGGCGTGGTCGGAGCCGTGAAGGACGCCGTGCCGCCTGCCTTGACCTCGACGTTGAATGCGGAGCCCGACGTCACAGTGTGCGGCACCGAGTCCTTGTTGACCACCTTGATGGGTTCGCCCGGGTTCGCCATGGTCGGCGCACCGAAGCCTGAGCCCGAAATGGTGAGCGTCGCGACACCCGAGTCGGGCGGGCTCACCTCGGCGGACGCCGTCTGACCCGCGGGGGCAGGGGTCGTGGTGCCGGACGCATTGGACTTACCCGAACTGCCGCATCCAGCGACCAGGGTGACCAGTGTGAGACCGGCGACGGTCATCGTCAGAGTGGCTTTCATATCCAGGCAAGGTACTCGGCCGAGTCCGGGTTCACCAACGAACGCCGCGCCCATCCCGTCATGCCCGAGGGCATGTCCCGTGGATCTATGTCCTGCTGCGCGGCGCCCAGGCGGCGCCTCGCTGCGTTGTCGTCGGTCGACGGACAACACCGGTCCGCCTCCCTCCTCCGCCTCCCTCCTCCGCCTTGCGACGCATCCACCTGGATCACCGCTCGCGACGAACGAGACCCACGGGACACGCCCTAGTCGGAGATTCCGGCGGCCAGCAGCGGGGTGAGGGTGAGCTCAGGGTGCTCTCGCTCGATGGCGCGCAGCCGCCACTTGTCGGTGATCAGTGCGATGAGATCTCCATTGAGGCTGCGGGTGAAGACCTCGACTCCGCGGATGGCGGCGAGGGCCGGGGCGGAGGCGGCGTCGGTGATGCGGGTGGTGCTGTATTCCAGGCCGTTGAGGATGACCGGGGCGTTGAACTCGTGCTCCATGCGGTGGGCGACGACCTCGAACTGGAGTGGGCCGACGGCGGCGAGCACGGGGGCCTGCTCGCCACGGGCGTCGCTGCGCAGCACCTGGACGGCCCCTTCACCGTCGAGCTGGTCGATGCCCCGCCGGAACTGCTTGTACTTGCTGGAGTCCTTGGCCCGGCAGACCATGAAGTGCTCAGGCGCGAAGGCGGGGATCGCCGGATAGACGATCGGGGTCCTGGCGTAGAGGGTGTCGCCGACGATCAGGCCGTTGGTGTTGGGCAGGCCGATGACATCGCCCGGATAGGCGACGTCCACGGTGGAGCGGTCACGGCCGAACACCGTCTGGGCGTGCTTGGTCACCAGCGGTCGACCGCTCGAGGCATGGGTGAGGGTCATGCCGCGTTCGAACTTGCCCGAGCTGACCCGGATGAAGGCCAGCGAGTCCCGGTGGGCGCGGTCCAATCCCGCCTGGATCTTGAACACCTGACCGGCGAACGGAGCTTGTACGGGGCGTAGCAGGCCGTCGTCGCCCGGACGGGCCTCCGGAGCGGGGGCGAACCTGCACAGGGCGTCGAGCAGGTTCGCGACGCCGAAGTTGGGCAGTGCCGCCCCGAACAGCACCGGCGTGGAGATCCCGGCGCGGTAGGCCTCGAGGTCCAGTTCGGCACCGATCTCGGTGAGCAGACCCAGTTCCTCGTGCGCGGTCTCCCAGGCGGAGCCCTCCAGGGAAGCAGCCTCTTTCGCTGTCATGGTCGTCCCCGCCGCGCGGGTGGCACCACCGGAAGAGGGGTCGAAACGGGTGAAGGTCCCGTTGGCCCGGCTGATCAGTCCCCGGAAGTCGCCGGCGATGCCCACCGGCCAGTTCAGCGGAGCCGGATGCAGCCCGATGCGCTGCTCCACCTCGTCCAGCAGCTCCAGCGGTTCACGGCCGGGCCGGTCCCACTTGTTGACGAAGGTGATCACGGGAATGCCCCGGTGCCGGCAGACGTCGAACAACTTCAGCGTCTGGGCCTCCAGGCCCTTCGCCGAGTCCAGCAGCATGATGGCGCTGTCGACCGCGGCCAGCACCCGGTAGGTGTCCTCGGAGAAGTCCGAGTGGCCAGGGGTGTCGAGCAGGTTCAGCAGGGTGTCGCCATAGTCGAAGCGCAGCACCGACGAGGTGATGGAGATGCCACGGCTGCGCTCCATCTCCAGCCAGTCCGAGGTCACTCCCTGCCGCCCGGCCTTGCCGTGCACGGCCCCGGCCTGGGTGATCGCCGCGGCGTGCAGTGCCAGCGCCTCGGTCAGGGTGGACTTGCCGGCGTCGGGGTGGCTGATGACCGCGAACGTACGGCGCCGTGCGGCCTGCGCCTCGATCTCGTCGACCTGTACTGCGGCGGTCACGTTGCTGTCTCCTCCAATAACATGCTCACGCGGCGGTACCCAACAGGCACTCGAGGGGCGCCGCCGCGCGGGAAAACCTGGCCGGATCAGGGTTCGGCCGGGGTCTAAGGCGGTGTAAAGAAACCGCCTCTCAACGTTACCCGACGCGACCGGCGTAGCGGGGGGTCGGCCCATGCGGCCATCGGGTAGCGATCCGGGCCATCAGCTTGCCGGAACTCAAAGCCGCGCGAGGGTGGCCCGGACCTCGGCGGCGATCTGCGGCACCTCTCCGGTCGGCACGACCAGAACGGGCACGTCGGCGTCCGGACCGCTCACGATGGCCGGGCCGCTCGGGTTACCGGGAATCAGCCCGGCCGAGAGACCGAGAACACCCAGGCCGGCGCAGATCTCCTCCCGCACTTCGGGCTGGTCCTCCCCGATCTCGCCGGTGAACACCAGGGCGTCGAGGCGGTCCAGGGACGCGGCCATGGCGGCGATGCCGCGGCGAGCGTAGTGAGTGAAGACGTCCAGTGCGAGTGCGGCGGCAGCGTCGCCGGAGACGCGGGCACGCACCAGATCGCGGGTGTCATCGGAAATATCGGACAACCCGGCCAGACCTGAGCGCCGGTTCAGCGTCTGGGTGATCTCGTCGGCGTCCAGCCCGTGCTCGGTCTGGAGCCACAGCAGGAGCCCCGGATCGACGCTGCCGCTGCGGCGGCACATCACCAGTCCCTCCAGCGGGGTGAAGCCCATGGTGGTGTCGACGCTGCGGCCCTCCCGTACGGCGCAGGCGGAGCAACCGCCGCCAAGGTGGGTCAGTACGACCTGGATCTCGTCGACGGGTCGGCCGATCAGTTCGGCGGCGTGGCCCAGGGCCCAGGCGTACGACAGACCGTGGAAGCCGTACCGGCGCAGCCCATAGCGTTCTCGCCACTCGGCCGGGAGAGCGTACATGCGGGCGGCCTCGGGCAGGTCGGCATGGAAAGCGGTGTCGAAGCAGGCCACGTGCGGCACATCAGGCAGCGCGGTGCGCGCCTCGTCGAGAGCTGCCAGCGCCTGCGGCACGTGCAATGGGGCTAGCTTGGCGACGCCTTCCAGCTCGGCGCGGACCTTGTCGTCGATCACCGTGGGTTGTGACAGCCGTGGCCCACCATGCACCAACCGGTGCCCGACCGCGGAGATGGGAAGGTCACCGGCCGCGAGATCCCGCCAGGCTCGGTCGGTCTGCGGCCCGTCGGCGCCGCCGACGTCGGCCTGCGCAAGGACCTCGTCGTCAGGTCCCAGCACCCGCAGGTGCAGGCTGGCAGAGCCGGTATCGACGACCAGCACGTTCATCAGGGCCCTCCCAGAGGTCTCTCACGACGGCGGCGGTTCTCCGGCGACTACTCCACGATGAGGTCGTCCAGGAGCGCGAGCGCGGCCTGCCGTACGTCGTCAGGGGTCACGCCGTCGAGGACACTGCGGGCCTGGTCGACGGTGCGGGTGGTGGCGCACGTGACCGCCACGCTCCCAGCTGCCGCGCGCCGTAGTGATCCAGCTGGTGCGCTGTCGGCGACCTCACGGGCACGCGAGGCAAGGTCGAGGTTGTCTGTCGTGCTTGAGGCGGCCAACGGTACTCCTTGGGTCGGTGGGGCGATCTTATTCAGAGAAGGAATCTCTTACCATTGTCGGCCTCCATCGAGCGGCGCCACGCACCGTAGTCGAGAGCGGGTCTTGTCTCTTGACTCAGGGGTTTCCAGATGCGGCAGATGCCTGTGAGGCAGGTCTGGGTATCGGTGCGGAGTGGGCGGGTGCGGACCCGGGTAAGGGGCCAGAGCCTGGCGGTTTCCCTGGTCATCTTGTCGGCGTGGGCATCACAATTCGCTGGCAGTGAGCGAATGGGGTTCTTCGGTGGTTTCAAGCAAGTTGGCGCCGAAGGTACCGCTGCGCCACGGTGAGGGCGACAAAGAGCATTTGGGCAGTATCGGCGGACTGGCCGCGTTGTCGCTGGACGCGCTGAGCTCGGTGGCCTACGGTCCTGAGGCCATTGTTCTGGTGCTGGCGGCCGCTGGTGCGTCGGCGCTGCGCTTGACGCTGCCGATCACCGTGGCCATCGTCGCGCTGTTGGCTGTGCTGGTCGTGTCCTACAGCCAGGTCATCGCCGTGCACCCGGATGGTGGTGGTGCCTATGCCGTGGCCAAGAAGGATCTCGGAGCGGTGGTCAGCCTGCTCGCGGCCGCGAGCCTGGTCGTGGACTATGTGCTGACCGTCGCGGTCAGTCTCGCGGCCGGGGCGGCGAGCCTGGCGTCGGCGTTCCCGCTGCTGGCACACCATCAATTGGCGATCTCCCTGATCGGGCTGTTCGCGCTCACCGCGGTCAACCTGTGGGGCATCGCGGAGAGTGCTCGGGTGCTCATGGTGCCGATGGTGGTGTTCCTCGCTGCGATGTTCGGCATCATCGGGATAGGTCTGGCACGGTCGCATCCGGCTGCGGTGGTCGGCAGTTCGATACCGATAGGCGCCGGTGAAGCCCTCGGGCTCGTGCTGATCCTCAAGGCCTTCTCTGCCGGCTGCTCGGCCCTGACCGGGATCGAGGCGATCGCCAATGGGGTCCCCGCCTTCCGGGAGCCACGTGCCCAGCGCGCTCAGCGCACCGAGTTGATGCTCGGCGTTCTGCTGGGAGTGATGCTGATCGGGATGTCGGTGCTCATCCACCGTGACCATGTGGCGCCGCGGGGTGGAGTCACCGTCCTGGCCCAACTCGCCGCCGGCTCGTACGGCACCGGATGGGCCTACTACGCGACGAACATCGTGGTCGCGCTGGTGCTCGGGCTGGCTGCGAACACCAGCTTCGGTGGTTTGCCGGTACTGATGAGCCTGCTGGCGAAGGACCACCGGCTGCCGCACCTGTTCGGCCTCCGCGCCGAGCGGCCGGTGTACCGCTACGGGGTGATCTGCCTGGGTGTGCTCTCAGGGGCACTGCTGATCTCCGTCCACGCCGCCACCGCCCGGCTCATCCCGCTGTACGCGATCGGAGTGTTCATCGGATTCACCATCAGCCAGACCGGGCTGGTCCAGCACTGGCGCTCCGAGCGCCCCCCAGGGTGGGTGCCCCGGGCGGTTCTGAACGGCACCGGTGCGCTGATGACGGCGACGGCCACCGTGGTGTTCCTTATGAGCAAGTTCACCGAGGGGGCCTGGCTGGTGGTGGTCGCCATACCCGCGATGATGCTGCTGTTCTCCCGGATCGAGAACTACTACCAGGCGGTGGGACGTGAACTCGGAGTCGGAGAGATCCCGGGCCTGCCACAGGCCACCACCAGCCTGGTGATCGTGCCTGTCGGGGAGGTCAACCGGTTGACCCAGCGGGCCTTGTCCGCGGCGCTGGCCCTCGGCACTGAGGTCGTCGCGGTCAACGTCCACCCCGACGCCGAGCAAGGCGCGGCATTCCGCGCCCGGTGGGAGCAATGGAATCCAGGCGTGCGGCTGGACACTGTCGTCGACCCCCATCGGTCCCTGGTCCAACCCATCGTCGCCTACGTGCAGCAGGCCCAGGCCGTGGACAGGGAGATCGCCGTCCTCATTCCCGAGGTCGAACCCCGCCGGTGGCGCTACCGGATCCTGCAGAACCAGCGGGGACTACTCCTGGCCACTGTGCTGCGCGCCCGCACCGATGTCGTCGTGTGCATGTTGCCCTACCGGCTCACCAGCCGGTAGCCGTGGGGATGCCCGGGTGTCCACGGCCCTTCCCTGTTAACGCTAAGCCGCAGACGCCCGGGCGTCTCACCCCTCCAACGCGCGCGCCGCGTGGCGGGTCTGGTCAGCAGTACGCGAACGGGTCGGTCCGCGGTTCAACATGCCGGTGCCCGAAATCGATCCCGCAGCACCTGCCGTGGCACCGTCTTGTAGTTCTGTCCTTCGATCGGCGTCAGGTCATCGGCCATGACCGTCGCCTGCTGGGAGTGCCATCCGTGCATGTCCCGTTGCACCCAGGCGATCTCGGCGCACCACACCCGTGGCTCAAGCTCATGCCAGCGGAGCAGATAGACGCTGCCGTCCGCGCGGGCGGAGTGGATGATCGGAGGGATGTGAGACACGTGACCGTTGCCTTGGGGGTGGACGGTTGCAGAGATCTCGAAGGCTGAACCGACAGACCGGGCGCCTGTGTGGGCTTCGGGAGCGGGGACTCCAAGAGGCCGTCTCCAGCAGGCGCCCGGTCCGTTCCGGGTGGGGCGCTCAGTAGTACGCGCCATGGATGCCCTGGGGTTCAAACAGGGTTCAGGCACACGGAGAAATCTTCCCCGGGTTGCGGTTCCGTCGTGGGGCGCACTCTCATCTGCAGAACCCTGCAAACTCGCATAAGGTTCGCCGCAGGCCGTTGCCCGACCGAATGGTCTCGTGACCGGCGACGACCAGATGGACGGAACCATAGGGAGGCGGCCGGATGCGTCGTGGCCAGGTACAGATCAACATCGTCTGCGTGATCGCCGCCGCAGCGACCACTCTGTCCTGCGCCTCAGGGGCAGCCGATCCGAAGGCCCCGACCTCGAACAACGCCAGGACCTATACGGCCACCAGAGCGGCGTCCAGTAGCACTGACCGGCTGCCTAAACCCTCGTCCAAACCGTCGCCGAAACTGTCGACTCTGCAGCTCGCGGGCCAGCGGGTCATCTACAGCTATCGGGGGCGGACACCGCCGGCCAGCCTGCTTCAGCGGATCCGCCGTGGCGAGGCCGCAGGCGTCATGTTCTTCAAAGGCAACATTTCAAGCCGGACCCAGATCCGCAAGGTCATCGCCGAACTGCAGAAGGCCAATAAGCAGAGCCCTGTCCGAGCGCCACTGCTCATGATGACCGACCAGGAGGGCGGCCTCGTCCGCCGACTGTCAGGCGCCCCGTTCCTCTCGCAGAAACAGATCGGCGGGGCGAGCCACCCCGTGACCGCGGCAAGCCAGGCCGGCACAGGCGCAGGCCAGAACCTGCGGGGCGTGGGGATGAACGTCAACCTGGCGCCCGTGCTGGATGTCTACCGCAAACACGGCGACTTCGACGACCAGTTCCAGCGCTCCTACAGCACGAACCCGAAGACGGTGGCCGACCTGGGCGCTGCCTTCATCACAGCTCAGCAGCACACCGGTGTGGCCGCCACCGGCAAACACTTCCCAGGACTGGGCGCCGCCGCCGCGAAGCAGAACACCGACATGGTTCCTGTCACCCTGCACCTGTCGGCGAATACGCTCCGTACAGTTGATGAGCCCCCCTACCAGGCGGCGATCGGGGCCGGCATCCAGTTGATCATGGTGTCGTGGGCCACCTATCCGTCACTCGATCCGCACCGGCCGGCCGGACTCTCACCGACCATCGTCCAGAACGAACTGCGGAAGCGGTTCGGCTTCAAGGGCGTCACCATCACCGATGCCCTTGAAGCCGGTGGACTCAAGGCCTTCGGTTCCACCTCTCGGCGCGGCGTGCTGGCGGCCGGGGCCGGAATGGATCTCCTGCTCTACTCTGCCCAGAACGTCAACGAGGGGATCGGCGGGCTGAACGCACTTGTGAGTGCGCTTCGCTCGGGCCGGCTGAACTCCGCCGCATTCTCGGCCTCCGCTCAGCGCGTCATGGCCCTCCGCTCCAGCGTCGCCTCGACCTACTAGGGCATGTCCCTAATTCGCTGAACCGCACGAGTGCCGCCCCCGACAGCGGGAGCGGCACCTGCCGGGATCGGCTTGTCAGCTGGTCACGAACAGCGTCTGGCCGAAGGTACCGGGGGTGGTCTCACCGACCAGCTGGAAGCTCGCGGTGACGGTCGCGGTGTCCGGGCAGTACGTGCTGCTGCCGCTGCTGATCTTGGGCAGCGCGGCCCCGTCGATCAAGGGCATCGCGAAGATAACTAGCGGCAACCGCCTAAACAATGCTGTGTAAAGAGGTCAATCTGGTCGAAAAGCCAATCGGGCCATCTAGTGCTACGCCAACAGCAGTGGTACATGCAGGGCTGGCCAACGCAGCGAGGTGCTCACACAGGGGCGTCGGTGAAATCGACCTCAGGCTGGGGCTGGGGCTGCCGCGTCGGCTTGGACGGGCAAAAGGCGGGGGAGCAGGATCGAGATTGCCGTGGCGGCGCCGGCCGCGGCCAAGACCAGGGTCCACGCGGCCGGGCCGAGAGGAGTGCATTCGAAGAACTGGCTGACGCCCGGAGTCTCGATGACCATGGCCAGGACGAAGGCCGAGATGGCCGCGGTGGCGAGGACTGTACGGCTGCGCCATCCGGTCTGCAGGGTCTGGGCCAGCTGGGTCATCACCAGGGCCGCAAGGCCCATGGTGTCGGCGCGGCGGCGCCGGCCGGTGAAGCGCCCGGACTGCCAGGCCATGACGGCACCTAGCGCTGTCACCGCCCCGCGCATCACGATCGCCTGGGTCAGCGCGTCTCCGAACAGGTTCTGGCGAAGCGGGGTCCGCCTCGGATGGTGGGTAGGTGGCGCGAGCGCGACGGCCAATGCGGGGAGCATGTCGGTGAGGGTGTTGACGAGCAGGAGTTGACGGGTGGTGAGCGGTGCCCGCCCACCCACCGCCGTGCCGTAGATGGTGAAGGTGACCTCACCCAGGTTTCCGCCGACCAGGATCGAGGCCGCGTTGCGCACGCTGGCCCACAGGGCCCGGCCCTCGAACATGGCCTGCACGATGGCGGGCAGGTCGGCGCCGGGCAGGATCAGGTCGGCGGCCGATCGGGCGGCGCGCGAGTCCCCGCCCGCGAGGCCGATACCGACGTCGGCCAACCGGATCGCCGCCGCGTCGTTGCTCCCGTCGCCCGTCATGGCGACGACTTTCCCGGCTCGCTGCAGCGCCTGCACGATGAGGACCTTGTGCTCGGGACTCACCCGGGCGAACACGGAGGTCTCGGCGATGCGGTCGATGCGTTCCTGTTCGCCGAGCCGGTCCAGTTCGGCGCCTGTGAGCACCCGGTCGGGCTCGGGGATACTCAGCCCGGCGGCCACTGCGCGGGCGGTGTCCGGATGATCTCCAGTGATCATCACGACCCGTATCCCGGCCTTGGTGAGCTGGTCGATCGCCTGGGGAGCCTGCGGGCGGGGAGCATCGGCGATACCGACGAATCCGAGTAGCACCAGCTCGGCGGCCTCCCCGAGCTTCTCCACCTCGGTGAGGTCCTCCTGGGACACATCCCCCGCAGCGACCGCGAGAACGCGAAGTCCGGCGCCGGCCAGGCGTTCGACCGTGGCCCACGCGGCTTGGCGCCGCTCCTCGGTGAATGGTTCGGTTCTGGCGCCGACGGCCACCCGTTCGCAGCGGCGCAGTGTCGCCTCGGGAGATCCCTTGACCGCGACGTGGGGCACGCCGTCTTCGGTGCCCATCGACCAGGAGTGACCACGGGCGGCCGTGAACTGTGTTTCGTGGAGGAGGATCCACTCCGGGTCTTCGCCGAGGTGTGCCCGGGCGGCGTCGATGACGGCGCGGTCGGTCGCATGCCGGACCGGGCCCTCCTGCGGGCAGGCCCGCGAGGCCGTGATGAGCAGGCGGCGGCCCAGCCGCGAGGTGGGTTCGATATCTGCGTCCGGTCCGCTCAGCCGGGTGAGCGTGAGCCGGCCCTCGGTGAGCGTGCCGGTCTTGTCGAAGCACAGTGTGTCGACCCGGCCCAGGGTACCGAGCGTGCGAGAGCTACGGACGAGCACGTCGCGCCGCGACAACCGGCGTGCGGCCGCCAGCTGCGCGACGGTTGCGACCAAGGGCAATCCCTCCGGGACCGCGGCGATCGCCACCGCGATCCCCGACGAGACCGCCTGCCGCATGTTGACGCCGCGCACGAAGGAGAGCACGGCGACCAGTGCTCCGCTCAGTCCGGTCACGGGCAACGAGATGCGCGTCAGCTCGTTCAGCTGCGCCTGAACACCGACAGACGCCATGACCTGGCCGGCCACCGCGGCGGCCCGGCCTGCCTCGGTCGCGTCGCCGGTCGCGACCACCACCGCCGAGGCCCGTCCGGCGAGCACAGTGGTTCCTTCGTGGACCATGCAAGCCCGCTCCGCCAGGTCGGCCCCCGGGGTCGACTCCGTCGACTTGGCGACCGGCAGGGACTCTCCGGTCAGGCTCGACTCGTCGACCTCGAGGTCGTCGGCGTCCAGGAGCCGGGCATCGGCCGGGACGACGTCGGAGGGCTCCAGCACGATGACGTCGCCGACCCGCAGTTCTCTTGCTGCCACGAGATCTGATTCCGGCCGGTCGTACAGCCAGGGCGACTGATTGGAGCGCAGTCGGCGGCCCAGCGCGCGCTGCTCTACGAGCAGATGGCGTAGCGCGTGCTCCGCTCGTGTCCGCTGCACACCGCTGATCAAGGCGTTGCCGGTCATCACCCCGGCGACCAGAGCCGCATCGATTCCCGAGCCGACGATCGCGGAGGCCACCGCGCCCAGTACCAGGATCGGCGTCAGCGGATCGCGTAACTCATACTCGACCGCTCGGACGAGATCGGCCAGGGCCCGCACGGGCCGCGGAGGGTGCAGAGCTCGCGTCGGTCGACCGTCGTGACCCGAAGTGGAGGAGAGCTCCGCGGCGCGATGGAGTGCGGCCTGGGTGTCCATCGCGTGCCAGGCGAAGCGTGGGATCGGCCTAGGGCAGCGCCGCGCGGCCACCCGATGGCTGGAGAGCGCCCCGCCGACCAGTGCGAACAGCGCGGAAGAGTGCACCGGGGCGAAGTTCAGCGCAGCCGCTGATCGCCGTCTGGTGACGGCCAGCAGTGCGCCCAGGGACGAGCCGCCGAGGGCGAGCCTAACGGCACGCCGGCTGGCCTCCCGTGCCGCGCCGACCGCCGTGACCAATTGCCAGACCTGCTCGAGGCCGGGCCCGCAGATCAGGTCCGCACCCCACACAGTCGGCCGCCCGTCCTTGATCACCGCAATGGCCACATCCGCCGCCAGCGCCGCCGCCTCGTCCCCGCCGACGATGAGCACCCCGTGCCCGTCTGCCTGCAGTCTTCGGACGTGCGCGGCGAGCGGGTCTGCGACGTCCAGCGTGGCGTCGGCATGCGACACCAGTTCCGCGGCGCTCGCATGCCCGGTCACCAGCACCTTCAAGCCACTGCCGCGAGCCGCGGCCAGGATCGCGTCCGCCAGCGGATGAACACCGCACCCGATGTGGACCTCTCCGAGCACTCCCCCGTCCGGGGTGGTGACGTGGGCCCTCAGCCCCCGCTTGTCGGCCGGTGAGGCGTCCGAGAGCCGCATCAGCCAATGGCCGTCGACACCCGGCCTGCCCCGGATCTGAGGGTCGGTGATGAGCAGCCGGGCCGCCGCCCGCCATACCTCCCGGTCGCTCGTGGACCCGTAGCCGGTGGCGCCGAGAATCTGCGAGCCATCGTCGCAGAACATCGGCGCGTCGAAGACGACCGCGGTCAGCCGATCGAACCGCCGGTACGCGGCCCCGTCCAACGAGAGCACGCCCCGCCGCCCCAGCTCGCGATCCAACATGGAGGCGAAACCCTCACGGCCGTACCGAGCCGCTCTCGGAACCGCCGCGAGCAGCAGGTCGGCCGCGATACCCGGGTCATGGCTGAGTGCCAGAATTCCGCCGGCTCCGGCCAGCGAGGCAAGCGCGGATCGCTCGCTGTAGGTTTCCACTGGCCCGGGCGGCAGGGGGCACGGTCGCTCGGAACGCTCGGGTGCCTGTGCGGGGAGACCGCCGGGGACCAGCTCCCGTACCCGGCGTGACCACACCGACCGGCGCTCGCGCAGCTCCGCCAGCAGCAGCAGCCGATGCAGCCCGTCCACGGCCAGCATCGATGGTTCCTGGGTGAGCCCGTGTGCCACCGCGTTTCCCAACGCCAGCAGGAAGTCGGAGCCGTGCGGGCCCAGCCGAGACTCCAGCTCGCGGCGCAACCGCGGTTGGCCGTCCACGACCGCGACGATGAGCCTGGTGGCACGGGGGACCTTCTGGAACCGGAAGAATCGTCCGGCGGTGGCCACCGCGAAGGCCAGGCCGTCGGCCGCGAGGGCGATCGTCTCCGCGGTGAGGGGGGCAGGTTCCACAGGGTGTCCGTGGCCGGGGAAGGGCTCCTCCTGGACGCCGTGGGCCGCCTCGAGCTCTTCGACCATCTCCACCAGCTGGTCCGGCGTGACGTTTTCCTCCTCGAACGCGACGAGGACCTCACCGGTCACCGCGTTGATCTCCGCCACGTTCACGCCCTCCAGCGCGTGCAGCGCAGCCGAGAGCGCACGTCGCAGCCGAGGGCCGCAGGCCGTCGCCAGCCCGCGCACTTCGATGTAGGCCCGTCCGTCCTGCGACCACACGCGGCGCTGCTTGCGCACGCCGATCAGATCCGCCAGCCCGGCACGGGCGGACAGGGCGCTCACGACCTGGGCGGACCCGATCACGGGGGCCATGAGCACGCGTGGTGCCATGTTCACCGCCGACCGCAGCAGTCCCATCAACGTCACCTCGCCGAGCCGTTCGCCTTTCCGCGATAGAAGATGAAGGGCTTACCCCGGAGCAGGACCTTGACACCGAAAATAGGAAAACTTTCGGGTAGTTGCCCCCAAATGCGGGTAGAGACAGGAAATCCTCATCGCTGGAGGCGATAGAGATGGCCAGAACTACGCAGTCATCAACGACGAAATCATCAACCACGAAATCATCGCCCCGCCCGACCAGGAGCACCGGAACCCTCGAACGGGCATCGGACACTCGGCCACACGAGGGTGTCACTCTCACGATTCCCCGGCCGATCGTCGACATCGCCACAGCGCCCTTCGCCATCGCCGGCCGCGTCTTGCCGGCCAAGAAGGGCTTGCCGCTCTACGTCGGGCTGGGCGTGCTCGCCGCCGCAGAGATCATTGAATGGCCGGTGGCAGCCGGGATTGGCGTCGGCTATGCAGCCATTCGCCGGTGGGGCCCACAGGGCGAACAGGCGAGCTCGCGGCGCGGCGGGCCTAGGACCGCTGAAAGGCCGCATCTACGCGAGCAGGCATAGGTTCTCAGGTAGGCGAAGACGACGAGTTGGGCTGTCAGGGATTGAGTAGGACCTTGATGGCGCCGTCCTGCTTCTTCTGGAAGATCTCGTAGCCGTGTGGGGCCTGCTCGAGCGGCAGGTGGTGGGTGGCGAGGTCAAGGACGCCGAGCGGGTCGGCTTCCTCGGTGACCAGGGGCATGAGGTCGTCGATCCACCGTTTGACGTGGGCCTGTCCCATGCGGAGGGTGATGCCCTTGTCGAACATCTGCAGCATGGGCAGCGGATCGGTCATGCCGCCGTACACGCCGACGACCGAGATCGTGCCCCCGCGGCGTACGGTCTCGATGGACTGTTGCAGGGCTGCGAGCCGGTCCACCCCGACCTTGGTCATCACCGCGGCGGCGGCCCTGTCGGGTATGAAGCCGGTCAGCGTCTGGGCGAGTTTGGCGGCGGGGGAGCCGTGGGCCTCCATGCCGACCGCTTCGATGACCGAGTCGGTGCCCCGTCCGTCGGTCCGCTGACGGATCGCCTCGGGGACATCGTGGTGCTCGACGGAGTTCAGCACCTCGATGCCATGGCGGCGGGCCATGGTGATGCGCTCGGGTACTCGGTCGACAGCGATGACCCGATGGCCGAGATACCGGGCGATTCGGGAGCTCATCTGGCCGATCGGACCCAGGCCGAACACGGTGACGCTGCCACCGGCGGGGATCTCGGCGTACTGGACCGCCTGCCACGCGGTGGGCAGCACGTCCGACAGGTAGACGAACCGGTCGTCCGGCGGACCCTCCGGCACCTTGATCGGCCCGAAGTGGGCCTGGGGCACCCGCAGACGCTCGGCCTGCCCGCCGGGCACCTCCCCATAGAGCTTGGTGTAGCCGAACATCGCCGCGCCCGTGCTGTGTTCGCGGTCCTGGGTCGTCTCGCACTGTGCGTACAGTCTCAGATCGCTGCACATGTGGCAGCGTCCGCAGGAGATGTTGAACGGGACCACCACCCGGTCGCCGGCCTTGATGTGGGTGACGTCCGAGCCGACCTCCTCCACGATGCCCATCGCTTCGTGGCCGAGAATGTCGCCTTCGCCGATGAAGGGTCCGAGAACCTCGTAGAGGTGCAGGTCGGAACCGCAGATCCCGGTCGTGGTGACCCGTACGATCGCGTCGGTCGGCTCCTTGATGGCCGGATCGGGAACCTCTTCGATCCGCACGTCGCGCTTTCCGTGCCAGGTGAGTGCCTTCATGAGTGCTCCTCAGAGTTACCGGGCGGAGCGGGAATGGGCCGGGCGGCGAGCACCGCTGTGATGGCGCACGGTCTCGCTCCTGTTTGTGGCGCTAAATCCGTTTTATGGCGCTAAATTCGGCTTACCCCGCTGCTCACAGCGAAACAGAGGTCCGGAAAGGAGGTCGACAAAGCAAGCGTCAAGAGATCTTTACCTCCGGTCGGTTCGCTGATCCGGTCCAGTATTAGGGCTGGTGCACGTGTGTCCCGTTCGTGACCTCATGCCTCACTCTGACGTGCGCAGGCGGGTCCGTGCATACGCGAGGATGTCCGCGCGGCGGTAGAGGCGCCGGACCCGGCCGCCGGCCAGGGCTTGCTCCTCGGCGGGTTCCGGCCAGCCCGCCGGTGGGCGCTTCACGTACACGGTGACGCTGGTCTGGGCCAGGCCGAGGATGCGCGCCACCTGCGCGAGGGTGACCAGTTCGCCGGGGTCCCCGTCGCTGTCGTCATCTCGCGATCTGCGGTAGCCGTCGTACCAGGTGGCCCACGCGGCCTCGTCCCAGTACAGGGCCTTGCCGATCTGGCGGGCGGCGCCGGGGTGCCCGTTGTCCTCCCGCTCCGCCCACAGTGTCTTCAACGCGTGGCGGCTCAGGCCGTACGTCGTCGCGAGTTCGTCGCGGGTCGCCAGACCGGCCGGTAGGTCATGGAAAGACTCCCGCTCGGCGTACCAGCGGTCCCAGGCTTCGGCATCCCAGACGAGTTGCCGCCCCACCGTCCCGACCGCCTCGGGGTGCCCGTTGACAGCGCGTTCGCGATACCACTTCTCCAGCGTGCTGCGGCCGAGGCCGTACCTCTTCATCAGGTCAGCGCGGGTACGGATCGCGCGGTCGCTGGACGTGCTCGCGTATTCCGTGGTCGCGTTTTCCATGGTCACAAGGTTCTCACGTGCCGCCACGACGGTGACGCCGATCACCACGACGTCACCGGGCTCGAGGCCGGAGTGGCGGCACGTCGGCTACGGGGTCTTGGCGAGCATGCCGTGCGGGTCCAGCACGAACTTGCGCGCGGCCCCCTTGTCGAAATCCTCGTATCCCTGAGGTGCCTGGTCGAGCGGGATCGGTGTGGCGTTGACGGCCTTCGCGATCTGCACCCGGTCGTGCAGGATCGCCATCATCAGCTGCCGGTTGTACCGCATGACGGGGCACTGGCCGGTGAAGAAGGAATGCGACTTGGCCCAGCCAAGGCCGAACCGGATGGACAGCGATCCCTGCTTGGCGGCTTCGTCCTTGGCACCCGGGTCACCGGTCACGTACAGACCGGGGATGCCGAGCGCGCCGCCCGCCCGCGTGATCTCCATGAGCGTGTTGAGCACGGTGGCGGGACGTTCCGTCTCCGCGTCGCGTCCATGGCCGCGAGCCTCGAAGCCGACGGCGTCGACCCCGCAGTCCACCTCGGGGGAACCGAGGATCTGCTCGATCTGGTCCTGCGGCTCGCCCTCGGCCACGTTGATGGTCTCGCAGCCGAAGCTGTGGGCCTGATCCAGGCGCTCTTTGTTCAGGTCGCCGACGATGACCACGGCGGCTCCGAGCAGGAACGCCGAGGCGGCCGCCGCGAGCCCGACCGGACCGGCGCCCGCGATGTAGACGGTCGACCCCGGCTGCACCCCGGCGGTGACACAGCCGTGGAATCCGGTCGGGAAGATGTCGGCGAGCATGGCCAGGTCGAGGATCTTCTCCATCGCCTGTTCCTTGTCGGGGAACTTGAGCAGGTTCCAGTCGGCGTAGGGAACCAGGACGTACTCGGCTTGGCCGCCGACCCAGCCGCCCATGTCGACATAGCCGTACGCCGAACCGGGCCGGTCCGGGTTGACGTTCTCGCAGACGCCGGTCTTGCCCTCCTTGCAGTTACGACAGCGGCCGCACGCGATGTTGAAGGGCACGGATACGAGGTCGCCGGTTCGGATGAATTCAACGTCCGGGCCGGTCTCGACGACCTCACCGGTGATCTCGTGACCAAGGACGAGGCCGACCGGCGCGGTGGTGCGGCCGCGGACCATGTGCTGGTCGCTGCCGCAGATGTTCGTTGCGATGGCCTTGACGATCGCGCCGTGCCGAACCTTGCGGCCCACATTGGCCGGGTTGACCCCCGGTCCGTCCTTGAGCTCGAATTCGGGGTAATCGGTGGCGTGGACCTCGACCTTGCCTGGACCCATGTAGGCGACAGCTTTGTTGCCGGACATGATGTGTCTTCTTTCCTTGCCGAAGGTGGCGAATGAACAGCCGTTTGGTTGCTGTCACGGAATCCCGCGGATCACCTCCCTGGGTCTGGTGCCCTGGGGTCGTAGGGCTCTTCGGATGAAATGTGATCAGGAGCCTGATCGGTCGGGTTCGGACCAGGGGCCTGTACGGCCCGTCGGAACCCCCGATGACGATAGTTCTCCCCCCATTACGAACATATACCCGCCTGATGGCAGGCCTCATGCCGCGCGCGGGTCACCACCGGCGTCGACCAGACAGCGATCCGCGTACAGCATCAGCCCTGATCACACCCCTGACTGAGCCGGCACGCAGACCCGGCAGGCGATCGGGGCCGACGCGTCGGTAACACTCGCGACCTTTCGGACACGTAGGGGGTGTGTTCCCCTCCCCTCACAGCGAAGGATGGTCACGTGCGACATAAGGAATCCGGCTACCGGACCTTCGATGGATGACCGAAAGGCCAGGTTCGAAAAGATATACACCGCGACGTACGAGCCGATCTTGGGTTACGCGTTGCGACGCTGCTCCTCTCCAGAGGACGCGGCCGATGTCGTCGCGGAAACGTTCACTATCGCCTGGAGGCGGTTCGAGGACATTCCCGCGGGTGACAGAGCGCGGCTCTGGCTGTACGGCGTCGCGCCGGGTGCTGGCGAATCACTGGCGGGGCGAGTCGCGGCGACGACTGCGGACCACAGAGCTCCGGACGATGACCGGGAAGTGCTCGGTCTCGTCGCCTGGGAGGGTCTCGACCACTCCGCCATCGCCGCCGTCCTCGGCTGTCGGAGCCCGACCGGTACCGGTACGACCCGGCCGACCCGACCCGGCCGTCGGCGGCGTACGGATGTCCCGTTCGGGAAGCCGCCAGCCACGAGGTCTTCCACGATCCGGACCACCCGTCCGCGATCGTGCTGCCGGTAGGGGCTGTGCCAGCGGGGACCCATACATAGATAGGTCCCTGGGCTCTTTTGGGGCGGTATCCGAACCGGCTAAACAACGAACGAAACATATTCGGCCTCGTCTGACCATCCAGATACTGGAGGCTTTCCTTGTCGGACGCCCAGCCATCCGGCCCCGAAGACCCGCGCGAGCCGGGTGTGCCTGGGGAGACGGTCGGCGCACCTTTGGACGGCGTCCCTGGTGAGACGATTGCGATACCGAGCCCGACCTATGGCCTCACGGGCGCCGCAGTGCCCGCCGGGGCTCCCGCGGTTCCCTTGCGGCCGGCTGCCGCTCTGCCGGTTCCGCCCCTTCCACTCGTTCCCTCCGCGCCTATTCCCTCCGCGCCTATTCCCTCCGTGCCCGTTCCCTCTGTGCCCGTTCCCTCCGAGCCCGCTCTCCTGGCGCCCGTTCTCTCCCCGCCAGTCGCAGACAGGCCATCTGTCGAGGGGCCTGCCGGTGTCGGGGTCCGGCTCCGTACGGCGGTCCTGACGGCGGCCGCCTCGCCGGCGGGTGTGGGCGTGTATCTCCGAGGGCTGGGTGCGGCCTGGCGCCGCGACCGGGATACCCGGTCCCTGGATTATCTCGGGTCGCGCTCGCGCACCTTCCCGTCCGCGACACTCGTCGTGCCTCTCGTGGCCGCGGTGTTGATCCCGCTGGTCGCGATCTTGGTCTTCACCCATTCGTCCGGCAAAAACATGAATACGGACCTGCCGGGCACCGTCGCCAGAGGGTTGTCCCCGACGCCTGAGGCCGGGCAGGATTCGGGTCAGCCGAAGCCCGACAGCGCGGCCGGCGGATCCGGAGCAACGCCCCGGGCTACCGGTGCGACTCCCCAGGGGAGTCGGAGTGGCGGCGGAGCGTCCACGCCTATGGGGAATGGCGACCAACCGACCACGGCGCCATTGTCCCAACCGTCGTCCCAGCCCTCGTCCGTACCGTCCCCCGGGCCCTCGTCGAAACCCTCGTCCCAGCCCTCGTCCAAACCGTCCACCAAGCCGTCCTCGAAACCGTCGTCCAAGCCGTCCGCCAAACCGTCCGCCAAACCGACGGCGAAGGCTCCCACATCGAAGCCGAACCCCTACACGGCCACCGGCATATGCGGCTCCGGCTACAGGATCATCGACTCCCACGGCCTCGGCTCCGCGACGGTCTATCTGCTCTACAGGAACGGCTACAACTGTGTGGTCACGCTCCTCAGGAAGGTCGATGGCAACTCCCACCGCATGAAAGCCTCCCTGGAGGTCCAGGGCGGCACGCGGGGCATCGACTCCGGCCAATACACCTATTACGCGGGCCCGATACGGCGGAACGCGCCCTCCAAATGTGTGATCTGGGGTGGCCAGTACGGCCCGTACAGCTGGAAGAGCGGCTGGAGCCACTGTGGCTGAAGCGTCATAGGCCCTGCCCCGCGCACCTTGTCGAAGATCTTCTGTGCGCGGGTGGCGGCGGTGTACAGGTCGCTGCCGAAGTAGCGGATCACGTGTGCGGATCGTCAGGTGAAGGCCGTGCCAACAAGTGTATGCCAACAGGTGTTGGCAATCAAACGGAAAGCGGCTAACGTTAAAGTCAACAGCCGTTGGCAAACTGGCGTTCAGCATCGGAGGCCCCCATGACCCAGCACCTCGAACTCCCCGAGACCACCGACGTACTGATCGTCGGAGCCGGACCTGTCGGCCTCACCCTGGCGACGGCGCTGGTGGCCAAGGGCGTCGAGGTCGTCCTCGTGGACAAGGCCGCAGAGGGCGCCAACACCTCGAGGGCTGCCGTGGTGCACGCCCGCACGCTGGAAGTGCTGGAGACCATCCAGGTCAGCGAAGAGCTGGTGAAGCGAGGTGTCATCGTGCCCCGCTTCACCGTGCGGGACCGGGACCGATCGCTCCTGACCGTCGGCTTCGACGAACTGCCCACCAAGTACCCGTACACCCTGATGGTGCCGCAGGACATCACAGAGGAAGTACTGCTGGAGCGGTTGCACGCACAGGGCGGACAGGTCCACCGCCCGTACGAGGTGGCCTCGCTGGAGCAGGATGACACCGGCACGACCGCCACGATGACGACCGGGAAGGTGATCCGGACGAAATACACTGTCGGCGCCGACGGGATGCACAGCACGGTGCGCGAGCACGCCGGGATCGGCTTCTCCGGTGACACCTACGCGCAGTCGTTCGTGCTGGCCGACGTGCGACTCGACTGGGAACACCAGGACGACGAGGTCATGCTGTTCTTCGCACCCGAGGGTCTGGTCGTGGTGGCGCCCCTGCCCGGCGGACGGCACCGCATCGTGGCCACCATCGACGAGGCCCCCGAGCACCCCAGCCGGGAGGACGTACAGGCGCTGCTCGACACCAGGGGACCGAAGGCACATCCCGCGAGGGTGACCGACATCGTGTGGAGTTCGAGGTTCCGGGTGCACCACCGGCTGGCCGACCACTACCGATCCGGACGGCTCTTCCTCGCCGGGGACGCCGCACATGTGCACAGCCCGGCCGGCGGGCAGGGCATGAACACCGGAATCCAGGACGCACTCGTACTGGCGGGAAGGCTGTCCGCGGTGCTCCTCGAGGGCGTGGCCGAGAGCACTCTCGATGAGTACGAGGCGGAGCGCCGGCCGGTCGCCGAGGAGGTCGTCGCGTTCACCCACCGGATGACCCGCGTCGCCACCCTGGGCAACGCACCCCTGCGCGTTATCCGTAACGCGGTGCTCCGGGTGCTCGACTGGGTACCGGCGGTCCATCGCACCATGGCGATGAACCTTTCCGAGCTCACGACCGACCTCGAGCGGCGCGCCAAGTAGCCCTGAACGTCAGCCGGTGAACATTGACCGGAAGAGCCACACCGCGACCATGAGCAGGACGGCGACGGCGAAAGCCGCCGCGGCCATGGCGGTGATCCCTTTGGCCAGTTCGACCGCGCGGTTGGGCGGATGGGCCGGGAAGCGGTCTCCGACGCGACGACCGTAGGACCGGCGGCGGTCGTCAGGTTCGGGGGTCATGGATGGAGGTCGGTTGGTCTGGCCGCCGTGCCAGACATTGCCGGCCGGGTTGGCCTCCTGTGGCGTCATGACGCTGTCCTATGGCACCGCGGCGCACTGGTTCGCCAGCCTCGCGACGGCTTGACCAAGGATCATCCCGAGCAGTGGGCGGAGTTGGATCATGCCGAACGGTGCCGCCGCTCGCTGATCCAGCGCTCCACCTGCGCGGCGTCTAAGGTTGATCCGTTTCGGGTCGAGCGGGAAGGGCCGGTATGCAGGGGGATCGGTCACTCTGGCGGGATCGGGATTTCAGGCTGCTCCTGAGCGGGCAGACCACGAGCCTGCTCGGGGCGGAGGTGTCCACACTGGCGCTGCCGCTGATCGCGGCACTGGTGCTGAACGCCTCCGTGATGGAGATCGGTGTGCTGGCCGCCGCGGGCAGTGTGCCGGTGATGCTGGCCGCGCTCCCGGTCGGTGCGATCGTCGACCGGTCGCGTAAGCGTCCGATCATGATCGTCAGTAATCTGGTCGCCGCGTCGGTCATGGCCACCGTGCCGCTGGCGGCGCTGGCGGGCGTCCTCGGCATGCCACAGCTCTATGCGGTCGCCTTTCTCGCCGGTCTCTGCGAGGTCTTCTTCGGCGCCGCCTACCAGAGTTACCCACCGAGTCTGCTCGGCCCGGATCGGCTCCTGGACGGCAACGCCAAGCTCGCCACCTCCATGTCCTTGGCCGTGATCACCGGTCCGATCTTGGGCGGCGGCCTGATCACACTGCTGGGCGCGGCCAGAGCGGTGATAGCCGACGCGCTCTCCTTCCTGGTGAGTGCCGTGACCGTCGCGCTGATCCGCACTCCCGAGCCCGATCCCGTCCCGCGACCGTCCGGGGCCAGGCTTCGTACGGAGATCGCCGAGGGCTTGCGCTACACGCTTCGCCACCCCCTGCTCCGGCCGGTGATCCTGTCCGGTGCTGTCTGCTGGTTCCTCCTTGGTGGGGTACACGCGATCTGGACGGTCTATCTGGTGCGCGAGCTCGACTGGCCGGCAGCCGTTCTGGGCCTGGTCTGGGGCGTCAGCGGGGTGGGTGGCACGCTCGGCGGTCTCCTCGCAGCCAGGCTCGGCGAGCGATACGGCCTGCCTCGGGTCATGCTCGTCGCCAGGATGGTCTATCCGGTGACCTACGTGCCCCTGACGTTGATCGGCCCGGGCCTCGCTGGGCAGGTCCTCATCACGATCACCTTCACCATTGAGCTCATGGGTGACTTCATCTACAACATCACCCAGAGCAGCTTCCGGCAGCTCATCTGCCCGCCGGAACTGCTCGGCCGAATGAACGCCACGGGTCGGTGGTTGAGCTGGGGCAGCGCCCCGCTGGGTGCGTTGCTCGCCGGGACGCTCGGCACGGCTCTCGGCCTCCACACCACCCTGGTGATCTTCGTCGTGGCGCTGGTCAGTCCCGCGCTGATGCTCTGGCTCTCGCCGCTCCGTACGCTGCGCGAGGTCCCCGTCCACGAGTCCCACCTGCAGACCGGATGAGGTGCGGCCTTGCCGTCCTCCCAAGCAGTGAAAGGTCCGCCCGTTCTGTATGGCCTCATGGGTGATGATCGCGAGGCCGCGGGGGCGGACTACCTAGGTGGAATAGGTGTTGATATGGGGGTTTATCCCGTCGCCTCGGCGCGGTGCTGAGGACATGCTGGTGTCGTAGGTGAGTTTTACCAATATTCAGTGAGGACTGAAGGTAAGAATCATGTGTCAGCACCAGCCGCCCTGTCCGGACGCGAATGCTTCAGATCGGGAGGCGGCCTGTCTGGTGGCCTATCACCCGGAGCAGGGATGGGGCCTGCTCTGCAACGGTGTGGTGATCTTTGAGGACACTGGTGAGCTGCTGCCCGACGGACGCGTCATCCCCGCCCATCGAAGTGCCTATGGGCGGGCGGCATGAGTTCGCTCCCAGACTTTACCGACCCCGGGATGAGGGCGCCGCTGCGGCTGACCATCTCCCTGGCCTCGCCGATGGCGCTCGCCCGAGGGAGCGGGTACGCGCATGCCTGGCATTTGCTGAGAGCAGCCGTACACCGTGGCGTGCTCACCGTCCGCCCCTCCGGGGGCGCGAACGACCACGAGATCTCCTGGCCTCTCCCCTCGGACCCATCCTCGGTGCCCAGGGCACGTCGTCTTATTCGCGGCAAACTGACCGATTGGGGACTCGACGAGCAAAGTGAGGTCGCCGAACTGCTCGTCAGCGAACTCGTCACCAATGCGGTGCACTACGCATCCGGGCCGGTCGGACTCACGCTTCACTCCCTGGACGACACTCTGCGGTGCGAGGTCGAGGACACGGATACCGCGCGACCCCATATGCGCCGGGCCCACGAGAACGACGAGGGAGGACGCGGACTGCACATGGTGGAGCTGCTATCCCGCCGCTGGGGCAGCGAGGGCACACCGACCGGAAAGGTCGTCTGGTTCGAGCTGTCCGCACACGCTTCGCCGAAGGCGAAGATTGATATATGAGGAGGTGGTATCGACAACTTGCCAGACACACGTTTCGATTCCTCTCGATGGCCCGGGGGCCGGAGATGGGCCTTCGCCACTGTCGCTCCCGCTCCTGGGCCATCCAATTCGGCGTACAGCCATCCTGAACCCCTGCGGCGACGCCGGGTCCGGCAAGATCACCACAGGTACCGGCCCTGGCGTCCCGCCTCGGTGCCAATACGAGCCGGCGCGTCAGGGCCCGTCGTCCTCGAGCGCGTAAGCGACCGCAGGGTCCAATCTGAGCTTCCTCCCATCGCGGAAGGCCGCGTTGAACACCCGGGTTTCCAGTGCCTGGCGCGCCTGAGCCTCGCAGCGCTTGTGCGAGTGCAACTGGTGCCGCAGCCCGGTCGGTGAGGAATCGAGGGCCTGCCAGAGCTCGTGGGCCGCGCCCAGCAGCCGGGCGGCGCGTTCGTGCTGCCCACGCGCACCGGCAGTCCAGGCCAGTATCTCCAGGCACTGGGTGAGGCCCCATCGATCGTTGACGACGCCCATGATCATGAGCGCTTTACGAATCATGGCCTCGGTCCGGCGCCAGTCGCCCTGCTTCCATGCGGCGGACCCGAGTGCGAGCATCGCGTACGCCTGGAAGAGCGATGCGTCCCGAGCCTCGGACAGCTCCAGGAGTTCCGCGCCGAGCGCGGTGGCGCGGTCAGGGTCTTCGACCGCGCCGAAAGCGGCGGTGTGGTACAGGTTGACGCCGACGGCATGGATGTCACCGAGCGCCCGGTGGCGGGCGAGCGCGTCCTCCAGCAGCTCGAACCCACGTGGGTCACCGGCGGACAACGCGGCGACGCCGGAGGTCTGGATGGCGAACGCGATAGCCGATTCGTCCCCTGTTCGTCTCGCGAGAGTTCGGCACTCTTTCAGCAACGGCGTCGCCGCAGCGCCATCGCCCTGGTAAATGGCGAGCAGAGCGTCAGCCCACAGGGCCCTGACGCGGGCGGTGCCGGGTTCGGGCATGAACTCGAGACCGCGTTCCAGCCAGTGCCGGCCTTCGGTGAGGGCACCGTCGAGGATCCAGTACGCCCACAGCGCCGACGCGATCTCGAGCCCTGCAGATCCGTCACCCCCCGGGCTGAAGCACAGGTCGAGTGCGTGGCGCACGTTGGGGAGCTCCAGATGCATCATTCGGAACCGTTCGAGCTGATCGGAGACCACGTGGTCGAGCCGGTTCTGCTCGGTCAGCTGCCGGTAGTGGTCGACATACCGCCGGCGCAACGCCTGCTCATCAGCGGCCGCCAGCCGCTCGCGGCCATAGGCGCGGATGCTCTCCAGCATGCGATACCGCACTCCGGTATCTCGCCGCTCACCGGCCAGGACGGACTTGTCCACCAGCCCGGCCACCAGATCGAACATGTCCTCTCGCGCGATCCCGTCCCCGGAACAGATCGCCTCGACGGTCTCCAGATCCACCCCACCGGGGAACATCGACAGCCGTGACCACAGCAGCTGCTCATCAGGTGAACACAGCCCGAAGCTCCACTCCATGGTCGCCCGCAGGGTCTGATGACGGGGCAACGCGGTGGAGCTGCCGCCGGTCAGCACATCGAAGCGATCATCCAGTTGCCGCACCAGCTCCTCCACCGGCGTCGTGCGCAGCCGTACCGCGGCCAACTCGATGGCCAGCGGGATCCCGTCCAGACGCTGAGACAGCCGGGCCACCGCCGGGGCGTTGGCCGCATCCACCGCGAATCCTTGCCGTACCCCGGCCGCCCGCTCGGTGAACAGGCGCACCGCCTCGCACCGTGCGATACCGCGGACGGTGGCGTCGGCAGTCGGAACCGGCATCGGCGGCACCGGCAGCACCTGTTCCCCGGTCACTCCCAGCGTGTGTCGGCTGGTGATCAGGATTTGCAGCCGCGGGGCAGCGCGCAACAACCTGTCCACCAGGTCGCCGCACGCCTGCAGCAGATGCTCGCAGTTGTCCAGCACCAGCAGCATCCGCTTATCGGCCAGGTGATCCACCAGGACCGGCGTGGCGTGCCGCCCCGAGTCACGAAGTCCCAGTGCCGTGGCCACGGTCGGTTCGAGCAGGTCGGCGTCCTCCAACGTGGCCAACTCCACGAACTCCACCCCGCTCGGGAAACACCCTCCCAGAGACTGCGCCATGCGCAGCGCCAACCGGGTCTTGCCGACCCCGCCGACGCCGGTCAGCGTCAGCAACCGCGTCTTGCGCAACAACCGCCTCACATCGGACATCTCTCGTTGGCGTCCGATGAAGCTGGTCACCTCGACTGGCTGATCTTTCCCCGCCATACCGTCTGAAATAGGCATGTTGACTCGTCATCCAGATGGATGTTCTCCTGTCGCCCGATTCTGCATCCCGACCTGGGCGGCGATCTGGGCACGGGAGTTGAAGCCGAGTTTGTTCAGAATGTGCTCCACGTGACCCTCAGCGGTGCGCTGGGCGATCACCAGCTTGGCCGCGATCTCCTTGTTGCTCATCCCCTCGGCAACGAGGTGGGCGATCTCTGTTTCCCGGCGGGTCAGCGGCGAGGATTGTCCGGTCGTTCCGGACGGGGCGCCCGCGGGGATGTCCTCCTCAATAGCGTAGGCGAGCGCTTCGTCGTAGGAGAGGTCGGCGCCTTTCTCGAAGGCGGCGAGGAACGCCGTCGTGCCGAGAGCCTGGCGGGTTCGGGACTCGCACTCGTCGTGATAGTTAACAAGATGCCCAAAACCGGACAGCGGCGCACCGATTGCCTGCCAGGCGGTCTGCACGATCCCCAGCAGCCGAGCCGCCCTCGGGTACTGCTCCTCGGTGGCGGCGATCCAGGCCAGCACCTCCAGGTTCATCCCGATCCCCAGCGGATCGTCGAGCGAACGGTTGAACCGCAGGCTCTCCCGTTCCATCGAGGTCGCGCGCCGGGCGTCGCCCTCACGCCAGACCTCGATGCCGAGCGCCATCATGGTGTACGCCTTGTGCCAGCCCTCTCCGTGGGCGTCGCATACGGCGATGCTGTCCTCCCCGATCGAGATGGCAAGCGCCGAGTCACCCAGGAAGGAGTAGGCGAGGGACAGCCGGATGAGCGCGAGTGTTAGGCCCACCGGGTCCCCTGTCGCACGGTGGCGGGCCACCGCCTCCTCGTAGAGCGCGACGGCGGTTTCGGTCTTCCCCTGGCTCATGGCGACCATCCCGGAGTAGAGCGCGACATAGGCGAGGACAGAGTCCAGCCCAAGCTGCTCTCCGAGGCTCCTGCTCTCCTCGAGCATGGCTGTGGCCGTGATGGGATCGGCCTGGATGATGGCCAGCCAGCTGTTGGCCCACAGCGCCCTGGCCCGGACCTCACCCGGTGCGGTGTCGGCCGCGAGGCCCCGGTCGAGCCAGCCGCGCCCCTCTCCGAGGTAGTAGCTGGTGATCCAGTGGTAGAGCAGGTCAGTGGTCATGCCCAGGCCGATCCGGACATCGGCCGGCTCGGCGAAGCAGTACTCCAGGGCGGTACGCAGATTGGCGTGCTCGAGACGCAGCCGGGCGAACCAGGCCACTTGGTCCGGTCCGAACAGTTGCGTGCGCACCTGGGCCGAGAGCTCCCGGTAGTAGTCGCGGTGGCGACGTTGGAGCTCGGCTTCCTGGCCGGATTCGGCGAGGCGTTCGCGGCCGTACTGCCGGATCGTCTCCAGCAGCCGGTACCGGGCCGTGCCGAAGTGTTCCTCGCGGATCAGGACTGACTTGTCCACCAGGCCGATGACCAGGCTGATGATCTCTTCGCGGACGATGCCATCACCCGCGCAGACCGCCTCGGCCGCCTCCAGGTCCAGGCCGCCGCTGAACACCGAGGCCCGCGCCCACAGCAGGCGTTCCTGGTCGGTGCACAGGTCGTAACTCCAGTCGATCAACGCCCGGAGTGTCTGATGTCGAGGCAGTACCGCTCGCGATCCCGCGGTGAGCAGCCGGAAACGATCTTCCAACCGCTCCAGCAGTTGCTCGACCGACAACGCCCGTAGCCGCACCGCCGCCAGCTCGATCCCCAGCGGGAGGCCATCCAGCCGCTGGCAGATCCGCTCCACCGCCTCCCGGTTGGCCTCGGTGACCGCAAAATCCGGCAACACGGCCTCGGCGCGCTCGGTGAACAACTGGACCGCATCCGATTGCACCAGCGCCTTCACCGACGGCTGTGGAACCGGACTGCACAGCGGCAGCGGCGGCACCGCGAGCGTCTGCTCACTGTCGATCCCCAGCACGTGCTGGCTGGTGGCCAGGATCCGCAATTTCGGATCCGAACGCAGCAGCGTCTCGGCCATCACCGCAACCCCATGCGATAGATGCTCGCAGTTGTCCAAGATCACCAGCACCTGCTTGTCATCCAGGTAGTCGGTGAGGACCTCCATTGGCGGCCGGATCGACTGATCCCGGATCTCCAAGGCCTCGATCACGGTCCGGACCAGCAACTCGGGCTTCTCCAGATCGGCCAGCTCGACCAGCCACACACCGTCGGAGAACGCCCGCCGCAAAGTCACCGCCACCCGCGAGGCCAACCGCGTCTTGCCGACACCGCCCATACCGGTCAAGGTCACCATCCGCGACCCGGACAGCAAACGCCTGACCTCGGCCACCTCATGCCGACGTCCCACGAAACTGGTCACCTCGGCCGGCAGCTTGGACGCCTGCCGTCGGTTCGAGGCGTTCGATGTCGCCACACCCATTGATTCCTCGCGGCGGCTCCGGCCAGCGGATCACCATGCGCTGGTCCGAGCCCACGAAAACCACATTACGCCCGTACCTCTACCTGGCTGGAAGGCGCGGACTACCTAGGTGGAATAGGTGTTGATATGGGGGTTTATCCCGTCTCCTCGGCGCGGTGCTGGGGACATGCTGGTGTCGTAGGTGAGTTTTACCGAGGCATGAAACTCTCTCTCAGGTCGAGGTCGTCTACCGAATGTCACTTTCAGGTTAGGAGGAGCTAGCCTGAAAGTGCTATGGCGGTGGCGATGACACGACGGCGGGCAGGGAATCTGCCAGCCGAGGTGACAAGTTTCGTTGGCCGTCGGCAAGAACTGGCCGAGGCCAAGCGGCTGCTTTCGGCTGGCCGGATAGTGACGTTCATCGGCGTCGGCGGGGTGGGGAAGACCCGGTTGGCGTTACGTGTGGCCGCGGAGGTGCAACGAGCGTTCCCCGACGGGGTGTGGTGGGTCGACCTCGCTCCGCTGGTGGCCGGAGAGCTGCTCGCGCAGACGGTGGCCGGAGCGCTCGGCCTTCAGAGCGAGTCGGGATGGGAAGCTTTGCCCGAGTATCTCGCGAACAAGCGATTGCTCTTAGTGCTGGACAACTGTGAGCACCTGCTGGACGAGTGCGCGGTCTTGGCCAGCAAAATCCTCGGTATGGCGCCCGAGCTGCGGATTCTGGCGACCAGCCGCCAGGTGCTCCACGTGGAGGGCGAGCACATCCTGGACGTGCCGCCGTTGTCGGTGTCGGAGGGGGTGCCGGCGAAAAATTCAGCGCAGCACGAGGCGGTGAGCCTGTTCGCAGAGCGGGCGGCGGCCGTTCTGCCGGATTTCGCCGTCAACGCTGCCAACCACGTGGCCGTGACACGCCTGTGCCAGCGGTTGGACGGGATCCCGCTGGCCGTCGAGCTCGCGGCGGTGTGGATGCGGGCACTGTCCGTGGAACAGATCCTCGATCGGCTGGACGACCGCTTTTCGTTGCTGGCGAGAGGAAGCCCGGCCGCGGTGCCGCGTCAGAAGACGTTGCGGGCCCTGATCGACTGGAGCTACGACCTTTGCGCGCCCGAGGAGCAGAGGCTGTGGGAACGGTTGTCGGTTTTCTCCGGTGGCTGCGATCTGGAGGCGGCCGAACGGGTGTGCTCCGGCGACGGCATCGCGCCGGGAATCGTTTTGGACGTGGTGACCGGGCTGTTGGACAAATCGATCCTGCTCCGGAAGGAGCACGGCTCCGGCGTGCGATACGAGATGCTGGAGACACTCCGCCAGTACGGTCGGGGACGGCTCGCCGAGTCCGGTCAGGAGACGGCGCTGCGGCGGCGGCATCGCGACTGGTGTCGTGACCTGGCCTCGCGAGGTGAGGCCGAGTGGTTCGGAGAGCATCAGCTGGAGTGGATCACCCGGATCCGGTCCGAGCAGGCCAACGTGGTCGCGGCGCTGGAGTTCTGCCTGAGTGAGCCGGGCGAGGCGTGGGCCGCCATTGAGATCGCCGCCGCGATGTGGAGCCACCGGCTTTCGTGGAGTTCCCTGAGCGCCGGTCACCATTGGCTGGAGCGGGCGCTCGCGCTGGAGCCCGGTCCCAGCGTCGCACGAGCCAAGGCATTGTGGGTCGAGGCCTGGCTTGTGTTGTTGCGAGGTGAGCCCACCAGCGCGGCACCGCTGCTGGAGGAGTCGTGTGCACTGGCGGAACAGCTGGGTGACGAGGCGCAACTTGCCAGCGCCGTCCAGATCGCAGGCTTCGCCGCGCTGCTCGCCGGAGATTTTTCACGGGCGTTCACTCTTCTGGAGCAGGCACTGGCTCGCCACCGCGCCGTCGGCGACCAAGGCCGTGCCTGGATCGCGCTCTTCCAGCTGTCCATGGCCGCAGTCTTCAAGGGCGACCCTCGGTCCGCGGCCCTCTGCGCGGAATGTTTGGAGATGTGCGAGCGCGTGAACGCACAGTGGTCGTTGTCGTACTCGCTGTGGGTCAGTGGCCTCAATCGATGGCGGTGCGGCGACCTACGGAAGGCCACCACCATGATCCGGGACGCGGTGCGACTCAAGCTGCCTTACAACGACCATCTGGGCATCGCCCAGTGCATTGAGGTACTCGCCTGGATCGCGGCCGACGAACGGCAGGACAAACGTGCCGCCGAACTGCTGGGCGCCGCCCATATGGTCTGGCGGTCGATCGGGACGTCGCTACCCGGTCTCGGGCATCTTGCCGGTCTGCACAACCGATGCGAGGCCCAGCTACGGCAAAACCTGGGAGACGAGGTGTTCACCGCGGCTCACGCGCGCGGCTCGGAGCTCACCCTCGACCGTGCCGTCGGCTATGCGGCGGACGAGAAGTCGGCCAAGGACATCGAACTCCCACAGATGGAGTCCGCCCTCACCCGCAGGGAGCTGGAGATCGCGGGGCTCGTCGCGCAAGGACTGAGCAACAAGGAGATCGCGGGCATCCTGGTGATCGCCCAGCGTACCGCCGAAGGCCATGTCGAGAACATCCTGCGCAAGCTGGGCTTCACTTCGAGGTCCCAGATCGCCGCCTGGGCCGCGCAACAGCAGACCGGCACGTAACCCGCCGTTCATCGCCGCCCCGCTGTCCAGGGAGTCGGCGGCTACGTTCGCGGCGTTCCCTTCAGAGGATCGCAACCGGGTTGACCGGGGAACCCGTTCCACCCGGGATGTTCAGCGGCGTCAGGACCAGCAGGAACTCGTGCCTTTCGGCTGCCGCACACGCGGCGGAGAGTGCCTCCAGATCGAGGTTGTCCAGGAGCGGTACCCCCATCGCCGCCATGGCGAGGGCATGTACCGGGGAGTGGATGCCCGCTACCGGCGAGGGCCGCACGTCGTTGTCGCCGTCTCCGCCAAGCAGCGCGATGCCGCGCTCGGCGAGGAGCGGTATCGCGTCGACGTGCAGTCCGGCACTGGCTATGGACGCGTCCCACGGCCCGAGAGCGTGACGGCGTCGGATATGGCCGGTTCTCATCAAGACCGCGTCCCCCTCGCGGATGCGTACACCCAGCCTGTCCTCGGCGGCGAGCACGTCCTCGGCGTGTACGGCCTGGCCGGGTTCCAGCCAATCGACGTCCTGGACCGTTGGAAGATCCAGGAGCACCCCTCGGGTCACGAGTGCGCCGAGCCGGTCCACCGACCCGTAGTGCGCGCCGGCGGCGTCGATGGCACCACGCGCGGCCTGCCCGCCGAAGAGCCGCCCCTTGTAGGCGATATGTGACAGAGCGTCGACATGGGTGACCGCTTTGCCGTGGAAATCGACGGCGATGAAGTCCTTGTACGACGACGGCTCGGGAGCCTCCACGTCCCCGAGATCTGACATGTAGTGCAGAGCCGGTTTGTGGTTGTCCGGCCCGGCCACGGTGTTCCACGGTCGGGCCATGGGGACGACGACGCCCGAACGTACGAGCGCGGTGGCATCGCGAACGTGGCGCGCGGTGACGCGGTTCCACGCCCCACGGTCCGGCAGCGGCCAACGGTCCCACGCGGAAACTTGATCGAATATACTTTCGAATTCGCTGGGAGACATCGCCGGTCCGTTGTCCGGTGACTCTGGGGCGGCTGACGACGGTGACAACCATTCGGAACCCATGGGGCCCTCTCCTCCGCCGCACGAGCACCTGTGGACGCCTGCCCTGCGCGGCACGTCACGTCACGCGCTGGAAATACTGTGGCACGAACTCTTGACCAGCAGCTTTGTACAATGAACAGGATATTGGACGAGCCCGATGGGGCTTCCCCGCCGGGCGGTAGAGCCCCGCGGAGAGGTCCGTGTACCCCACTCCCACTGATAAGCCCGCGAGTCCGCTCGTCCGTATCCGTGGGCTGCGCAAGCGATTCGGTGGAACTCTCGCGCTGGCGGGAGTGGATCTCGAACTCCGCCGTGGCAGCATCCTGGCCCTGCTCGGGCAGAACGGTGCCGGCAAGTCCACACTGATCAAGATCCTCGCCGGTGTCTACAACGCCGACGAAGGAGAAGTGGTGGTGGCCGGCCACCCGCTTGGAACCGAGGCCGCCTCCCATGCCATGTCGTTCATCCACCAGGACCTCGGCCTCGTCGAGTGGATGACCGTCGCCGAGAACGTCGCCCTCGGCACGGGCTACCCTCGGCGCGGCGGTCTCATCTCCTGGCGCCGTGTGCGCGGCCGCTGCGCGGAGGCCCTCCAGATCGTCGCGGGCCACCTCGACCCTGATGAGCGGATCGCCAACCTCACGCGCGCCGAGCGGTCGCTTGTCGCCATCGCCCGCGCCCTGGCGACCGAAGCCGAGGTCATCGTCCTCGATGAGCCGACCGCAAGCTTGCCCGCGGCGGATTGCGCCCGCCTGTTCGGCGTGCTCCACGCGCTACGTGACCGTGGTCACGGGATCGTGTACGTGAGCCATCGGCTCGACGAGGTGTACGAGATCGCCGACACCGTCGCGGTCCTACGCGACGGACACCTTGTCAGCCATGGTTCTCTCACCGGCGACCATCCCGTCCGCCTGGTGCACGACATCGTCGGGCGCGAGGTGACGGCTCACCGTCGGCTGGCCCGCGACATGGGAGACGTCGTGCTGAGCCTTGCGGAGGTGCGTGCCGGGCGGGCCGGTCCGGTCAGCCTCGAACTGCGCGCCGGCGAGGTACTCGGCATGGTGGGCCTCACGGGTGCCGGCCACATGGATCTCGGCCGCGCTCTCGCGGGCTCATGCCCCATCCTCGACGGCCGCGTGCTGCTCGACGGGCGGCCCTATCAGCCCAGGTCGGTGGCCGCTGCCGTCGATGCGGAGGTCGGTCTCGTGACGAGCGACCGGCAGGAGGAGGGCTCCGCCACGGACCTCAGCGTCCGGGAGATCTTCTTGGCAAACCCGCGGGTACGCGGCCTGTCGCCATTGAGCTGGATATCGCCCCGCCGGGAGCGCGCCGACGCGACGGCGCTCGTCGCACGCTTCGGCGTCCGCCCCACAGATACCGAGGCGCCGATCGCCACCCTGTCAGGCGGCAACCAGCAGAAGGTCATGATCGGCCGCTGGCTCGGGGTGGACCGTCGCCTCATGATTCTCGAGGAGCCGACAGCCAGTGTCGACGTCGGCGCCAAGGCCGACATCTACCGACTGCTCGACGACGCCCTGGCAACCGGCCTGGCCGTCCTCCTCATCTCCACTGACTTCGAAGAAGTCGTGAACGTTTGTCATCGCGCCCTGGTGTTCGTGCGCGGGATCGTGACCGCCGAGCTGGCTGGTGATGCCCTTACGGTCACCGAGCTCACCCACGCCACGTCGGCCGTGCCGGCCATCACGGGGACGGTGAGTCACTGATGGCCACGGGACTCCCGCCCCGCCGACGGTCCCCCGCCGGGCACCGCATCGGCAGCTACGGCCTGCTCGCGTTGGCGGTCGTCCTCTTCATCGTGTTCGCGATCGCCCTACCGGACACCTTTCCCACGCTGGTCAACCTCACGTCGATCCTGTCCAACCAGTCGATAACCGCGATCCTGGCGCTCGGCGCGATGATCCCCATCGTCACGGGCAAATTCGACCTGTCCATTGGCTACGGCCTCGGGCTCGGGCACGTCATGACGTTGCAGCTCATCGTGGTCGACGGCTGGACATGGCCGCTGGCCTGCCTCGCCGTGCTCATCGCCGGAGCCCTCGTCGGTGTGATCAACGGCTTCCTCGTCGAGTTCGCGCAGATCGACTCGTTCATCACCACCCTTGGCACCGGCAGCATCCTGTACGCCATCACAGACTGGGTGACCAAGGGCGCCCGGATCGTTCCCGGCCCGCACGGACTTCCGGGGGCGTTCACCGACATGTACAACTCGAAGTTCCTCGGCCTGCCGGCGCCCGGGTTCTACGTCCTCATGCTCGCCGCAGTGCTCTGGCTGCTCCTCGAGCGCCTCCCCCTCGGCCGCTACCTTTACGTCATCGGCTCGAACCCGCGGGCCGCAGAACTGGTCGGCATCCCGACCCGCCGATACGTCGTCTATGCCTTCGTCGGCTCCGGGCTGGTCACCGGTTGCGCGGGCGTGTTGCTCGCTGCGCAGCAGCAGATCGGCAATCCGAGCGTTGGACTCGACTACCTGCTGCCCGCGTTCGTCGCGGCCTTGCTGGGCTCCACCGCGATCAAGCCCGGACGGCCGAACGCCATAGGCACCGTCGTCGCCGTCGCGACCCTGGCGATCGGCCTGTCGGGCATCGGTCAGCTCGGTGCGGAGTTCTGGGTGACGCCGCTGTTCAACGGTGTCACCCTGCTCATCGCGGTCGGTCTCGCCGGGTACTCGGCACGGCGTCGGCTGCGCGCGGGCCTCGCCGCACAGCCTCACGCGCCACCACCTCCATCCGGGGGAACATCGCCCGAATCCACCGCGGCCACGCCGCCATCGGCCGTCCCGCCCGCCCGTAATTGAGCTGGTCATTGGGAGGTACGCGTGAACTTCACCCGTAACCGCGTCCTACGCGCCGCGGCGACGCCGGTGGTGGTCACTGCCTTCGTCGCCGGCGGTTGTTCGCACGGCTCGCCCACCTCGTCGTCGAGCTCCAGGCCCACACAGGGCGCATCGTTGGCGAGCAAATGCCCCGCTGTTCTGAACACGGCGAAACGGGCCGTCGCGCACGCCGAGGACGTCAACGCCCCCTGGGACGGCCCCACGAGCGGGCCACGCGCCGTTGCTGGCAAGAGCATCGTGTACGTCGCGGAGACCATGATCAATCCCGGTGTCGCCAGCACGGCCAAGGCCGTACAGGAGGCCGGACGGGCCATCGGCTGGGACGTCAGGGTAATCGACGGTCAGGGCACTCCCGCCGGGATACAGGCGGCCTTCGGTCAGGCGGTCGCCCTCAACCCATCGGGAATCGTCGTCGGCGGGTTCGATCCGAACTCCGCGACTCAGCAGGTCAAGCAGGCCAACGACGGGCATATCCCGATCATCGGATGGCACGCGACCGCCTCGCCCGGGCCCAGCGCCAACCCGAAGCTCTTCACCAACATCACGACCAGGGTGGAGGACGTTGCAAGGATCACCGCGTACTGGATCATCGTCGAGTCGAATGGGAACGCCGGAGCCGTCATCTTCACCGACTCCTCGGTCCCCTTCGCCGCGAACAAGGCACAACTGATCAAGAAGGCTCTGTTGACCTGCTCCGGCGTCAAGGTGCTCTCCTACGAGAACATCCCGATTCCGGACGCGGGCAGCCGCACGCCGCAGGAAGTGTCCTCGCTTCTGTCGCGCTTCGGTGACAGATGGACCCACTCCGCCGCCATCAACGACCTCTACTTCGCCGACGCGGCGCCGGCATTGCGTGGGGCGGGCAAGAAGGGCGATGACGCCCCCTTCTCGATCGGCGCCGGCGACGGCGACCCGTCGGCGTTCGAACGAATCCGCGAGAAGCAGTTCCAGGCGGCGACCGTGCCCGAACCGTTGAACCAGCAGGGCAGCCAGATCATCGACGAGTTCAACCGAGCGTTCGCCGGACGGCCCGCAAGTGGCTACGTCGCGCCGGTACACCTGATCACGCCCCGCACTGTGGACGACACCACGTCGTGGGATCCCCCTGGCTACCGTGCTGCCTACAAGCGGATCTGGGGTGTGTGAGCGCACCCGATCAGCTTGTGGGCAGCGCCTGGACGGCGGGTCAGCCGGTGTACTGAAGTGGCGCCGGTGTGGCCGGAGTAGCCACACCGGCACCACTGGGAACGCGCAATGACTACCCGCTCACCTCGCAGGCGTGCGCGCGCGTCTACGTCGTCGGCGTGGAGGTCTGGTCCGGCTGGGGCGCCAACTGCGTGATCCGGATGTTGTTGCCGAACGGGTCGCGCAGCCCGAAGTCGATTCCGTAAGGGCGCTGGGTCGGCTCGTCGTTGACCTCGACGCCCCGGGCCACCAACGTCTCGTAGGTCTTCTGGCAGTCGTCCGTGGTGAAGATGAGCCAGCCGCCCATCGCGCCCTTGGTGACCAGCTCGCGGACCTGCTCCGCCGTCGCCTCGTCCATCGCCGGCGGGCCGGGCTTTTCCAGCAGGATCTGGCGGCCGGGCTCGCCCGGGACGTTGACGGTCAGCCAGCGCATGAAGCCCAGTTCCGCGTCGGTGTTGAGCTCGAGGCCGAGCTTGCCGACGTAGAAGTCGAGGGCTTCATCCTGGTCGAGAACGAAAATCTGCGATTGCGTGATGGCGTTCAACATGGGAACGACGCTAGTCGGCCTGCGGCGCGGGGGCTTCTCCTAAAGTGCTCGGTCGCATCCACGCCATCGCGAAGCACGTCGGGACGGCCACGACGTCGGCGCGCTTGCGGTACGCCGTCGGCGGCTCGCCGACGATGTCGCGGAACGTCCGGCTGAACGTGCCCAGGCTGGTGAAGCCGACGTCGAAGCAGATCTCCGTCACACTGCGGTCGGTCTCGCGCAGCAGGAACATCGAGCGCTCGACACGGCGGCGCTGGAGATAGCGGTGCGGCGTCTCGCCGAACGTCGCGCGGAAGGTCCGGATGAAGTGGGCCTTGGACACGTGGGCGATACGGGCGAGGGTGGGGACGTCAAGCGGCTGCCCGTAGGCGCGATCCATAGCGTCGCGGGCGCGGAGCATCCGGCGATTGGACTCCTCCACGGCGCGGCTCATCACGTCATCACACCATGATCGGGCGACGGGTGAGTACGCGCGGCAGCCGAGTGGGCGCTATCTTTGGCGCATTCCGAAGCCCCGAGCCATACCGAAGCTCATGGTGACCAGGCCCAGGACGAAGATCAGCGCACCGACGAGCACGTTGTTCCAGATGGTCCCGGTAGTCGCGACGTTACCGCTGATGACCCACGGGGCGATGATGGTCCAGAGGCCGATGACGGGCGACACCCAAGCAATCCCGTGGGTACGGCCGAACGCCGAGCTGAACCCCAGCGCCAAGGCTGAGACGGCGAGTCCGGTGATGAGATTGTTCATGGTGATAGAGCTGAGGTTGGTGAACCCCACGATCCATGGGGAGATCGCGAGGTAGATCCCGCTGAGCAGCGTCAACCCATCTGCCAACTGCGCGACCGGGCTTGCCGATGCGACCTCGTATCGAGCGCGCATCGACACGATGTCAGGATGCCGCTCGATGTCTGTGGGGTGGGTCATGATCACACCACCTTCCGGATGACTTTGGACGGGGGCTTTCGCCCGTTCGTCGGTTCTCTTCCCCCGGGAGACCGCCTCCCTACCGACAAGTCGGTCAAATGTCGATATTCTTCGCAGAACCCATGCGGGTCGCACCCCAGGTCAGGGCACGTCCGCCCGCCGGACTGGACGACCAGACCCCAGCCGAGGCGATGTCCAGAATTAAGTGGATGTCGGGCTGCCTTAAGGGCTACGTCGCCCGTGAGGACTGAGCGAAGGGTGCGGCACCGGTGACAGGGCCCACGCCTTCCTAGCGATCGGGGTCCTTCTGATCCCGCAACCGCAACCGGACCGTCGTGTTCACCCAGAGGGCGTGGAGGAATCCCGCGGGCCAGAGAAGCAGGGCCATGACCATGCCGATCGTGGTCTGGACCGGGTCCGCGTCCGATGCGTTTCTCGCCTCCGGGCTGCTGCCGATGAGGGCGAACGCGGTGACCGCGAGCACGAGGTAGGCGGCTGCGGCGAGCAGCCAGGAGAGCCGCTTGTGCCGGGCGGCGATGTAGCCGAACGACAACCACGTGCCCATCCCGAACAGCAGGGTCGGCAGTATCCACAGGCTGTGCACAAGCTTCCAGGCGCCACTTCGCCGCACGGTCGGCTGACGGCCGGGTCCGTGGGCACCGGGCCGCCGGCCCCCCGGGCCCGGGTCACCAGGTTCGTACGGGCCCTCGCCCCCGCCCTGGCTCTGTCCGTACCGACCGTCGCTTTTCGTGGGCGGTTGCGGACCTGGCCAGACGGGCTGCCACCGCTGGGCGTCCGCGGCGCCGACGGAACCCGCGTCGTGCCGTGGCTCGGCGGCACCGGAGAGCCGAACCAGAACGCGCGAGTAGAGGTGCAGATCGTTCTGCTCGTCTACGGCCGGGTCGAGGTCGCCGAGCGGTCCCGCCCGCGTGACGTGTGGCAGGAGCCGGTCGTAGGTCTCCCGGGCATCCGCCGGCCGTCGTGCCGGGTCCTTCTCCAGCAACTGCAGGATCAGCGAGTGCAGTTCAGGATGCAGGTCCGCGCGGCGCAGCGGTGCGGGTGCCTGTTCGAGATGCTTGTGCATGAGCCCGGCGGGCGAGGTCGAGTCGAAGATCGGCTTGCCGGCGAGCATCTCGTACAGCACGCAGCCGAGAGCGTAGAGGTCGGTACGCGGGGTGGCAGGCCGACTGTGCAACTGCTCGGGTGCCATATACGCGGGAGTGCCGATGGGCTCTCCCGTTCTCGTGATCCGGGTTATCCCGGCCTGGTCGAGTACGGCCGCCACCCCGAAGTCGAGAACCTTGATGGTGCCGCCGCGGGTGAGCATGACATTCTGCGGCTTCACATCCCGGTGGACGAGCCCGCGCTTGTGGGCCGCGGTCAGCACCGCCGCCATCTGCGCCGCGACCCCAGCCGCCCAGGCCACCGGGAGCGGCCCCTGCTCGGCCATGAGGTCACCGAGTGTGCAGCCGCTGACCAGTTCCAGGACAAGGAAGAGCCCGCCGTCATAGGCCCCGGCGTCGTACACGGCAGGTACACCGGGATGCTGGAGCCCGGCCGTGACGGCCGCCTCGCGCGCGAACCTGCGTACCAGTTCGTGCGGCTCCGTGCGTCCGGCCAGTACCTCGTTGGTCAGGAGCTTCACCGCGACCCGCCGTTCGAGCCGCTGGTCCTTCCCCTCCCAGACCTGACCCATGCCACCCCGGCCCAGCGGGCTTATCAGCTGGTAGCGACCGGCCAGCACCGTGTGCTGCCCCACGTTCCCTCTCCTCGCCGAGCGACACCATCTGGTCCGATGCCCGCACCCTACGGCAGGCTCACCGGTCGGCTGGAGGAGGGCTCTCCCATGGCGTCTGCGGCAGCGGCGGTGACGCCGTGGGGTCGAACACAACCTCAGTAGACGTTAATTTGATTCACATGTACTTTCCTTGGCTAGTATTCGAACACTAAATTCACTGGTGGGCTCAATCCACCCGCGGCAACCCCTCTGGAGACCCCGAGATGAACACCCCTTCCAACGCCCGCCTCCGAATGGGCGCGGCCCTCGGCACGGCCGGTCTGATCGTCCTCGCTGCCGGCGGCTGCGGAGGCGCCGCCAATACGCACGGCTCGGCCGGATCTGCGGCCGTGTCCGCCGCTCCCGCGGCGAAGGTGCTGACGGGCACCAAGCTGAAGTCCCTGCTGCTACCCGCGAGCGCCATGCCGAAGGGCTTTCGGCTCAACGCAGACGGGGCGCGGGACACCGGGGACAGCGTCGCGCCCAGTTCCAGCAGCCCCGTGGCGCCGCGCAAGGTCTGCGGGATGCTCATGCAGACCTCATGGATCCAGGCTGCCGGTATCGGCAGCGCGACCTTCGCCCAGAACGACTACGGGAACGCCGGCCACACCGACCAGGTCGCCCAGGAAATCGACACCTATCACGGCAATGACGCCCAGAAGACGATGTCGGGGCTGCGGAAGGCGTTTGCCGGCTGCACCGCCTTCACCGACAAATCGAGCGGCGTGACGGCCAAGGTCAAGCTCGTGAGATCACCACTGCGTGGGGCGGGCGACGAGGGCATCAAGGTGGTAGGGACCTCCCCGACCTGGCAGGGAGGCATGACCCTGGTGGCCGTCAGGGTGGGCAACGCCGTCGTGACCACCTTCTACAGCGCCAGCGGCCACGACAAGGGGGCGGCGGCGGTGAAGATGGCCGAGAGCCTCGCGAAGAAGGTCCAATCAGCAAGCTGACCACGTACTGCCGGCTGACCGGAAGGTCCTCAATCCCGGACGCTGATCTCACGTCGCCGAAGTCGAGCGCCGCCACGTCCCCTGCCACCGAGCCCGCGTGCAGCAGGTCCGATAGGCCCGCTCCGCGCGGCCACGACCGGCGAGCAGATCGCGCACCGGCTGTCGACGGCGATCGCACTCGGCGAGTTCAGCTTGGGCGACCGGCTGCCGAGCGAGCGGGACCTGGCCGCGCTGCTGGAGGTGAGCCGGGAGAGCGTACGCGCCGCGTTGCGGCTGCTGGCCGACGCCGGGCTCGTCGAGGTACGGCGGGGCGGCGGGGCGTTCGTGTGCGCGGAGTGGGCCGAGACGAGCGAGCACGCCGTACGCCAGGCGCTGCTGGCACAGTGGGACGAGTTCGAGGCCCTGCCGTAATGCGGCATTCCCGGGGATCAGTTCCGCCGGCCTCGCTTATGTGTTTCTTAAGGTGCACATAAGTCTCCTCCACGATGCGGCCGGATATAACTGACCTGCCCTCAACGCAACGCTGGCGGGAAAAATTGATAGGAAACTTTCCTATTAGTCCTCTCGTCTGTCGGCGGCCACCGTCGATCCGGCCAGGAGGTGACCATCACCGAGAACACACCGCTGCGTCCCTGACAGGTATGTGCCTCCGCCCCCCCGCCCTGGAAGGCCAGAGTCCTATGACCATGATCGCCGAACCCATTGGCCCCACCCGCGAACGCCCCCGGCGTACGTTCCTTGCCGCGTCCGCCTCGGCACTCCTCATCCTCGCCGCCCTCACGACCGGCACGCCGACGGCGCATGCCGCGGGAGAGACCGTCAACGTCTGGCTGACGAGCACCAATGACTCCGGCGGTCGCAATGTCACCCGCGGCCTCCAGCAGCAGACTCCGATCTCTTTCGGCGCCGGCGGCAGCGCGAACCAGACGATCACCGTCGACGAGAACACCAAATACCAGCAGTTCACCGGCGCTGGTGCATCGTTCACCGACACCGCCGCCTGGCTGATGAACAGCAGCGGAGCGCTTAGTTCGGCCACCCGCACCCAGGTGATGCAGAAGCTGTTCGATCCCACGAACGGCATCGGCCTGAGCTTTCTGCGCAACCCGATGGGCGCCTCAGACCTGGCTCGCTACAACTACTCCTACGACGACATGCCTGCCGGGCAGACCGACCCAAGCCTCGGCCAGTTCTCCATCTCCCACGACCTCGCCGACGTCCTGCCGCTGACCAAGCAGGCCAAGCAGCTGAACCCGGCTCTCAAGGTGATGGGCACGCCGTGGAGCGCCCCGGCCTGGATGAAGGACAACGGCGTCTTCAACAGCCCCGGCTGGCTGCAGTCCCAGTACTACGCGGCTTACGCGCAGTACTTCGTGAAGTACATCCAGGCGTACCAGGCTCAGGGCGTTCCCATCGACTACGTCTCCGCGCAGAACGAGCCCACCTGCTGTTCGGGTTACCCGTCGATGAGCTGGAACGGCTCCGGGCTGAACTTCTTCACCAAGACCAACCTGCTACCGGCCTTCCACGCCGCCGGCCTGTCCACCAAGGTCCTCACCCTGGACTGGAACTGGGACGCGTACGGCAGCTATGGCGCGCCCGTCGTCGATGACTCCGCCATCCGGGGCGATTCGTTGTTCGGTGGCATCGCCTGGCATGGCTACGGCGGGAACGTGAGTCAGCAGACGACGGTGCACAACCAGTACCCCTCCGTCGACGCCTACGACACCGAGCACTCCGGCGGTACCTGGGTCGGTGACCAGCAGAAGGAGGACATGCACAACATCATCGACTACACCCGCAACTGGGGTAAGAGCGTCGTCAAATGGTCCCTGGCCGTCGACCAGAACATGGGTCCGCACAATGGCGGCTGCGGCACCTGCACCGGGCTCATCACCGTGCACAACGGCGACGCCCGGACCGGCCAGGTCGACTACACGATCGAGTACTACGACATGGGTCACCTCACCAAGTTCGTCAAGCCCGGCGCCTACCGAATCGACTCGACCAGCAACACCGCGGTGCCGAACGTGGCCTGGCGCAACCCGGACGGTTCGAAGGCGCTGATCGCTTACAACGACAGTGGCGCCACGCAGTCGGTCAAGGTCAACTGGGGCGGCCAGGCCTTCGTCTATACCCTTCCGGCCCGGACCACCGCCACCTTCACCTGGAGCGGCACCCCGAGCAGCGGTTCGGGCGGAGCGATCGGCCAGATCACCGGCATCGGAGGGAAGTGCGTGGACGCGGCCGGAGCCAATTCGGCGAACGGCACGGCGGTGCAGCTGTACGACTGCAACGGCACCGCCGCCCAGCAGTGGACGGTGGGGGCCGACGGCACCATCCGGGTCCTGGGCAAGTGCATGGACCTCACCTCCGCCGGCACCGCCAACGGCACCCAGGTGCAGCTCTACGACTGCAACGGTACGAACGCCCAGCAGTGGACGAAGGGCGCCTCCCAATCCCTCGTCAACCCGACCTCGGGCCGATGCCTGGACGCCACCGGGGCCAGCTCGGCCAACGGCACCCGGCTGCAGATCTGGGACTGCACCGGAGGCAGCAACCAGCAGTGGACCGTACCGGCGGTATGACCTTCCGCTGACCCCGTCCCTACGGCGGCCGACCGCCGTAGGGACGGCACGGCAGGCGACGCATTCCGCACATCCCGCATTCCGTATTCCCGCATGAAAGCCCCGCCAGGAGGACGTCCGTGCCCCGCTCCCGCCTGAAGACCCTCATCGCAGCCACGATCCCGCTCACCGGGCTGCTGCTCGGCATCGGTCCGGCCGCCAGCGCCTCGGTCAACCCCGGGCCCGGCTTCCCCGCCCACTTCGCCGCCCCGTACGTCGAGACCTGGGGATCCACCTCGGCGATGGCCAACGCTCAGGCCGCCACCGGGCTGAAGTACTACACGCTCGCCTTCGTCATCAGCCAAGGTGCCTGCAACGCCACCTGGAACGGTGACACCTCCATCGACAACAGTGGATGGCAGACCGCGATCAACAACCTGCGCGCCTCCGGCGGCGATGTCATCGCCTCCTTCGGGGGCGCCTCGGGGACCGAGCTCGGCCAGGCCTGCAGCTCGGTATCCACGCTGCAGGCCCAGTACAAGAGGGTCATCGACACCCTCAACCTCACCCGAATCGACCTGGACATCGAGGGTTCGGCCCTGAACGACACGGCCGCCAACGATCGCCGGAACCAGGCACTCGCCGCACTTCAGCAGCAGTACGCGGCCGCGGGCAAGCACCTCGACGTCGACTACACCCTGCCGGTCGACCCGACCGGCCTGCCGTCGAACGGGCTCAGCCTCCTCAACAACGCCCATAGCCGCGGACTCGACGTCAGCGTGGTCAACATCATGACCATGGACTACGGGCCGTCCATGGACATGGGCCAGGCCGCCATCAATGCCGCCACCGCGCTGCATGGCCAGCTTGGCAACATCTGGACCTCGAAGACGTCCGACCAGCTGTGGGCCATGGAGGGCAACACCCCCATGATCGGAGTGAACGACTCCACCAACGAGGTCTTCACCACCGCCAACGCCTCGACGTTGGAGAGCTTCGCCGCGAGCCACGGCATCCAGGAACTCGCCTTCTGGGCCCTAGGCCGCGACAAGGCCTGCGCGAGCAACGGCACCCTCTCCGACACCTGCAGCGGCACCTCACAGAGCGCCTACCAGTTCGCCCGCACCTTCAACGCCATCACCGGCAGCAGCGGGGGCGGCACGGGCTCTCCCACCGGCCGGATCACCGGGTATGGCGGGAAGTGCGTGGATGTGGCCGGAGCCAGTTCGGCGAACGGCACGGCGGTGCAGCTGTATGACTGCAATGGCACGGCGGCGCAGAGCTGGGCGGTGGCCTCGGATGGGTCGTTGCAGGCGCTGGGCAAGTGCATGGACGTCGCCTCGGCTGGTACGGCGAACGGTTCGCTGGTGCAGCTGTATGACTGCAACGGCACGGGAGCGCAGAAGTGGCAAGCCGGCACTGGCGGCTCGCTGGTCAACCCGCAGTCCGGCCGCTGCCTGGACGCCACCGGGGTCAGCTCGGCCAACGGCACCCGCCTACAGATCTGGGACTGCAGCGGCGGCGCCAACCAGAAGTGGAACCTCCCCAGCTAGTACGAACACCTGCCACGCGAAAGGTGAAACCATGCCCCTACCATCACCCCGCCGCCGACACCGACGCAGCGTACGCCTGATCCTGGCCTCCCTGCTGCTCACGAGCCTGAGCGGCGTCGCCGCCGCGGTCACCATGCCCACAGCCGCCACTGCGGCCGCAGCCACCGCCACCTTCACCGACGACTTCAACGGCTCCGCGGGCAGCAGCATCGACCTGAGCAAATGGCACCCGGAGACCGGCGACAACGTCAACAACCACGAACGCGAGTACTACACCAGCGGCACCCACAACGCCGCCCTGGACGGTCAGGGACACCTGGTGATCACCGCGCGCCGTGACAACCCGGGTAACTACAACTGCTGGTACGGGAGCTGTCAGTACACGTCCGCCCGGTTCTCCACTGCCGGCACGTTCACCCAGGCCTACGGCCACTTCGAGACCCGGATGAAGCTGCCGAAGGGGCAGGGGATGTGGCCCGCCTTCTGGATGCTCGGCAATGACATCGGCAGCGTCGGCTGGCCGAACAGCGGCGAGATCGACATCATGGAGAACGTCGGCTTCGAACCGGGCACGGTGCATGGCTCCCTGCACGGTCCCGGCTACTCCGGCTCCAACGGCATCGGTGCCGGCTACACCCTGCCGGGTGGGCAGAACTTCTACGACGCCTTCCACACCTTCGCGGTGGACTGGGCGCCCAACTCGGTGAAATTCTCGGTCGACGGGAACGTCTACGAGACGCGGACCCCGGCGGACACCCAGGGCAACCGCTGGGTGTTCGACCACCCCTTCTACCTGATCATGAACCTCGCCGTCGGCGGGTACTGGCCCGGCGACCCCAACGGCAGCACGGTCTTTCCACAGGAGCTCGTCGTCGACTACGTGCACGTCACGACCGGCGACTCCGGCACGGGCTCTGGGACGGGCCGGATCACGGGGTATGGCGGGAAGTGCGTGGATGTGGCCGGAGCCAGTTCGGCGAACGGCACGGCGGTGCAGTTGTACGACTGCAATGGCACGGCGGCGCAGAACTGGACGGTGGCTTCGGACAAGTCGTTGCAGGCGCTGGGCAAGTGCATGGACGTCGCCTCGGCTGGTACGGCGAACGGTTCGCTGGTGCAGCTGTATGACTGCAACGGTTCTGGGGCGCAGAAGTGGCAGGCCGGTGCGAACGGTTCGCTGGTCAATCCGCAGTCAGGCCGGTGCCTGGACGCCACCGGGGTCAGCTCGGCCAACGGCACCCGGCTGCAGATCTGGGACTGCAGCGGTGGCGCCAACCAGCAGTGGAACCTGCCCAGTTGAGGCACCGCGCCGGCGCCCGGGTTGCTCCGGGCGCCGGCGCGGCATTGCGGTGTCTCAGGTTGTGCGGTGGTAGGCGGTCATTGTGCTGTGGGTGTGCCGCCAGGTGATGTGGTGGGTGCTGGAGTCGATCCGGGTCCATCCTCGGTGGAGGAGCTGGAAGAAGCCGTTGTCGGCGCAGTGGCCGCTTTGGTGTTCGCCGATGTAGATGAGCAGGTCGCCGGTGTAGGCGAGGAGGGTGCTGGTCGCCCAGGGGTCGTTGTGGGATGGCCAGCACAGCAGTAGCGCTCGGTCGGGGTGGTGCCGGGCGGCGGTGTGGCCTGCTCGCGCTATGGCGAGGTATTCGGTGCCGTCGGTGTAGGTGTTGGCGGACGGGTCGATGGGCTCATAGGCGATGACGTCGATTCCGGCCTGTTGCGCCTGCCATGCCCAGTAGCCCGAGCCGGCACCGATCTCGACCAGGCCGCGACGGCCGAGGATGTGGGTGAGCCAGGCGATGTCGCCCGGTGAGGGGATCGCCCATGAGTACCGCTTGGTCAGCAGGTGATGCCCGACAGGGAGCTCGCGGGCGAAGCCGTCAGGACAGATGCCCTGCCGGGCGTCGGACACCGACGGTAGCTGCCGAACGATCTCCCAGTACGGGTTGTCGATGCCGGTGGGGGTGATCTGGTCATCGGGGCTTCCCGCGATCCGGGACACCGGTTCATGGCGCGTCGGGTTCGTTAGGTCGGATCGTCGCGCCCACCAGTGGTGGATCTCGGCGAGTTCGGCCGACACGGTCACCATGATCTCCTCGGCCGACTGATCTGAGGGTACGCCCCAATGACCGTGGTGCAGACATGGTCGAAGGTGCAGGTTACCTCATGTGATCTCAGGGCAGGGGTGATATGTCCCGAGAACGCTGGGGTAATGCATTGGTCAAAATTTTAAGAGATGGGCGCCAGAATGACAATTACAGGATACTCGGCCTTTGATTCTACGCTGCAGAAGACGAATCGCATTCTGAGGCAGATCGAGGAGTCCTATGACTGGCCAAAAGAGCGTCGGAATCAATCCTATGCCGCTTTGCGTGCGGTTTTGCATGCGCTGCGTGATCGTCTGACTGTTGATGAAGCCGCCCAATTCTCCGCGCAGTTACCAATGCTGGTCCGGGGAATATATTACGAGGGATGGGATCCGAGCCAGGTGCCGAAGAAGATGCACAGGGACGACTTCCTGGACCACATACGGAGAGAGATGCCCTTCGAGGTGAAGGGTGGTGCGGAAGGCGTAGTGCACACGGTCGCGAAAGCACTTCGGCTGTACATCACCGACGGGGAGTGGGACGACATCGTAGCCGAAATGCCAAAGGATCTGGCTGCCATGCTGCCGTAGAGGCGGCGTCCAAGCCGTCAGCGATCTTGGGGTACGGCACCGCCGCACCGTTCAGTCGACCACTGATCACTTAAGGAAACAGGTTGCGCTGGAAATGAGCTCTCTGCTGAGAGATGACGGGAGTTGGGGTGGCGATGTCGTCTACCAAGCGTGAACAGTCGAAAGGGATGCGGCGCGGCTTCGCGGAGAACCCTGACGGAAGCTATGTCACCCCCGCACGCGGTCTGGAGGTCCTGGAGAACCCGCTGTTGAACAAGGGCACGGCGTTCAGCAGGAAGGAGCGGGCGGAACTGGGCCTGGGCGGGCTGATCCCGCCGGTGGTCGAAACGCTCGAGGGGCAGGCACATCGCGCGTACGCCCAGTACCAGGCGCAACCGACCGACCTGCTCAAGAACATCTATCTGAATGCGCTGCAGGACCGCAACGAGGTGTTGTTCTATCGGCTCCTGGCCGACCATCTGCGGGAGATGTTGCCGATCGTGTACGACCCGACGGTCGCGCAGGCGATCAAGAATTACAGCGACGAGTACCGTCGGCCGCGCGGCCTCTACCTGTCCATCGACAACCCGGACGGCATCGAGCCGGCTTTCCGGAATCTCGGTATGAGTCCCGACGACGTCGACCTGATCGTCGCCTCCGACGCCGAGGAGATCCTGGGCATCGGGGACTGGGGCGTGGGCGGCGGCGCCGGCATCGCCGCCGGCAAGCTGGCCGTCTACACCGCCGCGGCCGGGATCGATCCCGCCCGGGTCATCCCCGTCGCGCTGGATGTCGGGACCGATAACAAGGAACTGCTCAACGACCCTCTCTACATCGGTAACCGGCACGAGCGGGTGCGGGGGCAGCGCTACGACGACTTCATCGACGCCTATGTCTCGACGGCCACCCGCCTGTTCCCCCAGGCGATGCTGCACTGGGAGGACTTCGGCCCGTCCAATGCCCGGCGCATCCTGGAGAAGTACACCCCCCGGATCTCCACCTTCAACGACGACATGCAGGGCACCGGCGCGATCGTGCTCGCGGCCATGCTGAGTGCCCTCCGCGTCTCCCGCACGCCGATGAGCGACCAGCGGATCGTCATCTTCGGCGCCGGTACGGCGGGCATCGGGATCGCCGACCAGTTGCGCGACGCGATGGTCCGCGACGGCCTGGACCGCGAGACCGCCACCCGCCGCATCTGGCCGGTCGACAAGCAGGGGCTGCTGACCGACGACATGACCGACCTACGCGATTTCCAGGTCCCCTACGCCCGGCCGACCTCAGAGGTCGCCGACTGGCGCAAGGAAGACGGTGGCATCAGGCTCGGCGAGGTCGTCGAGCGCGTCAAGCCCACAATGCTGCTGGGCACCTCGACCGCGCACGGCGCCTTCACCGAGAAGATCGTGCGCGCTATGGCCGCCGGTGTCGACAGGCCGATCATCTTCCCGATCTCCAACCCGACCGAGCGCATCGAGGCGATGCCGGCCGATCTGATCCGATGGACCGATGGTCGCGGCCTGATCGCCACCGGTATCCCGGTCCACCCCATCACCTACAACGGCGTCACCTACGCCATCGGCCAGGCCAACAACGCCCTGCTGTACCCGGGTCTGGGGCTCGGCGTGATCGTGTCGCGGGCGCGGCGGGTCAGCGACCGCATGCTCCAGGCCGCCGCCGAGGCGGTCGGCCGGCTGGTGGACGTCTCGACCCCGGGCGCGTCGCTGCTGCCTCAGGTGGACAACCTCAGAGAGATCTCGGCGGCGGTCGCGATCGCGGTCGCCGAGCAGGCGGCCAAGGAGAAGCTGGCCCGCGCCGACCTGCCTGGCCCCAAGCAGCAGGTCCAGGACGCGATGTGGCAGCCGGAGTACCGGCCGATTAGGGCAGGATGACCATGGCCACCGACAAGCAAGGCAACGACACCGGACCAGCGATCCAGGACCTGCCGATCGGGCTCAAGGACTCCGGTACCCGCACCGAAACCGACTCCATCGGCGAGATCGAAGTGCCGGCCGACCACTACTGGGGTGCGCAGACCGAGCGGTCACTGATCCACTTCAACATCGGCGACGACCGGATGCCGAAGGCGATCTATCACGCCTACGGCTACATCAAGAAGGCCGCCGCGATCGTCAACGCCGCGGCCGGTCGGCTGCCACAGTGGAAGGCCGACCTGATCGGCCGCGTCGCCGACGAGGTCATCCGCGGTGACCTGGACAGCGAGTTCCCGCTGTACGTCTGGCAGACCGGCTCCGGCACCCAATCGAATATGAACGTCAACGAGGTGATCTCCAACCGAGCCATTCAGCTGCTCGGCGGCCGGCTCGGCAGCAAGGACCCAATACACCCGAACGACCACGTGAACATGGGACAGTCGTCCAACGACACCTTCATCACCGCCATGCACATCGCCGCCGTACAGGAGATCGACAGCCGACTGCTGCCGGCACTGGACCGGCTACGACAAGCCACCGAGGCCAAGAGCCGCGAGTGGGAGCACGTGGTCAAGATCGGCCGTACCCACCTGGAAGACGCTACCCCGCTCACGGTCGGCCAGGAATGGTCCGGATACGTCGCCCAGCTCACCGACGCCACCGATCACCTCAACAACACCCTGCCCGGGCTGCACCGGCTGGCGATCGGCGGAACAGCTGTCGGCACCGGCCTGAACGCGCCACCCGGCTTCGGGAACGAGGTCGCCCAACGGATCGCCGACCTCACCGGGCACCCCTTCACCAGCGCGCCCAACAAGTTCGCCGCCCAGGCCTCCTGCGACGCGCTGGTGCGCGTGTCCGCGGCGGTACGCGCCCTGGCCGCCCCATTGTTCAAGTTCGCCAACGACATGCGCTGGCTGGGGTCGGGACCCCGAACCGGTCTCCACGAGCTGATCCTGCCCTCCAACGAGCCGGGATCCTCGATCATGCCGGGCAAGGTCAACCCGACCCAGGCCGAAGCGATGCTGATGGTCGCCATCCAGGTGATCGGAAACGACACCGCCGTCTCGATCGCAGGTGGAGAGGGAAACTTCGAGCTCAACGCGTTCCGCCCGATCATCATCAACAACGTTCTGCATTCGGTGCGGATCCTGTCGGACATGATGGACCACTTCCGCACCTACCTCGTCGAAGGCGCCCGGCTCGACACCGCGAAGCTGAAGGGCAATATCGACCGGTCCGTCATGATGGTGACCGCGCTCAGCCCGGTGATCGGCTACGACAAGGCCGCGCAGATCGCCCACCGCGCGCTCGACGAGGACCTCACGCTCAAGGACGCCGCTCTCAAGTCCGGCGTCAGCAAGGCCCTCTACGACAAGGTCATCGATCCCGAACGCCTTACCCGGCCCGACGTGGCCACCAGGGGCAGCGTTCAGCACTGAGGCTTCAGG
>JAOPYO010000345.1 GCA_025964575.1 Actinomycetes bacterium
GGCCGGACACCCAGCAACGTGACTTTCCTGGAGCGTACGGTCAACGGCCAGCCCGGTCTGGTGGCACAGCAAGACGGCGTCACCGTGACGGTGTTCGCGTTCCACATCGCAGGCGACCGGATCAAGCACATCTGGGCAGTACGCAACCCCGAGAAACTCCGTCCCTGGACGGCCGGCTGACGCGCATCTCCATACCATCGGGCCGGACCCTGGCCGCGCTACCGGGGCGTCAACACACAGAACTCGTTGCCGTCGGGATCGGCCATCACCACCCGGCTGACCTCGCCCTGGCCGGTGTCGATTCGAGTCGCCCCGAGGGAGAGCAGACGGTCGACCTCCGCCTGCCGATCACCGTGGATAGGTGGAGCGAGGTCGAAATGCAGCCGGTTCTTGCCTGTCTTCGGCATCAGCGGTGGACCACCCCACGTGATCTTTGGACCGCCGCGCGGCGAGCGGATCGCGGTCTCTTGGTCCTGATCCCAGACCAACGGCCACCCAAGCGTTTCGCTCCAGAAGTACCCGACTTCCTGCGAACCGTCGCAGGCCAGCGCTCCGATGAATCCGCAGTCGGCGAGGAAGTTGTTGCCCGGCTCGATGACGCAGAACTCGTTGCCTTCGGGGTCGGCGAGCACCACATGACCCTCCTCCGGGCGTTGGCCGACGTCGATATGCTGTGCGCCAAGTCCTAGCGACCTGGCCACCGTCTGCTGCTGGTCTCCAGGGATGTACTCGTCAGATCGAAATGCATCCGGTTCTGGCCGACCTTCCGCTCCTGGGTCGGAAGAAAACGGATTCGGAACCCGGTGTCATCACTGGGCAGGAGCGCGACGCCGTCGTGTGGATCGTCGGCCATCTCCCAACCCAGGATCCCGGACCAGAACCGCGCGAGACGCAGCGGCTGGCTCGCATCGAAGCAGACCGCGAACAGTTGACAAGTCATTCCCCTGCGCATCTCCGATCCGCTGACTGACCGCTGTCGACAGGGCGCCTTGTCAGCCCCTCGAGCAGAAGCCTAAGGGTGAGCCGGCGTCACCCGCAGCCAAGTATTCGACGGCAGCCAGAACAGGCCGGCCACCATCGGCTTCAGGGCCTGGCTGTCGTGGACGTTCGCGGCGGAGAGGCCGACGACCAAGGGCAGTCCATTCGCGTCCGACAGGATGTGCATTTTGGACTGCGGGGAGTTCTTCGTTGGCCATGCTGTGGGCGTGTCGTGGCTCGCCATCCAACCCGAAACGGGACGGAAGGTAGCGAGGAGTTGCTGACAGTGACTCCGCTTAGGCGCTGATGCCGGGAGGAGGGGGGACGGGCGGGCCCAGCCGTGCCCACCGTAGACGAGGCGGGTTGGCAGCTCCGACGTCCTCGGCGAGTTGGTGTCGTAGTTCGCTGGCCAGCTCACGCAGTGTCTGTGACTCTGCGGCTGAGAGGGGAGATTCGGGTTCCTCGCTTTCGTATGCCGCTTCTACAAGTAGGTTCAGCATGCGCATATATATGACCTTCGCCGCCGGGGTAAGGAACATTCCCCCAGCCTCTTCGCCGAAGTACCAATCATGGAAGGCTTGACGGAACTGCTGCAGGTCTTTTCGTGTTGGCTTTTCCGTTGGAAGCCAGTATCGAGGCAGGCATTTAGAAGCGTGAAAGAGTGCCTGATAGCGTTCAAGTCTCTTGCCTTGCAGTGTCTGATCGTATGAGTGCTCAAGTGTGAGCCTCATGTTGGAGCGCGTCGTCAGGTAGGTGGCGATAGCTCCGATAAGCGTACCGAGGAGCGCGCCGAAAAGCCCGATGAGCAATGTCACTGAAGCCCCTTCGTGCCGTTGGACTCTCGTCGACGATAAGGGAAGAAGAGAGTGTGGGTGAGACTTTCGATTGAAGGTGATGCTCTATTCGCGTCAGCTGGATCGGCCGACGGTGCGACGGATGCTGGGCATGCCCAGGTGGGTGGCGACTTGCGAGCTCCCGCATGGCTTCCAGTTTCTGGCTGGCGGCGGCCAGGGTGGTCTCGATCGCGGCGACCTCGCCCAGCCAGCCCTGCTCTTTGGCCTCCTGGAGCCGGTCGCCCAGGTTGGCGTGGATCTCCTCCAACCGTGGCATCTGGGCGGCGTCGACCCGAAGGAGTGGGCATCTGACGCAGGCTTGACCTGCCCGGTCTTCATCACGGGACGGGAATTCCTCCCCGACTACGCGAGCAGCGAGGACGCACACTGACTCTCATTGAGGTGTCCAACGGCAAGGGCCACCGCGATGCTCTCGTCCGAGCACTCGGCGAACGTCGCGCCGCCGCCGCCGCCGACGTCGTCGGACAGACAGCCGGTCGGCCCACCCCGAAGACCGGTACGGCGAAACTCATCGGACCGTGTTGAACGGATCGGCCGCTTCTTGACTCGGGCCAACCTTGCCACGCTGTCCCAGGTGAACCGGACGGCCTCCACATGCGGCGAGCCGCCCAGCCGCAGCGTGGTCAGCGTGACGAGGTGGATGTCGGCCAGAAACCCCTCGACCGAGGCCGACAGCACAGGTGCAGGTCCTACCGGAAGGCGGCGATGTTGCGGACCGCCCATTCGGCGAAAGTGCGGGGCGCGCGGCCGAGGACCCGCTCGACGTCAGGGCTGATCCGCCGCTCGGCGGGGTTGGGCTCGCCGATGGCATCGAGGGTGGTCTCGACCACGGGCTCGGGAAGGTCTCCATCACTCCGTGGTCGCCGTGCGCTTGGCTCATTGGATCGGGGGCGGCGTGGCGGGTGCGTCGGTTGCGGCGTTGGCGTAGCGGCGGGCCAGGTGCGCGAAGGCGTCCTTGAGCTCGGCCGGGCCGACGACCTC
>JAOPYO010000362.1 GCA_025964575.1 Actinomycetes bacterium
CGACGCAGCGTCGATCGCCTGAGCACGGCGGTGATGTCCTTCCAGGCTCCTCATGTCTCTCACGTGACGCTGGCCACGGTGTTACCCAACAGTAATCTCCATCCTGCTACCGTTGGTAACACCACGCCAGGAGGCCGCCGTGATGGCGCGTTCCAGGCATCCGCCAGTCGTGAGCGTCGAGGAAGGAATCGAAAACATGAGCGACGAGGTGACGGCGGCATTCTCGCTGGACCTTTCCGAGGACGTTCGCGATGCCCAGAGCTGGGTGCACGAGTTCGCCAAGGACGTGATCCGGCCCGCCGCCGAGGAGTGGGACGAGCGTGAGGAGACCCCTTGGCCGATCATCCAGGAGGCTTCCAAGATCGGGCTCTACTCGCTCGACTTCTTCGCCACCCAGTCGTTCGAGGACACGGGCTTGGGCCTCGCGGTCACGTTCGAGGAGCTGTTCTGGGGTGACGCCGGCATCGGCCTGTCCATCGTCGGCACCGGGCTGGCGGCGGCTTCGTTGGCGGCGACCGGGACCCCCGAGCAGATCACCGAGTGGGTGCCGCAGATGTTCGGTACCCCGGACGAGGTGAGACTGGGCGCGTTCTGCGCTTCGGAGCCGGGGGCGGGCAGCGACGTCGGCTCGATCCGGACCCGCGCCGTCTATGACGAGGCCACGGACGAGTGGGTGCTCAACGGCACCAAGACCTGGGTGACCAACGGCGGCATCGCCGACGTCCACGTGGTCGTCGCCTCGGTCTATCCCGAGCTGGGCAGCCGTGGCCAGGCCAGCTTCATCATCCCGCCGAACACCCCGGGCTTCTCCCAGGGCCAGAAGTTTCGGAAGCACGGCATCCGCGCGTCGCACACCGCTGAGGTCGTCCTCGACAACGTACGCATCCCGGGCCGGCTGCTGATCGGCGGCAAGGAGAAGTTCGACGCCCGGATCGCCAAGGTGCGCGAAGGCGGCCGTGCGCGCGGCCAGGCGGCGATGAAGACCTTCGAGACCACCCGCCCGACGGTCGGCGCCATGGCCCTCGGCGTGGCCCGCGCGGCCTACGACTACGCCCTGGACTACGCCCGCGAGCGTGAGCAGTTCGGCAAGAAGATCGGCGACTTCCAGGCCATCGCCTTCAAGCTCGCCGACATGAAGACCCAGATCGACGCCGCCCGGCTGCTGGTGTGGCGGGCCGCCTGGATGGCCCGCGCCGGCAAGGAGTTCACCGCCGCCGAGGGCTCCATGGCCAAGCTGGTGGCCAGCGAGACCGCGGTCCGGGTCACAGAGGAGGCCATCCAGATCCTCGGCGGCAACGGCTACACCCGCGACTACCCGGTCGAGCGGATGCACCGCGACTCCAAGATCTTCACCATCTTCGAAGGCACCTCGGAGATCCAGCGTCTGGTCATCGGCCGGACCATCACGGGTCTGCCCGTTCGATAGCCTCTCGTTGGTGGTGGGGCGGTACGTGCCATGACCTCGCCGCCGAGGGCGTCCGGCCCGACGCAGCCATGCACTCCCCGGCGATGGCACCGGCGTACACCTCGTGCGGGCCGTTCCGGGTTCCGGAAAGGAGCCTTCCGTCATGAGCTCAGCACGATCGGTCAACGGCGTCCTGAACGTCCCCGTCATCGATATCGCCGCCTTCCGTACCGGATCCGCACCGGAGCGGGCCGCCATCGCGCGGGCGGTGGACCGGGCCGCCACCCGGGTCGGCTTCATGCAGATCACCGGGCACGGCATCCCCGCGGACGTGCTGGACGGTCTCACCGGGGCGATGGACGCGTTCTTCGCGCTGCCGCTCGAGGAGAAGACGGCGACCCGGCCTGCGTCGAAGGCCGTCAACCGCGGCTACACCGCGCCGAAGACCGAGCGGCTCAGCCACAGCCTGGGCGTCTACTCGGCCGACGATCTCTTCGAGGCGTTCAACATCGGCAGCCAGGCCGCCGATTTTCCCGGCCTCGGACTTCCGGATGAGCATTACCCGGCCAATCTGTGGCCGTCACGGACCACCGGGTTCCGGGACGGGGTCACCGGGTGGTTCGAGCACGCCGGAGGGGTCTCCCGGACGATGACCGACATCTTCGCGCTCGCCCTGGACCTACCGGACGGGTTCTTCCATCGCTACCAGGACCACTCGATAGACGTGTTGCGGATGAACAACTACCAGCTCCCGCCGGAGGACGCGGTGCTGGAGCCCGGTCAGCTCGGCATGGGCGCGCACACCGACTACGGGATCGTCACGGTGCTGTGGGCTGATCCGGTGCGCGGGCTGCAAATCCTTGACACCGACGGCGACTGGCACGACGTCGTCCCGGCCCCCGGGGCGCTGCTGATCAACCTGGGCGACCTGCTGGCGCGCTGGACCAACGACCGCTGGATCTCCACCATGCACCGAGTGCTCGCCCCCATCGACGCGGACGGGCGTCTCTACCGGCGGCGTTCCGCCGCCTACTTCCACGACGGCAACCACGACGCGGTCATCGCGACCCTGCCGGGCTGCGCCAGCGCCGGGCGTCCCTCGCCGTACGAGCCGGTCACCGTCGCCGACCACCTCGTCCAGAAGCTGGCGGGGTCGCGCGGACTCGCACTCAACACCGACGCCGAGCGAGAGGCCGCCCGCCTCCGGACCGGGTCGCGTACGCCCGCCTCTTAGTAACAGTGCCGTACGGCTACCGCGAGCGCCAAGGCAGGTCAAAAAAAGAGCATAAATGAAACAAAGAAAGTTTTGAAACCTGTCGCGGGGGCAGGCGATGAGTGCAGCTATCCCCAGATTTTCAGGCACAGGATTTTTCCTGCCCGATTGCTCGAAGAGAGGCGAATCACCGGACAGCGGCGAACCGAGTAACGCCTGTTCCACTGCGCCGGGGAAAGGAAGCGCTCGTGTTTAACGTGATCACGAAGGCGCCCGGGACAGACCATGATGTGGCGAAACCGGTAATGGGACGTCCGGCCCCGCGCGATGTGTTTCCCCCGCTCACGGTGGGGATAGAGGAAGAGTTCTTGCTCATGGACCCCCAGACGGGGCGGGCTCTTCCTGTGGCCAAGCAGGTTCTGCGCCGCATCGACGGCCCGATCGCCGATCAGGTGGCGCCTGAGCTGACGAAATTCCAGATCGAGACCAATAGCGCTGTCCATACCGATCTCCGGCAGCTCGGAGTCGACCTGCTGGAGCTACGGAGCGTCGCCTCCGCTGCAGCGGCGAGCGTTGGGGCGGGACTGGCCGCCTGTGGCACGTGCCTCGCGGGCAACGGCGGCATGCCGCCGTTGAGCTCTTCACCTCGTTATCGGCACATGTATGGGCACTACCGAGCCCTTCTGTGCGGCCAGGGAGTGTGCGGTTGCCATGTCCACGTCGGGATCGCCGATCGTGAAGAGGCGATCCAGGTGAGCAACCATGCGCGTCCCTGGCTTCCGCTGCTGCAGGCTCTTACGGGAAACTCCCCGATCGCCGATGGGATGGACACGGGATACACCAGCTGGCGCGCGATGCTGTGGGCGCGATGGCCCAGTGCCGGCCCGCCGCCCCTGTTCTCCTCGGCCGAGCACTACGACGCCCTCGTCGATGCCTTGCATGCCAGCGGAGCCATACTGGACAGAGGAATGGTGTACTGGCTGATCAGGCTCTCCGAGCACCTGCCGACCCTGGAATTTCGCACCGCTGACACCTGTGCCACGGTCGAGGAGGCGACGATGCTGGCCGGGTTGGTTCGAGCGTTGGCATCCACCGCTCTGGCTGATGTCCGAAGAGGTGTTCCAGCACCGCAGATCGACCAGACGCTGTTGTGCGCCGCTTACTGGCGAGCAGCTCGCGACGGCATGGAGGGCGATGCGTTCGACCTCCTGTCCGGCCGTCGGATGCCGACCTGGTCTCTGGTCGGGCGGTTGCTGGATCGGGTACGGCAGAGCCTGAAAAGCAGCGGCGACCTGCCTTTGGTGACGGCCGCGCTGCGCCGATTGCAACGCCGCGGCTCGGGAGCGGCGCGCCAGCGCGCCGCCTACCATCGCCGCAATCAGCTGGCAGACGTGGCACGACTGGTCCTGCAGGAGACCCTCGCCATCCCCGAGTTTCCCGATGACGGCGTATCCTCCCGCGGTTTATTACCTCCGGCGTTCCGTCCCCTGGAGGCTTGACATCGCATCAGGGTGATCCGAACACGAGATGACCATCGGACCCGGGCAAGAGCGTTCGGGTGTGCCGCACTTGGACTCATCAGAGGTGAGGCCGGCATGTCCGAACCGCTCCGCCGCATCTGTGCTCTCGTCCTGGACCAGTGCGGAATCATGCCATCCGTGCTGCGCCAAGGTCAGCCTGTGCGCTCGTGGCAGGGAAGCATGGCCGGGTGCGACCTCGACCTTCCAGATCAGCCTCCGACCAGCTGGACGAGCTTGATGAAGACCAGTTCGGGGTTGGTGGTGAGGTCGATGACCTCGTCGAGAGACTCGATCTGGCGATCCCCGGCGAGCATGAAGTAGCCGTTGCGCTGGAAGGACTGCTCGGCGATGTCGGCTTGCCGTTCCCAGTCGATATGGCGGGGTTCCTCCAGCCGGTAGCCGTTGAGCTCGATTTCGGCGTCGTCGGGCCGTACGAGACCGTTGAAGTGGTGCGCGGGCTTGGCGTTGTGGCGGGCGACCTCCTCACGGACCCGGAGCCGGACCAGTTCGCAGGCGGTCATGGTGTCGGGGAGGTCGGGGATCTCCAGTTCGTCGAGGCGTTTCCCGGTCGCGGTCTCGTCCCTGAACGTCACGCTGGCCATGGGGCGCCCCTCCTGATCTGGTCGTGTTCCCGTCGCACCAGTTCGCCGTGCAACATGCCGGGATCATGGCAGACGAGTGCGACAAAAAGCCCTGATCGTCAGAAGAGAGCCCGAGGCTCCATCCCCGGGAGGGATGAAGCCTCGGTTCCCTGCTTCGGTGGGTGTCGCGCTCTCAGCCGAGACCGCTCTTGATGGCGGTGATCAGCTCACCGCCCGTGGTGTCGCCGCTGAGCTCCCAGAAGAACGAGCCGCCGAGACCCTGGTTCTTGGCGTAGGCCATCTTTCCGGCGATCGTGCCCGGGGTGTCGTAGCTCCACCACTGGCCGTTACAGAAGGCGTAGGACGTGCCGGCCACGGTGCCGGTGGCCGGGCACGCGCCCTTGAGGACCTTGTAGTCCTCGATGCCCGCCTCGTATGTGCCCGGTGCGGGACCCGTGGCCGAGCCGCCCGGCGCGCTCTGGTTCACGCCAGTCCAGCCGCGGCCGTAGAAGCCGATGCCGAGCAGCAGCTTGCTCGCCGGGACTCCCTTGCTCTTGAGTTTCTGGATGGCCGCGTCGGAGTAGAACCCCGGGGTGGGGATACCGGAGTACGAGGTCAGCGGTGAGTGCGGAGCCGTCGGGCCGGTCTGGGCCCATGCGCCGAAGTAGTCGTAGGTCATCGGGTTGTACCAGTCGACGTACTGTGCCGCCCCGGCGTAGTCCGCGGCGTCGATCTTCCCGCCCGAGGTGCCGTCGGCGGTGATGGCGGCGGTCACCAGGTTGCCCGTGCCGAACTTGCTGCGGAGCGCGCCCATCAGGTTCTTGAAGGAGCCGAAGCCGCTGGTGTCGCAGTTGAGGCCGCAGGCGTTGGGATACTCCCAGTCGATGTCGATGCCGTCGAACACGTCCGCCCAGCGGGGGTCCTTGACCAGGTTGTAGCAGGAGTCGGCGAAGGCGGCAGGGTTGGCCGCCGCCTGCCCGAAGCCGCCGGACCAGGTCCAGCCGCCGAAGGACCACAGCACCTTGAGGTTGGGGTACTTCTTCTTCAGCTTGCGGAGCTGGTTGAAGCTGCCGCGCAGTGCGCCGGCGTCCCAGGTGTCGGCGACGCCGTCGACGCTCTCCGCGGCGGTGTAGGCCCGGTCGTAGTCGGCATAGCTGTCGCCGATCGTGCACTGGCCGTTCTGGACGTTGCCGAACGCGTAGTTGATGTGCGTCAGTTTGGCGGCAGAGCCGCTGGTGTCGATGTTCTTGACGTGGTAGTTGCGCTGGTAGATGCCCCATTCGGCGAAGTAGCCGACGACTTTGGAGCCGCCACCGCCACCAGCACTGGAGGCGTCGGTGGTCACGGTGAGCGCGTTGGAGGCGGCCGAGGTGTTCCCGGCCGCGTCACGCGCCTTGACCGTGAAGGTGTACGGCGTGCTCGCCGTCAGGCCGGTCACCGTCGCGCTGGTACCGGTCACCGACTGGGCCTTGGCGGACCCCTGATAGACGTCGTACCCGGTCACGCCCACGTTGTCGGTGGAGGCGTTCCAGGCCAGGGACACGCTGGTCGAGGTCTTTCCGGTCGAGCTGAGGTTCGCGGGGGCCGTCGGGGCCTGGGTGTCCACTACTCCTCCGCCGGACCCGTCGCAGGCTCCGCCGTTGACCTTGCAGCCGGAGATCCAGCCGCTGCCGGAGCCGTCGAAACCGAAGCTTGCCGTCGCCCCGGCGCTCACGGACCCGTTCCACGAGGCGTTCGTGAATGTGTAATGGCTGCCCGAGGAGGTTCTTACGGAGTCCCAGGACGAGGTGATCGACACGCCGGATGGCAGATCGAACTCCACTTTCCAGCTCGTGATCGCCGCCGCCGTTCCGTTGGTGATCGTGCACTTGCCCTCGAAGCCGGTGCCCCAGTCGGAGGTCTTCACGCAGGACGCCGTGACCGAGGCGGCCGACGCCGCCGGTGCTGTGATCACCACGCCCGCGAGCGGCAGCAGTAGCGCTCCACTCAGTGTTGCAATCTTGCGCTTCCAGTGTGCGAACATCTCTCTCCCAAACAGTCCGTTGCCCCCGAACCGATAGGAAACTTTCCTTAAAGTAACGGCGATGTGGGCTCCTGGCCAGACCTGAATCAGGTTTCTGTGTGCTTCTCAGGCAGACGGGGCCGTCAAGGAGCGGTAGAAGGCGATGTGCCGCTCTGCGGCGGCGTCCCAGGTGTGCCGTGCCGCGAGGGCCCGGCCCTCGGCCTTGCGGACAGGATCCGGGAGGGCCAGTGCGTGGCCGAGTTCGGTGGCGAGGGTGGCCGGGGTGGCGGCGAAGCGGGCGGCGGTGCCGAAGACTTCGTGCAGCACCGGCAGGTCGCGTACGACCAGGGGGACGCCGGCGGCGAGGGCTTCCATCGCGGCGAGGCCGAAGCCCTCCTTGGCGGAGGGGAAGGCGAAGGCGTCGGCGGCCGCCACGAGCGAGGGCAGGTCGTCGTCGGGCACGGGCCCGAGGACCACCGGTTCCACGGCGAGTTCGGCGGCGCGGGTCTCCCAGCGGGCGCGGTAGTCACGATAGTCGAAGAGGGTTTCGCCGCCGGCGATGACCAGGCGCACCTCAGGCCGTGCGGCGCGCAGCAGTGCGTACGCCTCCAGCAGGTCCAGCGATCCCTTGCGGGGTTCGATGCCGCCGACGGCGAGGACGTATCGGCCGAGCCCGCTCTTCCAGCGGGCGCGGGCCGCGGTGTCGTCGGCTGCGGCGGCGAAGCGCTCGTATGCCACGCCGTTGGGGATGACCTCGGCCTTGATGTGCCAGCCGTCGGCGAGCTCGTCGGCGACGGTCGAGGAGACGCAGACATGGGCGTATGGCGTGGTGATGGCCCGCTCGTGGCAGGCGGCCAGCTCGGGGGTGGTGAAGTGGTCGATGTGGTGGACGGTCCGGATGCAGCGGCCGGCGGCGTTGGCGCTGATGCAGTCCTGGGCGTGCACGATGTCGTACGGGCCCGGGTCGAAGGCATCGCGCAGCACCGCTATGGACCGCAGGACGCGCTCGCCCACACTCTCGCCCGGGACATCGGGAAAGGGCACGATGCGCCGCCCTACCGTCGGGTCGACGGGCCGGAAGAATCCCCGGTCGCCGTCCCGGCCCAGCGTCCATACCGTGACCCGCTGCCCGGCCGCCGCCAGTGCCTCGGCCAGCCCGAGCGTATGCACGACGCCGCCGCGCGGCTTGGTGGAGTAACTGAGCAGCGCGATGGACAGGGAACGGCTCATGGGTTCCCCCGGTAGGCGGCGGGTTTGCGTTCGCCGAGATGCCGCAGGATGCGGCGGGCGCGCTCGATCTCGGCCGCGACGTCCACCTCGGCGACGGCGAGGCCGGCCTTGGACCACGTACGGGCGAGGATGTCGCCGCCGGGGCCGACGACCTTGGCCTGGCCGAGGAAGCGCATGCCGCCGATGGCGCCGGTCTGGTTGGAGGAGACGAGAACGACCTGGTTCTCGGCCGCCCGGGCCTGGTCGTACAGGTCGAAGAGTTTCGCCTGGCGGTCTTGGGCCATGCGTGGCGCGCGGTTGGTGATGCTGGTGGGCCAGGCGGACAGGCAGGCGAGGATCTCGGCGCCGTCGAGGGCGAGGCTACGGGCGGACTCGGGAAAGGTCTTGTCGTAGTCGATGAGCATGCCGAGCCGGCCGACGGGGGTGTCGAAGGCGTCGAAGCGGTCGCCGGAGGAATAGGCGGCGACCTCCCCGGCGGGCAGGTGGACCTTGCGATGCCGACCGAGGACACCATCGCCGCTGACGCACACCGCCGCGTTGTAGCGGTCGGCCCCGTCCGCCTCGCAGTAGCCGACGCAGACGACCATCTCCGCGGCGAGCCGTGCCACTTGGATGATCAGCGGGTCGTCCGGCTTGAGCGCGGGCGGCAGCGCATCAGGGTCGGGATGCCGCAGATCGGCCAGGTAGCCGCCGAGCGCGGCGTCGGGCAGCACGAGCAGGCCTGCCCCGGACCGCCGGGCGTCGTCGATCAGCTTGGCGATACGCGCCAGGTCGAACTCCAGGTCGCGGCCGAAGTGGGCGGCTGCGGCCGCGATCCGGATCGTGCTCATGCGGATACTGCTCCTACGGGGTAGGACAGGGGCGGGTAGGCGTCCGGCCGCCGGTCCCGGAGATGGCCCATGGAGCGGCGTGCGTTCTCCAGCGCCTTCGCCACGTCGAGCTCGGCGACGGCGATCCCCGCCTCGACTCCGGTGTCCGCGAGGACTTCGCCGCCGGGGTCGACGACCTTGGCGCTGCCGACGAAGCGTAGCGACCCGAAGGCGCCGGCCTGGTTGGCGGACAGCCACACCATCTGATTCTCCAGCGCCCGGGCGCGGTCGAACAGATCGAAGCGCCGCTTCCAGCGGTCCTGGGCGAGGTCGGCGGCGACGTTGGTGCGGGACCCGGGCCAGGCGGAGACGCACACCCCGATCTCGGCGCCGTCGAGGGCCAGTGCCCGGGCGGACTCGGGGAACGCCTTGTCGTAGCAGATCATCATCCCGAGCCGGCCGACCGGGGTGTCGAAGGCATGGAAGCCGTCGCCGGAGGAGTAGCTGGCGTCCTCGCTGAGCGGCTGGTGGACCTTGCGGTGGTTGCCGAGGACGCCGTCGCCGCTGACGCACACCACGCTGTTGTAGCGGCGGTCGCCGTCGGCTTCGCAGTAGCCGACGACCACGGTCATGTCGCCTGCGAGGGCGATCAGGCGGCGGATCTCCGGCCCGGCCAGGGCGAGTGCGGGCGGGCCCTCGTCGTGCGCGGTGTCGCCGTCGAGGCTGAGCAGGTAGCCGCCCAGGCAGGCCTCGGGCAGCGCGAGAAGCCGCACGTCCTGCGCGCGGGCCTCCTCGATCAGCCGCTCGACGATGGTGAAGTCCTTCTCCAGGTCGCGGCCGAACTCCGCCGCGACGGCGGCCATGCGCACCGTACTCATGCCGTCCCCATTCCGGTCACCGTGCCGGTGACAGCTTCCGTGATCTCTCCGTCGGGCCAGCGCAGCCCGACGCCTTGGCCGGCCACCAGTTCCCCGCATGCGCCGCTCACGGCTGGGCCCGCGCTCAGCGGCGGGGCGTCCGGCGTGTCGGTGGTGAGCATCGCGAAGCCCGGGAAGCAGGTCAGCCAGTCGCCGGCCGACGCGGGGTCCGGACGCGGCACCGCGGCGACGTCCAGCACCGCCGCGCAACCGCTCGCCTCGGCGAGCATGCCGAGGGTGCCGGCGATGCCGGCCATCGACACGTCCTTGGCGGCGGCGGGCCGGGCCGCGGCGACCGCTCCGAGCATCGCCCGCAGTTCACCGGTCCGGCGGCCGGTGGTCGAATCCCACTGACGGCCTCGGTAGTTGGCGCGCCAGCCGCCGCCGAGGTCCGCGGTGAGCCGCACGCGGTGCCCGGGACGCCCGCCGCCGCCGGGCACCGGGTGGTCCGTACGGCCGAGCGCGGTGACCGACAGTGCCGCGGGTACGCCGAACTGCGTGTGCCCGCCCAGCACCGGCACGCCGTAGGCTTCCGCCGCCCGCTTCAGACCCGCGATCACCCGCGCGGCGTGCGAGGCGTCCCGCGCACCGAGCGCGTCGAGCAGCCCGACCGGTTCCGCGCCCATCGCCGCGAGGTCGTTGACATTGACCAGGACCGAGCACCAGCCTGCCCACTCCGGGTCCCGTTCGACCATGGAGGGGACGATGGCGTCACAGGCGGCGATCAGGTCGCTCCCGGGCACGGGTGCCCCGTCGTCGCCGACGAACCCGGCCCCGCCGGGCGTAAGCCCGCTGAGCAGCGGTCCGAGCCCGGCCTTCGTCGCCGCCGTCTGGGCGGCGATCCTCCCGATCGGCCATCGCATCAGCATGTGCGGGGTACCGGCGACCGTGACAGGGCGGACCTGCCGCCACCCCAGGTGGGTGAACGACACCCGGTTGCGTACCTGCACCGTGGCCTCGAAACGCAGCACGCCTTCTGCCTCGGCGCGGGCACAGGCCGCCCGCACCAGCGCGGCGCCGACGCCGCCGTGCCCGCGCGCATCCGGATGGACCACCAGGCGCCCGCCCGCCCACCACCCGATGTCAGGCCCGTCGGCGACCGGGCCGAGCCGTACCCCGCCGGTGACGACGCCGTCGCGGTCGCGGGCCACCAGCACGACCGTGCGAGGGTCACTGTCATGGTCGTCGAGGTCGTGGCCCTCGAACAGCCTCTGCTCGTGGACGAACGCCTGCCGCCGCAGCCGCCGGTAGGCGTCCACAGCGGCCGCATCCGCAGCCTGTTCGATACGGAAGTCCGGCAGCCGCTTCACACTGCTGTGGTCACCGAGCAGGACGAGGATGTCGTCCATCGCGGTGGCGGAGGCCGGTCCGGGGGCGCCGCCGTCGAGGGACGGCATCGGGTTCATCCGCCCGCCGTCCGCAGCACGCTGCACGCGCCGCAGGCCGCGCAGCCTGCTTTCTGGTCGGTGCCGTACATGCCGGCCGCACGCAGCCGCGCGGCGACCCGCTCAGTGACGTACCGCAGCAGTTCCGGGCTCGGGGCACCGATTCCCTCACGCGCCGCGAGCGTGCCACGCATCGGGCGGAAGGGGACGACGAAGGGATAGACCCCGCGGTCGATCAGCCGGGCGGCTCCCGCGATCAGTTCGTCGGGATTCTCACCGAGGCCGACCAGCAGATAGGTGGAGACGCGGTTGCGGCCGAAGACCCGTACGGCCTCGTCCCAGGCCGTTTCATACTCCGCCATCGGCACCGTGGACTTGCCGGGCATCCAGCGGCGGCGCACGTCGTCGTCGAGCGCCTCGACATGGATGCCGATCGCGGACGCCCCGGCGTCGTGCAGCTCGCGAATCCAGGACAGCTCGCCCGGCGGCTCGCACTGCACCTGGATCGGCAGTCCGGGCACGGCCGCCAGGACAGCGCGCACGCTGCGTACCAGATTCCGGGCACCGCGGTCCGGGCCGGTCGTGGTGCCGGTGGTCATCACCATTTGCCTGACGCCGTCGAGCCGCACGGCCGCCTCGGCGACCTCGGCCAGCTGCGCGGGGCTCTTCGCGGCCACGGTCGCGCCCGAGCGCAGCGACTCCTCGATCGTGCAGAAGCGGCAGCGGTCGGACTCCGCGTAGCGGACGCAGGTCTGGACGACGGTGGTGGCCAGCACATCCGCGCCGTGCAGGCGGGCGATCTGCTCGTACGGGACGCCGTCGGCGGTGGCCAGGTCGTAGAACTTCGGCCGTCGTACGGCCGTCAGGGTCAGTCCGGTGTCCTCGTCGCCGAGCAGGACCCTGCCGTCGCGGACGGTGTAGGGGCTTTCGGGGTTGGTGGGGAGTGCGGCGTTGGCACCGTCGACGAGAACGTGGCCGTCGTCGCTCGGGCCCGCGCCGTCTGGCCGCCGTACGGGCGTTTCCATCCGGACGCCGTGCAGGGCGAGTTCGGCGCGGGTCATGATCCGCACATTCACCGTCGTACCGGTGCCAACGCTCATCCGGTCCCCCTCAGAGCTGGTAGGTCGAGTTGATGATCGCGCCCTTGCGCGCGTAGTGGATCAGGGCGTCCTGCACGTCCAGCGGATGTGTGGGGATGACGCCCTCGATCAGGTCCTCCTCGCGGGCGCCGTGCAAGGACAGCCCGAAGCGGCAGCAGTAGACCTTGCCGCCCTCGGCGAGGAAGGTCTTGAGCTGGTTGTTGATGTTGTGTTCGCCGGGGAAGGCGGAGTTGCCGGTGGTGGGGAAACCGCGGGTGGCCAGGCAGTTGAGGGACCCGGGGCCGTAGAAGTAGATCGCGGTCTCGAAGCCCTTGCGCAGGGCGCGCGTCGCCTGCAGGACGGCGACGAAGCTGACGGAGGACTCGTGGGCGATGCCGTGGACGAGGGTGAAGTAGGACTCGCCGTTCTCGGCCTGGTAGTCGGGGAAGACCTTGGTGCTGCCGTAGATGCTGGAGCCCTCGGGCAGGGACGGGTGGGGAATCTCGCCGAGGCTCTTCTTCTCGAGTTCGCTGAGTTCGATGGTGTCCGTCATGGTCGGTATCTCCTTTGTGCGGTTGGTGGGACGTGGGTCAGTCGTAGAGAGCGGCGAAGGTGTCGCGGAAGATGAGATCGCCGAGTTCGCCGCCGCCGGCCGCGGCGCTCATCCGGGCGTACTCGCCCGTGAAGTCACCCCATGGCTGGTCGCTGGCGAAGAGCACCCGGTCATGGCCGACACCGCGGCGCTCGATCTCCCGAGCCAGCCAGTACGGCGCGAAGCCGATGGCCCAGGAGAGGTCGGTGTAGACGCGCTTGCCGGCCACTATCCAGTCGAAGAACCGGGAGCCGGCGAGCTTGATGTGGCCGCTCATACCGCCGCCGAAGTGCACCAGGTGCACCGGCACGCGGTCGGCGTACCACTCCACCAGGTGACCGACCTCGTCGATGTCGGAGGCGGCACCGGGGGAGGTGTGGACGTGCACGACCAGGTCGAGGCGCTCCGCCTCGTGGAAGATCCGGTCGAGCAGGGGCCGGCAGGCCGGGTCGGTGGCGCGCCCGCCCAGCAGGAAGCTGAGCTTGAGCGCCCGTACGCCGTCCTCGCCGGCCAGGGCGAGAGCGTGCGCGGTGCGGTGCTCGTACTCGGGGCGCGGGGAGACCCACAGACCGGCGCGGATCCGGTCATCGGTGCGGGCGGCCTCGATGACCAGCTCGTTGAAGGAGAAGGCGATCTCCGGGTCCGGGACGCCGTAGTTGGGGATCACCAGGGCACGTTCGGTGCCCTCGGCGTCGAGGTCTGCGATGAGCTGCTTGACCGTCGCACGGGCGGAAGTGTCGGGGTGGATGGCCGGGCCCCCGTAGAAGGGGTACGCCGGCAGCACGCCCAGGTGGCGGTGCGCGTCAAAGATCTGGCGGACGGTCATGGCAGGGATGGCTCCTTCAGCCCACGGGAAGTGCGGAGGCCAGCGCCGCCGGGGTGCCGGTCAGCGCGCCACAGACGTCGGCGAGCCGCCGTGACGCCTCGATGTGGTCGGCCAGGAACTCCGCGTCCCTGCCCACCGCCTCGAAACGCCCCGATCCCCAGCTGTACTGCCAGGGCAGACCGAGGAAGTACAGACCCGGGCAGCTCGTGGCGCCCCGCCAGTGCATCGGATAACCGCGACCGTCGAAGACCGGTATCTCGATCCAGCGGTGGTCGCGGGTGAAACCGGTGGACCAGATCACCGAGGTGATCCCGGCCGCGGCCAGATCGATGTTCTGCGGCTGCTCCGATGGCTCCCAGACCGGTACGTACCTCGGCTCGACCGGCGCGTCGATCCCGTGGGTGGCGATGTGGGCGTCGATGGCGTCCTTGATGCCCTGGGCCACCGCATCCGCCTGCTCGAGATTGACCTTCAGGTCGTCGGCGAATTCCAGGCGTGCGCCGTAGACGCCGGTCAGCCGCCCAAAGAGCCGCATGTCCTCGCGGGCGAAGGCCCGGAGGTCGATGTCGCGGCCGCCGTCGCGGCCGGTGACGTAGTGGTTGGCCCGCATCCGTACGGCCTCGGCGTCGGCGAACCCATCGATCCCCCTGGTGTAGTGGCCCATGTCGTCCAGCCAGGCCACGCAGTCGCGGCCTCGGTAGAAGCGGGCGACACGCGGCGCGCTGCCCACGGCCAGATGCACCCGGCGGCCCGCGAGATGCAGGTCCTCGGCGATCTGGCAGCCGGACTGGCCGGTGCCGACGACCAGGACCGCGCCGGCGGGAAGCTGTTCCGGATTGCGGTACTGGGAGGAGTGCACCTGGGCCACACCGGAGGGCAGGCGTTCGGCCATCCCCGGGATCGACGGTGTGTGGTAAGGACCGACCGCCACGACGACCTGATCGGCGGTGAGATCACCGGCGGTCGTGGACAGCTCGAACGTCCCGGTCGCCGCGCGGCGCAGCCTGGAGACGGCCACCCCCTCCACGAGTGGCGGGTGGAAGTGGGAGACGTAGTCCTCCAGATACTGGACGATCTCGTCTCTGAGCATGAACCCGTCAGGGTCGGGACCCTTGTACGGGAAACCAGGCAGCTTGCACTGCCAGTTCGGGGTGACCAGGCAGAAGGAGTCCCACCGGCGCTCACGCCACTCGTGCCCCACGCGGTTGGCCTCGATCACGATGTGCTCGATGCCGTGTTCGCGCAGCCAGTAGCTGACGGACAGACCCGCCTGACCGCCGCCGACGACCGCCACCGGATAGTGTGCGCCGGCCAGTTCCGGAATCATCGTGTGCTCAGGCATGACGTCCTCCAGGCAGGGCGCCGAGGGTTGTGACGCGACCTCGGCGCTGCTCATGGGGACCACTTCAGCGAGTGCGGATTACCGATCCGAGTCATCCGGAATAAACGGACGTTACGGAAACCTCACAGGGAGTGATGCCCGAGGGTTGGTGCCGTTGACGACCGGGACCAGTTCGGCAGCCCACGGACGCTCGTTTCCCGGCTCCTCGGGCGAACCTCCTCTGGCGCCGTGTCTACGGTGGTCGTATGACAGCACTGCGAGATGACACCGGCGCACTGACGTCCATTCCGGAGCGGGTGCGCAGGGTCGTCTCGCTGGTCCCCTCGCTGACGGAGACGGTCGCGATGACCGCCCCGGAATTGCTCGTCGGGGCGACGGACTGGTGCAGCCATCCGGCCGACCTTGATGCGGAGCGCGTCCGGGGCACCAAGAACCCGGACCTCGAGCGCATCGGGACACTGCGCCCGGATGTCGTGCTCGCCAACATCGAGGAGAACCGGATCCCGGACCTGGAGGCGCTGAGAGCGGCCGGCATCCCGGTCTGGACCACGGTGATCCGATCCGTGGACGAGGCCCTGCTGTCGTTGCGCCGGATGCTCACCGAAGCCTGCCGGGTGCCGGCGCCGGGCTGGCTGGGAGAGGCCGAACGGGCATGGGCGCGTCCATCGCCCGCCCATCGCGTAAGGGCGGTCATCCCGATCTGGCGCCGGCCGTGGATGGTGGCAGGCCGTGACACCTTCACCGGGGACGTACTGGCCAGGCTCGGCGTCGACAACGTGTTCGCCGGCCATGCGGAGCGCTATCCGAAGATCCCGCTCGATCAGCTGATAGCGGCCGGTCCGGACCTGGTGGTGCTGCCGGACGAGCCGTACCGCTTCACCGCCGACGACGGCCCCGAGGCCTTCGCGGGCATTGAGACGGCGCTGGTCAGCGGGCGCCACCTGACCTGGTACGGCCCCTCGCTGGTGACCGCCCCGGCCACGCTGATGGAGCAGCTGCGCTCAGCGTCCCGAGATCAGGGAGCATGACGACAGGACCGGATCGGCAGGGCCCGGCCATGGGCAGGACCGGCCAGGGCCGGTGCGGCGCGTACGCTGAGCCCTCCAAGTCGGAACGCGGTCACCCGCCTTCCCGTACGGTGATCTAGAGGACCCGCGAGCCGCTGTGTGAAGCCGTCTGCTCGCCATCGAACGGAATGAGGCAGTGGCCATGAGCGGGGCAGCGGCGCAGGCGGGATCCCGGCGGGACCCGGACCGTCGCCGCGCTCTGCTCGAGGCCGCCGACCGGATCATCCAGCGGGAGGGCCCCGAGGCGTCGATGGCCGCCATCGCGGCCGAGGCGGGGATCAGCAAGCCGATCCTGTACCGCCATTTCGGCGACAAGAGCGGCCTCTACCAGGCACTGGCCGAGCGCCATACGCGGAAGCTGATCGAGGGCATCCGGGAGGAGTTCTCGAGCTCCGACAGCATCCGGGCCCGGACCCGTACGACCATCGACACCTATCTGTCGACCATCTCGGCCAACCTGCACCTGTACCGCTTCCTCATGCACCGGGCCAGTGCGGAGGACGCCGCCACGCACAGCGCGATGAGCACGATGATCCGGGGAGTCAGTACCGAACTCGCCGAGGTCATGATGGCCGAAGGCGCGCTGACCGACCGGGCTCGTGCCTACGTGTGGGGGCACGCGGTCGTCGGCATGGTGCAGACGGCGGGCGACTGGTGGCTCGACCACCCCGAGGTGGCCAGGGACACCGTCGTGGACAGCCTCGCCGATCTGATCCTGGCAGGCCTGCCCGCAGCGGCCGGCGGGCGCTCGACGGAGCTGTATCAAGATCTCTAAGAGGGAGAGGATACCCTTGGTGGTCCGCCACCCGATGTCGTCAACTCTTGAGGCGTGATGCAGACCCACCCGCGCGAGGACCCCGTCGTGATCACCGATCAGCGGCCCTGGGGGAGCTTTGAGCGCTTCACCCTGAACGAGTCCTCAACGGTGAAGCTGATCTACGTACAGCCGGGCGAGCGGCTCAGCCTGCAGCGGCACGAGAGCCGCGACGAGTTGTGGGTCGCACTCGACCCCGGCGCCATATTCGAGGTGGCGGGCCGGCGGATCGAGCCCGAGGTGGGCGAGCGGGTGTTCATCCGGGCCGGGGACACCCACCGGTTGAGCTCCGCCGGCCCCGCCATCCGGATCATGGAGATCGCCTTCGGCCACTTCGACGAGGACGACATCGAACGCCTCGAGGACCACTACGGCCGCTCCTGACGGCTTCTGCCGACCGTCCGGACCTGCCACGACGAGGGAAAGACCTGCGGAGGAACCGTGGAACCGGCTCTGCTGACCGCGCCCCTGACCGAGGTGCTCGCCGAGCCGTACGGACCCGGCACCGAGATCACCGACCTGCGGCGCGACAGTGGCGGGGCCTCACGCATCACGTGTTCCTTCGACGCCGTGACACCAGAAGGGGAGCGCCATCCCCTCATCCTGCGGCTCACCACCCCGGGGACCTCGGCGGGCGGGCCGCTGCTGCAGGAGGCCGGGCTGATGCGGGCCGCCGCGGCGGCCGGCGTCCCGACGCCACAGGTGATCGCCGCGGGTGGCGAGGACGGGCCGCTCGGTGCCGAGTTCGTGGTCATGGCGCGGATCGAGGGCGAGACCATCCCGCGCCGCGTGCTGCGGTCGCCGGAACTCGCCGCCGTGCGTCCGTTGCTGGCCGCGCAGTGCGGGGAGATCCTCGCCGCGATCCATCGGATCCCGGCCGGGGCGGTCCCAGGGCTGGATGCGAGTGATCAGCTCGGCACCTGGCAGGCGCTGCTCGAGGCGACCGGCCGGCCCCATCCGGCCCTGGAGCTGGCCGTGCGCCGGCTGGAACTGCAGCGCCCGCCCCAGGGCCGTACGGCCGTCGTGCACGGGGACTTCCGCAACGGAAACCTCGTCATCGGGCCTGACGGGGTGCGCTCGGTCCTCGACTGGGAACTCTCCCACCTCGGCGACCCCCTCGAGGATCTCGGCTGGCTGTGCGTGAAGGCCTGGCGGTTCGGCTCACCGCTGCCCGTCGGAGGCTTCGGAGGCTACGAGCAGCTCATCGGGGCCTACGAGAAGGCCGCGGACGTCCGGGTGGACCGGGATGCGCTGCGCTGGTGGGAGATGTTCGGGATCCTCAAGTGGGCGGTCGTCTGTGTCATGCAGGCCCAGCGGCACCTGTCCGGAGGGGAACGTTCGATCGAGCTGGCCGCCCTCGGCCGCAGGGTCGCCGAGAACGAGTGGGATCTGCTGCAGATGCTGCCCTGAGCCGGTCAGCGCATTCCCCTCGGGTGCTGGGTCAGCGCAGGCCGAACTCCCAGTTCCCTCCCTTCTCGTACTCCTTGAGGACCCGCCGTGCGGTGGTGGTGATGTGCACCTCGTCCGGCCCGTCGTAGATCCGGCCGGCCCGGGCGTGCCGGTACATGTGGTCCAGGGGCGTGTCCTCGGTCAGTCCCTGGGCGCCGTGCACCTGGATCGCCCGGTCGATGACGTTGTGCAGCATCCGGGCGCCCGCCACCTTGATGACGCCGATCTCCACCCGTGCCTGCTCGCCCGCGTCGATCTTGTGGGCGGCGTGCAGGGTGAGCAGGCGGGCCGACTGGATCTCGGCGTACGAGTCGAAGACGTGCTGCTGCATGAGCTGCTTCTTGGCGAGCGGCTCGCCGAAGGCGCTGCGCTCGTGCAGGCGGGCGCACATGAGGTCGAACGCCCGCTGGGCCTGGCCGAGCCAGCGCATGCAGTGGAAGATCCGGCCCGGCCCGAGCCGCTCCTGGGCGATGACGAAGCCGTGGCCGCGCGGGCCCAGCAGATTCTCGGCCGGCACTCGTACGTCGTCGTAGAGGACCTCGCAGTGGCCGCCGTCCAGGCCGAGGACCGGGGTGTCCCGGACGATCGTGTAGCCGGGAGTGTCGGTCGGGACGAGGATCATGCTGTACGAGAGGTACGGGCTCGTCTCCGGCGTCTCGGTCCGGCACATGACCGTGGTGTAGGCGGCCCGGTTCGCGAACGTGGTGAACCACTTGCGGCCCCGGATCACCCACTCATCGCCCTCGAGGGTCGCCGTGGTGGTCAGCTGGGTCGGGTCGGAGCTGGAGATGCCCGGCTCGGTCATGGCGAAGCTCGGGAAGATCTCGGCCTGCACGAGCGGCTTCAGGAACCGCTCCCGCTGGGTCTCGGCGGCGTACTTGTGCAGCATCAGCGAGTCCTGCAGGGTGAACGTGCCGAGGGCGATCTGGCCGTACTCGCTGCGGCCCTGCACCTCGTTGACGTACACGTAGTCGAGGAACGGCAGCCCGCCGCCGCCCAGCTCCTTCGGATGGCCCAGTGCCCACAGGCCCTCGGCTTTGGCCTGTCGCTGGAGATCTCTGATCAGAGCGGCGGCCTCCTCGTCCATCCGCTGCAGGATCGGCTCGGCGGGCTCCACCCGCTCGGTGATGAAGGCGTACACGGCATCGCGTACGGGTCGTACGTGCTCGGGCACCTCGAAGCTCATGGGACCGCCTTTCGTGTCTAGAATCGCATTCTGCTTTGGGTAAGGGAGATGCGCCATGGCTCATCCACACGATGCACCGAGTGCCGCGGAACTGATCGCGGCCGTCCGCGAGTTCCTCGAGCGCGACGTGCTCCCCACGGCCGAGGGCCGGGTCAAGTTTCATTCCCTGGTCGCGATCAATGCGCTCGGCATGGTCGAACGGGAGCTGGAGACCGGCGATGACCAGGCCATCGCCCACACGGAAAGGCTGGCTGCACTGGGTTTCGCCGATGACGCCGAACTCGCCGCCGCCATCAGGTCCGGCCGCCTCGACGACCGTTACCCCGAGCTCAAGGCCGCGCTGCTCGACTCCGTACACGCCAAGCTGACCGTCTCCAACCCTTCCTACCTTGCGTGATCATGCAATCCACCGACGAACGATTGCATGATCACGGACGTGGAAGGGTCAGCCGCCGCCGATGACGTCGTCGGCTATGTCGCCGCCGTGGAAGCCCTCGGGGGCGGCCACCTCGACGATCGGGTCGTCGCGGTCGTCGAACTCGGTGCGCAGGGCCTTCGACATGGTCGCGTGCATGTCGTACAGGCAGGTGGTGTAGGTGAGCTGGAGGATCTGCTCGTCGGGCAGATGCCTCTTGAGGGTGGCGAACACCTCGTCGTGGACCCGGCCGCCGTTCAGGACGAGGGCGTCCGTATAGGCGAGCACGGCCCGTTCCAGCTCGTCGAAGTGCTCGGACACCTCCCAGTAGGCGACCGCCTGCACCTTCTCGTCCGGCACGCCCATCGCCCGCATCTGCTTGCAGTGCTGGGAGAACACGAACTGGCTGCCGCGCGCCCAGCCGGCCCGCGTCTGACCCAGCTCGCGGAGCAGCGGGTCGAGCTCGACGCCCCGGTAGACGCCGAAGCCCTGCACGCAGTGCTTGAAGATCGCCGGGTCCAGCGCGAAGGTCGTCCACCAGTCGCCTGGCGACCCTGCCGCGGTGCCGGGCTCGGCCACCGGGTCGCGGTCCTCGCCGAAGAGCTTGTCGTAGAAGAAGAGAACCAGCTTGTCATCTGTCTCGCTACGGGACACCTGGCGCAGTCTGGGCATGGCGGACTTCCTCTCGATGAACCCCGGGTTTTCGAACCCATTGCCGGATCACGGCATCCTGAACATGGGAAGACAATGGGTCAGATGGTGCGGTCGGCGGCGGTCTTGGGCTCGTGCCGGACGTCGCTGGGCAGGTTCAGTTCCCGGGTCCAGGCGGCGAACTCGACCAGGACCCCGTCGGGGTCCTTGAAATAGATGGACCGCACGAACACCCCGTCGTGAACGTTCTTCGCCACGCCGAACTCGCTGTCGTCGTGGTTGAGCAGCACGCCGACGTCGATGCCTTTGGCGATGAGCTTGTCCCGATACTCCTCGATCTTCTCCGGCGGCACGTCGAAGGCGATGTGGTTCATCGAGCCCACGGCCGAGACCAGCTCGCCCCGGTCCGGCAGGTTCTTCGGCGCCGACACCCCGAACACCGGCTCGGGCGCGTCGGGGAACCAGAAGAAGGCCAGCGCGTTGCCGCCGCCGCAGTCGAAGAAGAAGTGCTGGCCCCAGCCCATCGGCAGCTCGATCGTCTTGATCAGGGGCATGCCGAGCACACCCTGATAGAAGTCGACCGTCTGCTTCATGTCGGAACAGACCAGAGCGAGATGGTTGACACCGCGCAGTTCGAACTCCGAATTGTCCCTCCTCGGAGGGTCCTGGGGGCTCGCCCCCGCTGTGTGACTCGTTTCATGGCTCACGGCTCGGTACCTCCCGTTAGCCCCGGTCTCATCGACCGTGGGTAAGCGAACCCTTATCCCCATCTTGGCAGGATTCGGGATTGCGTAGAACCCCATTCGGTCCGACGGTCGCCACGCGGGTGGTGCTTGGCGGCGCCCCGGCCAGACGGTAGCCTTTACTGCATCATGCGAACCGGGACGCGCCAGTGGTGGTGGCGCCGCTGAGGCGGCGCCGGTTCGTGCATGTACGACCGACCAGGCGACCGCCCTCACCCGGCGGTCGTTTTCTGTGTCCGCGGGGTAGAGGGCCTGAAATCGAGGGGCCACCACGGTGGAATCAGACAGGGGCGAGACAACCGAGTATGTGACCGCGGGCGGCATACGGGTGATCCGTACCGCCACGCCGGTGGACTCGGCGGTGAAGTCGGAGGTGCTGGACGACCTCGTCGAAGCGGTCGCCGTGCGGCGCGGTGGCGTCCTCAGCTCCGGCATGGAATATCCCGGCCGCTACAGCCGCTGGCATCTGGGCTACGTCGACCCCTGCCTGGAGGTCGTCGCCCATGGGCGACGGATCTCGGTGCGGGCTCTGAACGAGCGCGGACGGGTGCTGTTGCCCGCGGTGTCGGCGGTCGCCCGGGGGACCGGCGAGGTCGCCGCCGAGAGCGCGGAACTGATCGAGATCTTCGTCCCTCGCACGGAGGAGTTCTTCACCGAGGAGGAGCGCAGCCGCCAGCCGACGGTATTCACCACCCTGCGGGCGATCAGCGCGCTGTTCCAGGGCGACGACCCGCACCTCGGGCTCTACGGCGCGTTCGGCTACGACCTGTCGCTGCAGTTCGAACCGCTGCGGATGAGTCATGAACGCCCCGGTGACCAGCGCGACCTGGTCCTGCACCTGGCCGACGAGCTGGTGGTCGTGGACCGCAAGCGTGAGATCGCGGCCCGGATGTCGTACGACTTCGTGGTCGATGGTGTCAGCACGGAAGGGCTGCCGCGGGAGACCGAGCCGACCCCGGTCGCCTCGACGACGCAGGAGCTCCCGCCGCAGCCGGTCCCCGGGGTGTACGCCCAGGTCGTACGAGATGCCAAGGAGAAGTTCATGCGGGGTGACCTGTTCGAGGTGACCCCCGGGCACGTCATGTACGGGCGATGCGATTCACCGGCGGCCTTCTTCGAGCGGCTGCGCGACATCAACCCGGCGCCGTATGAGTTCCTGCTCAACCTCGGGGACGGCGAGTACCTCGTCGGCGCCTCACCTGAAATGTTCGTCCGGGTCAGCGCGGACGAACAGACGGGGCTGCGGGTCGAGACCTGCCCGATCGCCGGCACGATCAAGCGCGGCGGCGACCCCCTGCAGGACGCGGAGCAGATCCGTACCCTCATCTCGTCGCTCAAGGACGAGTCGGAGCTCACCATGTGCACCGACGTCGACCGCAACGACAAGTCGCGGGTCTGCGTGCCGGGCACCGTCAAGGTGCTGGGCCGCCGGCAGATCGAGATGTACTCCCGGCTGATCCACACCGTCGACCACATCGAGGGCCGGCTGCGTCCCGGCTTCGACGCCTTCGACGCCTTCCTGACCCACATGTGGGCGGTGACCGTCACGGGCGCGCCCAAGACCTGGGCGATGCAGTTCATCGAGGACCACGAGGACGCACCGCGGCGCTGGTACGGCGGCGCGGTCGGCTTCGTGGGCTTCGACGGCACCATGAACACCGGTCTGACCCTGCGGACCGCGCAGATCAAGGACGGGATCGCGGCGGTACGGGCGGGCGCGACCCTGCTGTACGACTCGGACCCCGACGAGGAGGAGCGCGAGACCCATCTCAAGGCGGGTGCGCTGCTCGGCGCGCTGTCGGATCTCGCGGGGGACAGGCCCGCCGCCGAGCCGGAGCCGGTGCGCGCTGGGGGCGGGGTGAAGGTGCTGCTCGTCGATCACGAGGACTCCTTCGTCAACACCCTCGCCGACTATTTCCGCCAGGAGGGCGCCGAGGTCACCACACTGCGGCACGGGTTCCCGGAACATCTGCTCGACGACCTCGCTCCCGATCTGGTGGTGCTGTCGCCCGGCCCGGGCCGACCAGAGGACTTCAACACCGCGGCGCTGCTCGAGGCGATCGGTGCCCGGAACCTGCCCACCTTCGGGGTCTGTCTGGGGCTGCAGGCGATGATCGAGCACTCGGGTGGCGAGCTCGCGCTGCTGCCCGAGCCCGCGCACGGCAAGCCCGGACAGGTCAAGGTGGCCGGCGGTGAGCTGCTCGCCGGGCTCCCCGACGAGTTCATCGCGGCCCGCTACCACTCCCTGCACACCACTCCGGAACGGGTCCGCGGCTTCCAGGTGACCGCGCTGACCGGCGATGTCGTGATGGCGATCGAGGACCCGGCCAACCGGCGCTGGGCCGTGCAGTTCCACCCGGAGTCGATCCTCACCGCCGCGGGCGGGACCGGTCATCAGATCGTCGCCAACGTTCTCCGGCTCTGCCGCCGCTGACCCCTCTTCGCCGTGATCGTGTTCGCCGTGATCGCGCGATTCGTGTCGACATGAACCGCACGATCGCGGCGAATATGGGGCGGCAGGGCTGAAATGGGGATTTCGGAAGACTTTAAGAAAGATCTCCGTTATGGGCGAAATGTGCCGGGCATGGGCTTGCCATGTACACATTGCTCTGGCTCATCGCGGTGGTCCTGGTGATCTCCGGAATCTACGTAGTCGTCGCTCGCCGGGAGCTGATCCTCGGCATCGTGCTCATCGTCGTCGGGCTGCTCGTCGGCCCCGGTGGCGTGAGCATCTTCCGTTGACCCACAACTGAGTCCCGTCCTGGGCCACTCCAGGACGGGACTCGTTCATGGACGGGCACGTTTCCAGGTCCGGCACCGCCTGCGTTCAGAGCGCGGTGACCTCGACGCGGGTGTCGTGATAGACGGCGCCGCCGCCCATGTCGGCATCGCGCTCGTCGACGGTCGCGTTGACACCCGCCCCGCCGGTGAACTTCGCCCAGTGGCCCTTGGTGGTGGCGGCCAGACCGGGGCGGACGAGGTCGCCGATCTCGACGATCGCCTCGAAGGAGCCCCGCTCGTTGCCGACCCGGACCCGCTGCCCGTCGGTCAGATCGCGGGCGGCGGCGTCGCTCGGGTGCAGTGTGACGCGCGGCTCCCCGGCCCGGCGGCGCAACTCGGCGTTGTTGCCGAACACCGTGTTGAGGAAGTGGTGCGAGGCCGCCGCGATCAGTGCCAGCGGATAGCGGGCCGCCCGCTCCGGGTCGCTCACCTCGGCCGGTGGTGTGTAGGCCGGAAGGGGATCGAGCCCGGCCCGGGCCGCCCGTTCCGAACGGAACTCCAGCCTTCCCGACGGGGTGGGGAAGCGCTTGGCGTACGGCAGGAAGGGATCGGGCACCGACAGCCGGACGAAACCCTCCTTGCGGAGCCGCTCCAGGGTGATCCCCTCCATCGAGGTGTGCCCGCCGGCCAGCGCCTGCTCGGCCAGTCGTTCGTCCGAGTCGTACAGCGCAGGCTCGGCCAGTCCCATCCGGTGGGCCAGCCTTCGAAAGGTCTCGGTGGTCGGCAGGCATTCGCCGGGCGGTGCCACCGCGGGCTCGTTCCAGGCCAGGTAGAGATGGCCGTAGCCCTGGTGCAGATCCATGTGCTCGTGCTGCATCGTCGCGGGCAGCACGATGTCGGCATAGTCGGCGGTGTCGGTGGGGAACTGCTCCAGCACCACCGTGAACAGGTCCTCCCGGGCCAGCCCGCGCCGCACCTTGGACTGGTGCGGAGTGCTGGCCGCCGGATTGGCGGCGATGACGAACAGCGCCTGCACCGGTGGATCCGCGGTTTCCAGCAGCCCTTCGCCGAGCCGGGTCATGGACAGCGTGCGGGTCGGCCGTTCGAGCAGGTCGTCGCGGAAGAGCGCGCCATTGCGGATCCGGAAGTGCCCGCTGGTGGAGTACGACAGGCCGCCGCCCGGCAGGCCCCAGTCGCCGGTGACACCGGGGATGCAGGCCAGCGTACGCAGTGCCATGCCGCCGCCGGCATGCCGCTGCAACCCCATCGTGGCGCGGATCGCGGTGGGCCGGGTCCGGGCGATCCGCTCGCCCAGCGCGACGATGTCCGCCTCCGCGAGCCCGGTGATCTCCGCCACCCGCGCCGGCGGGAACTCCGCGATGCGCTCCTGGAACTCCGGCCAGCCCAGGGTGTGCTCCTCCAGATAGCCCGAGTCCTCGGCTCCGAGCCCTACGACCACGTGCAGCAGGCCGAGGGCGAGCGCCGCGTCGGTGCCCGGGATCGGGGCGAGGTGCTCGTCGGCCTGCCGGGCGGTACGAGTCCGTACTGGATCGATCGCCACCACGTGCGCACCGGCCGACCGGGCGTCCTGGATGAACTTCCACAGATGATGCCCGCTGGTCAGGGTGTTGGTGCCCCACAAGATGATCAGCTTCGAGAGTGCGAAGTCCTCGGGATCCATGCCGGCCGACGAGCCGATCGTGTACTTCAGCCCGACGCTGCCGGCGATCGAGCAGATCGTCGGGTCATGCCGAGAGGCGCCGAGGACATTGAAGAACCGCCGCCCGGCGAAGCCCTCCAGGCCCTGCAGATAGCCGAGCGTACCGGTGCCCCAGTAGGGCCAGATCGCCTCACCGCCGTGCTCCCGCAGGATGCCGCCGAGGCGATCACTGATCTCATCGAGGGCCTCGTCCCAGGAGATCTGCTCGAACCGGCCTTCGCCCTTGCGGCCGACGCGGCGCAGCGGATGCAGGATCCGGTCAGGCGCCGACGCGTGCTCGAGATAGCGGTTGACCTTGGTGCACAGGGCACCCCGGGTGAACGGATGGTCCGGGTTCCCGCGAAGCTTCACGGCCTCGCCGTCCTTGACCGTCACGACCCAGGAACAGGTATCCGGGCAGTCCAGCGGGCATGCGCCCAGCACCTTGAGCTCAGTCATCGGGATACCTCCGGAGAGTGGCGATCACTCCTAGTTTGCGTCATTCCTTCACGAGTGTCATGTCGAGATGCTCCTTACGCTGGAGGTGGGAGCGGAGGCCGTCTGTCGGTGCCGGCCACTAGAGTTGCCCGGGAAACAGCGCAGAACCGAAGGAGGCAGCCGATGGCGGGCGATGAATCGACCGAGATCGAGTTCCGGAGCGACGTGACGGTCGAGCTGATCAAGCATGCGGCGTCGGACACCGACGTGCTGTGGGCGGCTCGGGTCTCTACCAAGGGGGAGAGCTCCCTCGCCGAGGTCGAGGCCGACCCGGAGCGCTCGAAGGGGCTCATCAATTTCCTGATGCGCGACCGGCACGGCACTCCGTTCGAGCACTCCTCGATGACCTTCTACGTGCGGGCGCCGATCTTTGTGTTCCGTGAGTTCATGCGGCACCGGACGTTCTCCTACAACGAGGAGAGCGGCCGTTACCGGCAGCTCGAGCCGGTCTTCTACGTGCCCGCTCCGGAGCGCAAGCTGGTGCAGATCGGCAAGCCGGGCAAGTACGAGTTCGTCGACGGCACGCCCGAGCAGTACAAGCTGGTGACCGAGGCGACCGAGGAGAGCTACCGGCAGGCATACCGCGCCTATCTGGAGATGATCGACGCGGGGGTGGCGCGTGAGGTGGCCCGCACCGTGCTTCCGGTCGGCCTTTACTCATCGATGTATGCCACCTGCAACGCCCGGGCGCTGATGAACTTCCTCTCTCTGCGCACAAAGCGCGAGGACTCCGCCTTCCCTTCCTTCCCGCAGCGCGAGATCGAGATGGTCGCGGAGAAGATGGAGGAGATCTGGGCTGGGCTCATGCCGCTCACTCACGCGGCCTTCGAGCAGGGCGGCAGGGTCAGTCCGTAACCCGAGCCATCTGAAACTGCCGGTCGGCTGTCGGCGGAGGTGGCGGGTGTTAGGTGGTTACGACGAAACCGATGTCCTGACCCGATCAAGGAAAGAAGCGGCCGGCGCTGGGATGGTCCTGGGCGCCGTCCACACAGATGTTGGCGCCGTTGATCCCGCCCGCCCGCTCTGACAGCAGGAAGCAGGCGACGTCGGTCACCTCGTCCAGGGTGACCAGTCGCCCGCCTGGGAAGTCCTCACGGGCGAACGCCGCCAGCCGCTCAGGATGGGTCTGCCCGAACTGATCCCAGCCGCCACCGTCGAAGAGCACGGAGCCCGGACTGAGGGCGTTCACCCGTACGTTCCGGGGCCCGAGCTCCTGGGCGAGGGTCGCGGCGAGATGGATCTCGGCGGCCTTGGCGGAGGCGTACGACGACTTCGGACCGGGCTTCCAGCCGGTGATCGACGCGATGATCAGCACGCTCCCACCCCCGGAGCGCTCGAAGTGCGGCACCGCCGTCCGCACCGCGTGGGCGGCGTGCAGCACGTTGATCGCATAGGTGTGCGCCCAGTCCTCCGGAGTGGAGTCCAGCAGGCCGCCACCGGCCGAACCGCCCGCGTTGGCGACCAGCAGGTCGAGCCCGCCGAGGGCCTCGGCGCTCTGCTCCACCGCGGAGCCGAGGCGAGACGGATCGGTGACGTCGGCTGCGCAACCGTATGCCGTGGCACCGGTCGCACGGAGCCCGTCGACGGCCGCTTCGAGCCGTACGGCATGGCGACCGCAGACCGCGACGGCCGCCCCCTCGCCGGCCAGCGCGTGGGCGATACCGAGCCCGATGCCCTGCGTGCCGCCGGTGATGAACGCTTTTTTGCCGGTCAATCCCAGATCCATGGCGATCATCCTGCCAGGCTTGGGTCTGCCCTTACGCCGTATGTTGGGCGAGGTTGGATGACATGCCGGAACCTCAGCATCCGGCCGGCAACGCCGTCGTCACCATCCTGGGTGAGCGGAGTGGGACAGGCCGCGCGGGCGGGGCGTACGGATGGGTGTGGCGACCCGCGCGGCCTGTCGCTCTACCCCCCTGCCCCCGCCCCTCCGGCGTCGAGGGCGTCATGGTGGATCCGGGGCGGCGGTACGCCGAGCATCTGCAGCTGTTGCACGGTTCGGCTGATCATGGCGGCGGGCCCGGCGACATAGACATCATGGTCATCCCAGTCGTGGAACCGGCTGAGGGCGTCGGACGCCATCCCGCGCATGCCGTCGAACGCCGGATCTTCGGAGACCACCGGCACCACGTGGAGCCAGGGGTACACCGACTGCAGCAGTCGAAGGTCGCGTAGGTCGTACAGGTCGCGCTCGGTCCGGGCGCCGAGGACCAGATGGATGTTTCGGTGCCGTCCGGAGAGGATGACCTGTTCGGCGATGGCCTTGAGCGGGGCCAGCCCGGTGCCGCCGGCCACCAGCAGCAGGTCGCGGTCGGATTCGGGGTCGAGCGCCATACTGCCCATCGGCGGTCCGAGCAGCAGGGTCTCCCTGACCCGAGTGTCCCGGACCAGCGACCCGCTCACCCATCCGGCCGGTATCGCGCGGACATGAAATCGCAGCACGCCGTCCTCTCTGGGGGCGTTCGCGATGGAGTAGGGCCGCCAGACGCGGGGCCAACGAGAGGTCTGGACGGTGACATACTGGCCGGCGGTATAGCAGAACGGTTGGTTCGGGCGCACGGCGAGCATCGCGATGTCGCCGGTGCAGCGCTCGTGCTCGAGCACCTCGGCGATCCACCAGGGCGGTGAGGTCGCGGCGCTCTCCTCGGCGGACTGGATCATGAGATCGGCGGCCGCACCGTAGGCCGCGGTCCAGGCGGCCTCGACCTCGTCGGTCCAGGCGTCGCCGGAGAACGTGCGGATCGTCGCGATCAGAGCACGTCCGACCGAGGCGTAGTGCTCGCTGAACACCCCGAACTTGCGGTGGTCCTGCCCGAGCCGGCCGAGATAGGCGGCGAGCGCATCGGGGCTGTCCAGGCTCCAGACGATCTTGGTGAGCGCGTGGAAGAGCCGATCGCGCTGGGTGTCCATCGCCGGCGGAAACAGGGCACGCAGGCGTGGATTCTCCGCGAAGAGCCGGCCATAGAAATAGGCGGCCGCCTTATCGGCGAATGGCTCGATGTGCGCGAAGCTCTCCTTGACGATTCGGGGATTCAACGACATCTGTCAATCTCGCCCCCTGATAATTGTTTCCTGGGCACTCGATATGCCGATCACTCCATCCGCCCCAGTGGTCCCATCAGGCTCTCTTGCCGTGCCTTGCCTGGTAGTGAGTCTTGCACTGGACGCCGACTCGGCTCAACCGTTTCCGGCCAGGACGTCCATATGAATACGGTCTGTAATCATTATATGATTTTACGTAATCAAGGGAATAGTCGTGGTTTTTTGTCATACTGATCGGTATGAAACAAGCTCATTAGTGACTGGGTCACCATGGGTCATAAGAGTCGCACACGAGCCGGAATACGAGCACGGATTGTGATCTCATGGGGGTCGTCACCCGACCGTTCGGCCAGGCTCGCCGTCGTGCGGTGGAGAAACGTCAACCTTCGGAGGAAGAAATCCGAGTGGAGATCGTCCACGGTCCTGTGGGGGTCCGGGCGCCCGAAACCAAGATCATTTCAAGTTTGCCGGGAGCGCCATCTCTCCGCTTCGGTCTGCGAGAATCGAGAACGTAAGGCAAGCTGTCGTGTGCAACCCGGGGGCGGGCGTCCCGAAAAACCAGCCATGCGTCATGATGAGCTGGCAAATACGGACGTATCAGGTCCAGGAGACCTGGGTACACGGCGGATCCGACACCGCAGGAGGGGATTCCCGGGATGGGAGAGCCTACACAGAGCACTGGTTTCCGGCCGCTCATCGGCATCACGACGTATTTCGAGGCGGCTCGATGGGGCGTATGGGTGCGTGAGGCGGCGCTGCTGCCCGTGTCGTACCTGCGGTCGGTCGAAAGGGCGGGCGGGGTTCCGGTCCTGCTGCCACCGGCCGGCACGCGCGGAGTGGACTCGATCATCCGAGGGCTCGACGGCATCGTGTTCGCCGGCGGCGCTGACGTCGATCCGTCGCTGTACGGCGATGAGCGCCATGAGAAGACGGGCGAGCCGCAGCCTCAGCGTGACCGGTTCGAGTTCGCGCTGGTCAGAGCCGCGATTGAGGCCGACCTGCCCTTTCTGGCCGTCTGCCGTGGCATGCAGGTGCTCAACGTGGTTCGAGGCGGAGTGTTGATCCAGCATCTACCGGAGGTCGTCGGCCATGAGGGCCACGCACTGACCCCCGGCAAGATGGGCAGTCATCCGGTGCAGATCAGCGTCACCAGCACGGTGGGGAAGATCCTCGGTGACCATGCCACCGTGCCGACCTATCACCACCAGGCCGTGAAGCGGCTCGGCAGCGGGCTCGTCGCCGTCGCCTGGACCGACGACCAGGTCGTCGAGGCGGTCGAACTGGAGGGGCACCGGTTCGGGCTCGGCGTGCAGTGGCACCCGGAAGAGGGCGATGACCTGAGGCTGTTCGAGGCGCTGGTCGCCGAGGCCGCCGGCCGTTAGCGCTCGGTCTACTCGGGCATCGCGCTCCGTATTTTCGTGGCGAGCTCAGCGGAGATAGCGGGTGACGATCCGGGCGATCAGCTCGGCGACCTTCTCGGGCGGTTCCGCGGGCAGCAGCACGTGGCTGAGCGTCAGCCGGACGGCCGCGTCCGCCAGTTCGGTCACCGCTTCCCGGTCCAGCTCCGGCCAGTGCCGGATCGCGTGCTCGATGATGCGGGTACGAGCGGAGAACAGCATGGGCTCGGCCTGGGTGGTGAACAGCGGCAGGAGGTCCTCGCTGCCGGCGCCGGTCAGCACGGCCTTCTTGAACGGATCGTCGGCGGCGGTCTCCAGGCTGTAGGCGACCGCCGCGGCCACGGCCGAATGCAGATCGTCATGGCAGGAGAGCGCCTCGTCGACACCGTCGAGGTAGTGCTCGTGGTCGCGCAGCATCAGCGCTTGGGCGAGCCCCAGTTTGTCGCCGAACTCGTTGTAGACGGTCTGCCGGCTGACCCCCGCCGCGTCCGCGATGTCCTGCATCCGGACACCCCGATACCCGTGCCGGGTGATGAGTTCGGCCGCGGCGTCGAGCAGGTCCCCGCGCAAGGACCGTCCGGCCCGCCTCTCCCTGTCACGCTGCATGGCCACAAGATTGACGGAGTGGAGTCACCTGTCAAGTTCACCGCGCCTCGATAAGCTCGCCATCTGGAATATCAGGGGCCACTCGCCCCCGGCGTGATACGACCACTGGCTCGCCGGATGTCACGGTGTGATCGCGATGGGTGCGAAGCCCTGCGCACAAGGCGACTGCTCCTGACACTCTGGGGCCATGGCCAACGATTCGGGTGGAAACCCCCGCCTCGGTCGGATCGTGCTGGCCACTGCGGCTGTGCTGCCCCCTGCACTGGGAGGAGCCGGCCTCTGGGGAACGGTCCAAGTCCATCCGGTCCCGTACCTGATCG
>JAOPYO010000200.1 GCA_025964575.1 Actinomycetes bacterium
GTGTCCGGTAACGAACGTTCACGAGACACATCCGCCCGACCGGCGTTCCCCCAGGTCACATCTGTAAAGATTCCCGTGTACGCGGCTATGTCACGCCTACACCCGTTCACGTTACAGTTTTCGCATGCGCATCGGCACCGCCCGGGTCTCCACCCGCGACCAGCACCCCGAAGCCCAACTCGACGCACTGCGCGCCGCCGGCTGCGAACAGATCTTCATCGACAAGGCGTCCGGGAAACTCGCCCGCCGCCCCGAACTCGACAAAGCCCTGCTCGTCCTGCGCGCCGGGGATCAACTCGTCGTCACCAAACTCGACCGGCTCGGCCGCTCCCTGGAACACCTCATCGCCCTGTCCAAACAGCTACAGGAGCGCGGCGTCGACCTGGTCGTCCTCGACCAGGGCATCGACACCTCCACCGCCGTCGGCCGCATGTTCTTCCAGATCCTCGGTTCGATCGCCGAATTCGAGCACGCCTTGATGTCCGAGCGGACCATGGACGGACTGGAAGCCGCCCGGGCCCGCGGCCGCACCGGCGGCCAGAAACCCAAACTCGGTCCTCGTCAGGTCAAGCTCGCCCGCCAGATGTACGAGGAGAAGACCGACGACGGCAAACGCCGCCACACCGTCCAGCAGATCGCCGACGAATTCGGCGTCACCCGCCCCACCATCTACCGCCACCTCACCCAGACGACAGCGCCGACACAGACCGCCGCACCGTGAACGCCGGACTCAAGAATCCACCTCACCGACAGCACAGGGCCCCGCCCCAGCAGCCGATCTCCCGCTTCAGTCCGCGACAGCCCGCAGAAGGCGCTCGCGCTGCTGCTCGCCCAGACCGCCCACCCGGCCCTTCTCCGCCACACCACAGATCGCCATCAACGCCGCAACCCCCGCGGGCCCAAACCCCGGCAAAGCCCGCAACACCACAGACACCCGCGTCTTCTTCACAATGTCCTCACCAGCACGGTCGAACAACTCCGCCAAGCCGATCCCACCGGACCTCAAACCGGCCAAGAACTCACCGCGCACCTGCCTGGCCTCCGCAGCCTTCGCCAAGGCATACACCCGCTGCTCCGCGGTCAAAGTCGCCACCGCCATCGAACACACCCCTCATAAATCGGCTGGTCAACACCCACCCGCCGTACAACCCGACAGACAAACCAGCCCAATCATGAACCACCGCCGTCAACGGATGTGACAGTAACCCCGGTTCACCGTTCCTTTCCTACTCGAGGGCCAAACTCACCGACGCCGACCGGCGCGGCCTGTCCGCCCTGTTCTGGTCCCATCTGAACCTGTACGGGAAGTTCGAGCTGGACATGAGCAAACAGCTCGACCTTGGCCCCGTCCCAGGACTGGACCTCGGGCAGGCGAGCTGACCGGCATGCTGGACCTGCACAATCCCCGCACAACAGGGCCTATGAGGATTCCACCGACCACGGCCACAGGTAGAGAGCACCAGCCCCCCGAGCGGGCGCGGCGAGAACCCCTCACCTGCGACCGTGATGCGGATACTGCGCGAGCACGACGAACAGGCTGCGGCGGCAGAGAGCCCATGACCACGATCACCAGGACGCCGGCCGCTACTTTGCGGCTGGCGTCCGAGCTAGGACTCCGGAGCCGTGTACTTCAGGTTTGTTCCGGGCCGGAGCCTCAGCTACTGGTCAGGGTGCGGTCGAGGAGCGGGAGCAGGCGGTCCCAGTGGCGCTGCAGTGCGGAGGGGTTGAAGGCGTCGGTGTCGGACATGGTGAAGCCGTGGACGGTGCCGGGGTAGATCTCGGAGGTGTAGTCGACACCCGCGGCATCCAGGGCCTGGTTGAGCTCGCCGAGGGCCTCGGGCGTGATGTCGGTTTCGGCGTGGCCGAAGTGGACCTGGGCGGTGATCTTGGAGAGGCTATCGGGCCCGACGGCGCCCACGGGGCCGTGGAATCCGGCGACAGCGGCCACCTGGCCGGGGTGGGCCACGGCGGTGCGCACCGCCAGGAGGCCGCCTATGCAGTAGCCGGTCACCGCGACCGGTCCGGCGCTGACCTCGGGCTGGGTGGTGAGGAACCTGAGGTAGGCGTCGGCGTCGCGCAGGACACGTTCGGTGGTGTGCGCCTCGATCAAGGGCATCTGCTGGGCGATGACCGCGGGCCGGACCTCTTCTCCGATGTGCTCGGGAAGTTCGATCACCGGTGCCGGGCCGTGCCGATAGAAGAAGTTGGGGACGAGCACGTAGTACCCGTGCCTGGCCAGTTCGCGGGCCATCTCCCGCAGCACGGGCCGGATGCCGAAGCCGTCCGCGTACATCAGCACCCCTGGGTGCCGGCCGCCACCGTCGGGGAAGGCGGCGAAGGCGTCGGCCTGGCCGTCCATGGTGGGAATCAGCAGTGTCTTGGTGGGAATGGTGGATCTTCCTTCCTGGAGTTCACTCACCCAACGTTTATTGCATTAACGTTGCGGCGTGAATGAACGTACATTGTTAGTCGAACTAACGCAAACGGGTAGAATCGGCGTCATGACCAGCAGAGTCGAAGCCGCGGACATGCCGTACGACGGCGAGACGAAGACGCCCGACAGGCTGCGTCGACGGACGAGCCGTCTGTTGTCGCAGCTGTCCGCGTATTCGGATCGGCTGATCAACGAGGGGCTCGGTCACGTCGACGCCCGCAAGTGGCACTACGCCGCGCTCGCCTCGTTGCAGGAGTTCGGCCCGGGTAGCCAGGCGACGCTGAGCCGCCGGTACGGGGTCCGGGGACTCTACTGACGGGTAGGAACGCTAAGGACTGAGCCGCAGGTCAGCGAGTGTCGGGCGAGATCCTCGGGTTCGGAAGTAGGTCGGCGAGTGCGGTGCGGACGGCGACCCGGCTGACTCCGTGTTCGCGGGCGAGAGCCGCGATCGAGGTGCCCTGGTCGCGGTAGGCCGCCCGGACCTCGTCGAGTTGGGTTCCGGCGAGCGCGGCGGGCCGGCCGCGGTAGCGGCCCTCGGCTTCGGCGGCGGTGATGCCTTCGGCGGTGAGTTCGTTTTGGAGGTCGCGTTGGAACTGGCCGACGGCGGTGATGACGTTGATGATCAGGGCGGTGGTGGTGGCGTCGTCGGCGGCCAGGTCGTGGAAGTTGGACAGTGGTCCGGACAGGACGCGCAGCTTCACGCCGCGGTGGTGGCACCAGTCGCGGACGGCGTGGATGTCGATGAGGTCGCGGCAGAGCCGGAACAGTTCGGAGACGGTGAGGGTGTCGCCGGGGTGTGCGGCGGTGGCGATCTTGCCGAAGGCGGGCCGGTCGAGGGCGGGGATCTTGGAGGTGGTCGCGGGGTCCTCGAACAGGAGTACTCCCGCGGCGGGGTGGAATCCCTCGGCGACGCCCTCGGTACGGATCAGCAGTCCGGCCTCGGTGAGGATGTGTCGTTGCCGGAGGAGGGACTGGGTGGCGGTGGAGACGCGGGAGTAGACGTACTGCACCGGGTCCTCCTCGGAAGGTCAGGACCCCGTTCTATCTGTCGGAAAATCCTGTCGTCAATCTGCCTCGGATTTTGGCCGCCTGGCGGGTTGTTTCATCCCTCGGTGTCTGGTTTCCGGGGCGGGTTCGCGGCGTTCTCGCAGGGTGTCGTCTAACCGTCTAATGATGACACCCATGATCGGCTACTTGCGGCGGGGTGCCAACAATCGCCAAGGAGGGCGGCACGCCGGGGCGGGTAGACGACCATGGAGACGGTCGTGCCGCTTCCGTGGGTTCGGCGCTCCCGGTGTCGGTCCTGCGTGCGCGGTCCTGTCTGGTGAGGAAACCGGATGGCGCGTCGGGTCGATGAGACTGGTGTGACTGGGGTGGCTGAAGAGACGAAGCGACCACCGCTGATCATGGTGATTGTGACGTCAACTCAAGGTCCTGCGGTGGTCGTGTGCCTCAGCGTAGACCCGGGTCGTGTCGAATAAATCTCCGGTGTCGGCTCCGGCCAGCAGCAGCGCCAGATGGAACCGGCTGCGCGCCCCGTACTTCTCCATCAGGTCCGCGACCGTGTAGGTGATGGTGCGCCGGCTCAGGCCCAGCTGCTCGGCCACCGTCTGGTCGGTGCAGCCCTCGGCGAGCAGCGTCACCACGGCGCGCTCCCTGGCCGACAGCCCCGCCGGCCATCGCACCGGCTCGGCCGCCTGCCCCCACAGCCGCTGGTACATCTCGACCAGGGCGCGCACCAGCGGCTTGGCGGTGATCTGCCAGACCCCCTTCAGCGGATCCTCCGGGTCGATGGGCGTCATGACGACCGCCCGGTCGATGATGACCATCTTGGCCGGCAGGGCCGGCAGGATCCGATGTTCGGCGCCGGCGGCGATCAGGCGCACGTCATGGCCCGACGGGGCCGACCCCAGCCAGCGCGTACGCACATCCGGCGGTACCGGGAGCGTCCCCAGCAGCGGGCGCTGGGACGACGCGGGAACCATGACCAGCCGCTCGCTGCGTTCGACGGAGACGATCTCGGCGAACCGGGCCACCACGACATCGGCCCCGAACAGCGGGCACACACCGCGCCCGGCCCGCAGCGACTTCAACCACACCGCCTCAGACATCGCCGGCCCCCCTGACGTCCCACCCCGTGAATCCGCATCCTGCCCCAGAAAACCGAGCGGTGGCAACGCGGAGCGGACACCGTTGCGACTTTGCGCAACAACGGGGCAGGAGTGATGCGCGCCTCCCGCTGCGCCCCCCATAGTTCCTTCATCCAGCCCCGAAAGGACACCTCATGAACTACGACCTGCGAACCCTGGCCGACCGGGCCGAGCTGCACGACCTGCTGCTGCATTTGGGCCGGGCCCTGGACGAGCACCGCTTCGACGACCTGAACACCGTTCTGACGCAGGACGCCACCGGCACGACCCGCAACGGGACCGGTTCCGGCCGCGACGTCCTAATCGCACAGATCGAGGCCGGCAACAAGGACTACACCCGCCTGCTCCACCGGTTCAGCAGCGTGCTGATCGACGTCGACGGCGACACCGCGACGATCCGCGCTTACATCACCGCCCTGTCCGGCCACGCCGACAGTCTCGTACCGGCCTCCCGGCGCTACGGGCTGGCCCGCAACAAGGCCGTCCGAACGCCCGACGGTTGGCGGATCAGCGAGCTGAACGTCGAGCCGGTGTTCGTGGTGGAGCAATAACGCTGGGACCTACGACCTATCGGACACCCATCGCCGCTGGTAGTGACATTGTTTGACGCGGTACTGGTGGCGTCGTCGCCAGATCGACCAGCGGTGGTGGTGTCCTGGCGGGTAGAGCCTTGCGAGAGCAGCAGGATCTTCGACAGGTCCGCGCCGAGCCCAGCGGCGGCGGCGACCCCGAAGGCGGGGTAGCCGATGACTGGGCTTCCCCCCGTAGCGTGGAGACCACCGAACCTGGAGAGAAGGTTGGGTCGTGGGAGTCAAGAGGCGCAGGTTTGATCCGGAGTTCCGGGTGGGAGCCGTGCGGATCGTGAGGGAGACCGGGAAGCCCGTTGCGGAGGTCGCGCGGGATCTGGGGATCAGCGAGTACACGCTTCACAACTGGGTGAGGGTTGACCGGGAGCAGAACAGCGGGGCGTCCGGCGGCGGGACCAGCACCCGGGTCAGGTGCAATGCCGTCACCTCAGGCGGACCGTCTTCGGCGCCGGTGACCGACCGGTCCAGCCTGGCCAGGATCTCGGTGAGCTCGGCAATCGGCAGCAGCCGGGTCGGTGCGGGCGTGCTGGATGGCGTGAGTGCTGCCGTGGTATCGGCTGCTTTGTCGGTCACGGTGGTCATTGTTCCTCGTCGTCGTATGCTTCGGGGTCGCGCATGTCGCAGGTGGTCCATCCGTGTTTGGTGGTGAGCTTGGCGAGCGCGGCGCGCAGCTGGTCGATGCGCTGCTGGGCGTCGGGTCCGGCGATGCCGATGGTGATCGCGCTGTCGGTGGTGTGGTAGGTGGTGTGGCGCTGTTCGGCGGCGGTGCGGGCGGCGGCGTGGATGCGGCCGCGCAGCCGGGTGGCCTTGGCAGGGTCGGTCTCGCGGTCGAGGCCGTCGATGGTCAGGTAGCACAGGAACGGGCCGGGCGCGTCCAGGGCGTCGGGTGGCCGTTCCTCCAGCCGGGCGCGCAGCCGGGCCCGGTCGGTGCTGGACAGCGGCCTGCGTCCCAGCAGGTCGGGCCAGCCGTCGGGCCGGGTCGGCACGGTGTAGGAGGGCCTCGACGGTGCGGGGTCCGGAGTTGGGTCGGGCCCGTCGGGTTCGGCGGAAGGTGCCGGTTCGTCGTCGCCGGGGATGCCTGTGGGGTCTGGCACCGTTGTCTACTCCTCCTCCGGTTCGGCCGCGTTCGGGTCTCGCAGGTCGCGGAGGCTTCCTTGCAGGTCAGGGCGGCGGAAGGGGTAGGAGCCGTGGAAGTTGACGTGCTCGAACAGCAGGGGCAGGAGCCGGGCGCGTATCGCGGGGCCGACGCCGAGCCCGCCGGCCTCCAGCCGCTGCACTGCCGCGTCAACGTACAACGAGTTCCAGTATGTGACCGCGTTCAGACCGAGCCCGAGCGCGCCGAGCTGATTTTCCATACCGCGTTCATAACCCCTGGTCAGGCGGCCGAGGTTCCCGAAGTGCATGTGGCGGGCCAGGTTGTGGCGGGACTCGCCGACGTTCAGCTGCGTTCCGATCATCCTGCGGTACTCCTCGACGTGGATGACCTGGAGCAGGTGGAGGGTCTTGAAGATGCGGCCGTAGTGGGCGAAGGCGTTGCCCAGGCCGGTGAGGCGGCCGCCCGCGGTCATCATCTTGATCAGGTCGTAGGCGCGAACCTTGCTGGTCACCAACGATCCGGCGACCCGCATCATGTCGTCCCACTCGGCGATGATCGCCGGTAGCGACACCCTGCGCAGGCTCAGGGTGTTGAAGGGGTGGGGCCGGAATACGAGCGAAACGTGCCACGTCCTTGTTTCAGCGCTGGTAGAGGCCAGCGAGGGTTGCCTTGATAGGGATCGTTAGGATTCCGTCATCCTGGCCCCCGTGATCTTCGAGGT
>JAOPYO010000381.1 GCA_025964575.1 Actinomycetes bacterium
TGCCGGAACTGATGGCGAGCGGTTTCGGCGCTCTCTTCGGGAAATCGTTCCTCGATCTCGGCCAGCAGGCTGCGTCGCAACGGTGACGGGACGTGCTTCATCTTCTGGATGAGCACGTGGCCGAACGTCTCCTCGATGAGCTTGCGGTTGTTCTTTCCCGCGGCCAGCACCGGCATGTCGGCCACGGACCGTTGACTGAGCGAGACCTGCGCTTTTGACAGGAAGAACTTGGTCATACCGTTGGAGAGGAAGAAGTCGCCCGGGATGACCGGACGGCCGAGGAACACGTCGTCGTTGAAGTAGAGGAAGTGTTCGGCGAGCCCGTCGATATGGTGCAGCTGGGACTCGATCGCATGCGAGTTGAAGGTCGGCAGCGCGCCTCGGTCACCAAAGATTTCCTTGTGGTCGACCACGGTGACCTTCGGATGGGAGATGTCCAGCCAGACCGGAACCTGGCTGTCGGTGACGATCCAGATGTGCCGCACCCATGGCGCGTACATCGCCAACGATCGAAGCGAATAGCGCAGTTCATCGCGGCTGATGTAGCGCGCGTCGTTGGCCGCCTGCTCGTTGAGGGTCCCCGCATCGACGACGCCAAGGGCCGTGTCACGGCGGATCTGCCAGGCCGCATCGCTGCCGTCGACCCAGGTGTAGACCACGTCGACGGGGAAGGGAACGTCGTCGACGAGCGTGCCGATGAATTCGGAGCGGGTCGGGTACTGACGAGCCGAAGCCGCGGCCGGTGCCAGGCGGGTGAAGGCCTCCTCCGGCACGGCCACGATCTCTCCGTTGAGCGGGATGCTCGTGGCCATGCGATTGGGACGGGGGGCGACCAACTCCTCTCCCTGGGGCTTCCAGAACTCGACGCTGCAGCCATAAGGCCGGCCCAGCATGAGACTGCCCTGTGGGGAGCAGTGATACTGGACGATCCTGATGACCGGCATGCCGGCGACGGCCTTCCAAGCCCGTGGCCCAAGGCCCGCCCGTTGTTCGTCGGTGTCTCCCGATGCCGGTCCCACATACGCCGCCGCCGGCGTACACGCGGCCTCCAGAGCATCGATGGCCCGGTCCCGGTCCGCGGCGGAGACCGCCACGGTCGAACCGGTGTCCTCGAAGGAACGTACACAGAAGAACGGCACAGCCCCGGCGGTCAGCGCATCGCACACCAGATCCAGGGTCGTACGCCGGACCTGCAGCGGGCTGATGTCGTCCCCGGCCACCGCGATCCGGATTCGCCCACCCTCGCGGACCAGGATCCGGCCCTGTATCAGCATCGGATGGCGGGTCCGGAGCCACATGTGCGCGATCTTGTTCCGGAGACGCCGCAACGGGCCGCCGGCGGCCGCACGAAGGATCACCCGGTTCCGCACCTCGGGCGCTACCAGCCTGGCCACACGCGAACGTAGGGCGCGCGGCATCAGGCGGCGGTAGAGCCGGACGAGCCAGAAGCTCTCAGTCCGGGTCGGAGCCAGCACCGTTGGTCCCTGCCGGGGCACTTCCGGCACGTTCGACTCTGACTCAGGCATACATCATTCCCCCTATAAATAAAAAATCGCATCCCAGGAGTTATGGTGCGGATCACCACTTACTGGGCTTGCAGGAGGAAGGACGCTCGGGGGACGATCAAGGTTTACTGAGACTTCACAGAAAATTCATAGACGCTGATGAGAGCCCCCCTGTACGCAAGACCGCAGGTCCGGCGGGGGCGAAGTGCCGAGTGTCGGGCAGTTGTCGCTCCGCACGGCGCCATGACAGACGCGGTATCGCCTGATGGCACTATTTGTCAAGAAGAATGCTGCAGGTTGGCACGCCGAATGGAGAGCATCCGTCGAGGTCGATGACCGAATAAGCCCTGGTCGGAGTGCTTTCGGCATGGACGATGTGTCATGAATTGCGACATTAAAGCACTTTTGTGTCCTGATAGTGCCGTCTGGGTTGACACCTGGACAGGGTGCTGTAAACGACCTACCGCCTCTGCCGACTTCGGCCGAGACCACGGCCCCAGCGGTGCTGCACAGCCCGGTCCCCGAAACCGGGGAGCTGCTCGCGGCGGTGACGCCATGGCTGGAGGCGGCCGACGCCTTCGTGATGGTGACGCCTTGCACTCGCGACGATCTGCCGGACCGATCTCTGGCTAGGGCGTGCCTTAGGTCAGCCGAACTGGACGGACCGTTTGGCCAGGCCGTACCAGAATCCGTCGATGACCTGCCGCTGAGTGCCGAGATCATGCTCGGCGGCGCCGAGGGTGACGAAGAGCGGCGCGAAGTGCTCGGTGCGCGGATGGGCCATCCGACCGGACGGCGCCTTGTGCAGGAAGTCGAGGAGACCGTCGATGTCGTGGGCGGCGAGGGCCTCGCGTCCCCAGGCGTCGAACTCCTTCGACCAGGCGGGTGCCTGCTCGGTGCTCAGGGACGGGTCGATGCCCCGCAGGTTGTGGGTGAAGAAGCCGCTGCCGATGATGAGTACGCCCTCGTCGCGGAGGCGGGCCAGCCGGCGGCCCAGGTCGTACAGCCCCCGCGGGTCCAGAGTGGGCATAGAGATCTGCAGGACGGGGATGTCGGCGCCGGGGTACATCTCCACCAGTGGCACGTAGGCGCCGTGGTCCAGGCCCCGGTCAGGGGCGTCGTGCACCGGGGTGCCCACCAGTGCGCGGACCCGGGCGGCGAGGTCCGGGGCGCCAGGTGCGCGGTAGGTCACCTGGTAGTACCTCTGCGGGAAGCCTCCGAAGTCGTAGACCAGCGGCACGGCGGTGGTCGCGCCCAGGGTGAGTGGGGCGTCCTCCCAGTGGGCGGAGACCATGAGGATCGCCTTCGGGCGCGGCAGGTCCGCGGACCAGGCGGCGAGCTGGGCGGTCCATAGCCGGTCGTCGGCCAGTGGCGGGGCGCCGTGGCTGAGGTAGATGGCCGGCATCCGAGCCGGGGTCTGGATGGTCATGTCGGGCCTTCCCGCGGAAGCTTGAATCTTCAAGTTCATTGGAAGCCTACGACAAGGTACTTGAAAGTTCAAATTCACTGAGCGCAGGCTCTGCTCCGTTCCGAGCCGTTGCCCGGCTCGTCTACAGTGGTCAGATCTTGAAAGTTCAAGTATCTACGGGGGATGGTACGTGGCCACGAGGAAGAAGCCGTCCAAGGGCCAGGACGCCGAGCGGCGCGAGCGCATCGCCGCCGCCCGGGC
>JAOPYO010000396.1 GCA_025964575.1 Actinomycetes bacterium
ACGGCCACGAAGACGACTCTGGGACGATGACGGTGAGTCATCGTCCAAGGTCATCTGGGTGGCGCTGAGGGACTCGAACGCCTGACCCCCACACTTCCAGGCTGGGACTCACGCGCTCAACTTCGCGACTTTCCTTATTTCTCAGGCGTTCTGGTGGTGTTGAGAGTCGTGTGGAGGTGCCAGGTTTGCTGTGGATCGGGCATGTAGCGGGCACGAGTCGCGGGCGCCTGCTTGGACAATGCAGGCCGGCCCGTCACCCTGGTGACGCACGCTGACCGGGGCCAGCTTCCTGCTCGTAACGACCAACACATGAGGAATGAACGCATCACACGTCCATCCCCACTGACCTGCAGAACTCGGCGACCCTCCGCAACCGGGATGCCTGGGCCTGACAGCCAGCAACGCTGTGTGGCCAACGCAACACAGCACCACCGTTGACGCCTCCGGCGCCGGATTCTCTACTGGATGAGTGGAGAATGACCCAGCCTTGCGTCCAGTTCGTCCCGCGCGCCCGACTGCCACCCACCGCCGCCCCACGCTCGCCAGGACGCTCGCTGCGACGCTCCCCGCCGCCATGGCTCTCACCGCAGGTCCCGTCCTGGCCGCCGAGAGGTCCCGCCCGGACCTGCTGCCAGACTGCGCCTACGGCACGTCCGCACCGGGGCTGCGCAGCTTCGAGAGCCATGTCCAGCGCGATGCCTGGGCCTACGCCGACCGCCTCACGACCGGCTCCACAGCAGAGCGGCTGGCGGCGGCCAAGACCTTCGCCGCCGCAGAGGTCGCCTACGTCTACGGGCTGCCCCTGGTCGAGGTGCACGACACGGTTCGCCAGTTCCGCCTCCGGAACACCATCGTGAGCATCGCCGCGCTCACCACGCCGGAGAGCCGGCGTGTGGTGTCGCCCAACGTCGACACCGCCTACACGGTCGGCTGGCTGAGCCTCGCGCAGGGACCACTGGTCATCGACGTGCCCGACACCGGTGGGCGCTTTTACACCTTCCAGTTCATGGACGCGTGGTCGAACTCCTTCGCGTACGTGGGCTCGGGAGCGACCGGGACCAAGGCCGGCTCGTACCTGCTCGCACCACCCGGCTGGACCGGCGAGGTCCCACCCGGTGTCCGGGTGCTGCACAGCCCCACCCGCACGGTCTGGCTCCTCGGCCGGACCCTGGTGGACGACGCCGCCGATCTGCAGCGGGCCCGCCCGCTGCTGCAGCGGTACGTCGCCACACCGCTCCCGGCCTGGCGCCTCGGCGTGCGCGGTAGGTCGGTCGTCTTCGACCAGCCGCCGCCCGCGCAGGCCAAGCCGGCGCGGCCGACAGGGGTCGACTTCATCGCCGCCCTGAACCGCCAGCTCACGCTCGACCCGCCGCCGGCGGCCCAGGCCTGCGTGCTCGACGCGCTCGCACCGGCCGGCGTGCAGTACCCGAACCCCTCCCCCGTCGCGGTGCAGGCCGCCGACGTCGCGGACGTCGCGGGCAACCCCTCCGGATTCGGACCCGGCACCGCGCCGGACCCAGCCGTCACCGCGGGCACCTCCGCCGCCGTACGACTCGTCGCGGACGCTGCGCGGAGCTACCGGGCCACCACCTCGGCCGGACGGCACGGGTGGAGCGTCATGGTCGACCCGTGGATCGGCGACTTCGGCCGGCAGTACCTCGGCCGGGCGGTGATCGCCACGGACCTGCTGGGCGCCAACGTGCCGCGCATCGCGACCTACCCGACGAGCTACCAGGACGACGGGGGGCGCCCGCTGTCGGGGCGTCACCGGTACACGATCACCTTCCGCAAGGGACAGCTGCCGCCGGTCAACGCCTTCTGGTCCTTGACGATGTACCAGCAAGACAACTATCTGTACGCCAACCAGGTCGACCGCTACGCCGTCGGCGACCGCACCCGCGGACTGCACTACGGCAAGGACGGCTCGCTCACCGTGTACGTCCAGCACGACCCGCCGAAGGACCCGGCGGCGCGCGCGAACTGGCTGCCGGCGCCGTCGGACCCCTTCCACCTGATCCTGCGGCTTTACCTGCCGAAGCGAACGGCCCTCGACGGCTCTTACCAGATCCCGCCTTTCATCCGGTCGCGCTGAATCTCCGCTTCACACGCAGGAGCGACGCGGCACCCCCGTTCGGCTCGAACAGGTGATGCGGATTGAACTGTTGGGTCGCCTTCGTCACCGACGGACAACTTCTAACGAGTCCTGGGAGAGTCCCGCCGGTCGGGGTCGGCACAGAGCTGGAGCACGACGTTCGCACCCCGACCGTGACAGTCTGGTTCAGTGCCAGCGGGGGTTGCGCCCAGGCGCTCAAGGGCCCGTTGTGAGCGGATCTTCGAGCCGAACGTTGCGGGACCTATCCGGTGGTCACTCCGGCCCAAGTACACCTGGCGGTGATGCTGCATGGCCCTCTTTCAGTTCTACGAGGATCACGTGGGTGTCGGTGTCACCTATGTTGTGGCCGGAGTGGCGCTGCGCCGGAAGCCAACCGGTTAGGCCTTCTTCCATCTGGACCTCACGCTGCTCGTTGTCGGCGCCATAGAGGCGTCTGCTGAAGGCGCTACGCGTGTACATGA
>JAOPYO010000207.1 GCA_025964575.1 Actinomycetes bacterium
CCAGACCCCCCGGAGGGTCCTGCAGATCTCCTCGACGTTGACCTACCAGTCCAATCCGGCTGCGACGGCCTGCGCCGACAAGATCGGTGAGATCAAGGTGGGTGGTGCGGTCGTGACCCCGACGACCAGCCTGCGGGTGACGATGAACAACTTCCTGGCCTTCGGTGGCGACGGGTTCACCGTCTTCAACGAGGGCACCAACCCCCTCGGCGGCGCCCAGGACATCGACGCGTTCGCCGATTACCTGACCGCCGCCGGTCCGACCGGGCTCGCGGTGCCGGCGACCACGAGGATCATCCCGATCCCCTGACCCACCATGATCCGGCGCCGGCTCCTGCCACGGGGCCGGCGTCGGAGCCGGCGGGCTGGAGCCGCACCTGGCGTTCACGCTGGCGAGACTGCGGCGGCGCACGCTTCCGTGAAGCGCGCGGTATGCGATTAGGGTGGTCGGATGAGTCCGAACATCGCTACCAACACGGTCGTCACCCGCGCTGAACTCGTTGATTTCGTCCGGCCCCGCCACCAGGCGATTCTGCTGACGACACGGGCCGACGGCGGCCCGCAGGCGTCACCGGTCACCTGTGGCGTGGATGACGAGGGCAGGATCGTGGTGTCCACCTACCCGGAACGTGCCAAGGCCCGCAACGTTCGTCGCGACCCCCGGGCCAGCGTGGTCGTGCTCTCCGATGAGTTCAACGGCCCCTGGGTCCAGGTCGACGGCCCCGCGGAGATCCTCGACATCCCCGAGGCGATCGAGCCGCTGGTCGCCTACTACCGCGTGATCGCCGGAGAACACCCCGACTGGGACGAATACCGCGAGGCCATGATCAAGCAGGGCAAATCACTGCTGCGCCTCACCCCCGAGCGGTGGGGACCGGTAGCCACCGGCGGATTTCCGCCCCGATGACCGCTTCCTTCCGCTCAACGGAAGGAAACGGTGTACGGCCGTCGCTGAACACGCATGATCAGACTGATGGCTTTCGTCCTTCTTACTCCCTTGCTTCGGAGACATGTCATGCGTACTCAGGTCGGGATCGTCGGCGCAGGGCCGGCGGGACTGCTCCTCGCCCATCTGCTGCACCTGCGGGGCATCGACTCGGTGGTGCTGGAGATCCGCAGCCGGGAGTACGTGGAGAAGCGGCTCCGCGCCGGGGTGCTCGAGCAGGGCACGGTCGACACCCTCAACGACGCCGGCGTGGGGGAGCGGATGCGCAGGGAGGGCCTGCCGCACCACGGCATCGAGCTGCGGTACGGCGGGCAGGGACACCGCATCGCCTTCGAGAACCTGGTCCCCGACCGCGCGATCACCGTCTATGGCCAGCAGGAAGTGGTCAAGGACCTCATAGCGGCCCGGCTGGCGGCGGGTGGCGAGATCCTCTTCGACCTCTCCGACGTCGCCGTGCACGGCATCGACTCCGACACGCCGGCCATCACCTTCGTCCGTGACGGCGAGACCGTACGGCTGGACTGCGACGTCATCGCGGGCTGCGACGGCTTCCACGGGGTGACCCGGCCGTCGATCCCGGAGGGAGCGCTCACGGCGTACGAGCGCGACTATCCCTTCGCCTGGCTGGGCGTGCTGGCCCGGGTGCCACCGTCGGCCGAGGAGCTCATCTACGCGCGCAGCGACCGGGGCTTCGCGCTGCACAGCATGCGCTCGCCGGAGATCAGCCGCTTCTATCTCCAGGTGCCACCGGACGAAGATCTCGCGGAATGGTCGGACGAGCGGATCTGGTCGGAGCTGAAGGCCCGGTTGGAGACCGTTCCGGGCTTCGAGCTGACCACCGGGCCGATCCTGGAGAAGGGCATCACCCCGATGCGCAGCTTCGTGGTCGAGCCGATGCAGTACGGCCGGCTCTATCTCGCCGGGGACGCCGCGCACATCGTGCCGCCGACCGGTGCCAAGGGCCTCAACCTGGCCGTCGCCGACGTACGTCTGCTCACCGAGGCGCTCGACGCATGGTTCGCCACCGGCTCCACCGAACTGCTCGACGGTTACTCCGAGGAGTGCCTGAAGAGGGTGTGGCGGGCACAGCACTTCTCCTGGTGGATGACCACGCTGCTGCACACCTTCGACTCCGACGACGCCTACGGCCGGCGGCTCCAGCGGTCCTACCTCGACTACGTCACCTCCTCGGAGGCGGCGGCCACCACGCTGGCGGAGAACTACGTCGGCCTTCCCTACGACAAGTGAGGAGCATCATGGACAAGGTCGTGAGCTCCGCCGCGGAGGCGGTCGCCGACATCGGGGACGGTTCGTCGATCGCGGTGGGCGGTTTCGGGCTCTGTGGTGTCCCGGCGGTGCTGATCGATGCCCTGTACGGACAGGGAACGGGCGGCCTGCGCGTCGTCTCCAACAACTGCGGCGTCGACGGCCAGGGGCTGGGCGTGCTGCTGGCCGCGGGCCGTATCGGCCGAGTGACCGGATCGTACGTCGGAGAGAACAAGGAGTTCGCCCGCCGCTATCTCGGCGGGGATCTCGAGGTGGAACTGGTCCCGCAGGGCACGATGTCGGAGCGGTTGCGCGCCGGCGGCTGCGGCATCCCCGCCTTCTTCACCCCCGCGGGGGTGGGCACCCTGGTGGCCGAGGGGGGACTGCCCTGGCGGTACGCGCCCGACGGAAGCGTGGCGGTCGCCTCCCCGCCCAAGGAGGTACGGGAGTTCGGCGGCCGCGAGTACGTCCTCGAAGAGGCGATCATCACGGACTTCGCGCTGGTTCGCGCCGCGAAGGGGGACCGGCACGGCAATCTGGTCTTCGCCAAGTCCGCGCGCAACTTCAACCCACTGTGCGCCATGGCCGGGCGGGTCACCGTCGCCGAGGTCGAGGAGCTGGTCGAACCAGGTGTCCTGGACCCCGATGAGATCCATGTCCCCGGGGTGTTCGTGCAGCGCGTCGTTGAACTGACCCCGGAGCAGGCCGCCGACAAGCGGATCGAGAAAAGGACGGTGAGCGACCGGTGAGCTGGGACAGAGCGGAGATCGCGGCCCGGGCGGCGGCGGAGCTGACCGACGGTTCCTACGTCAATCTCGGTATCGGGCTGCCCACGCTGGTGCCGGGGCACATCCCGCCCGGTGTGCACGTGGTGCTGCACTCCGAGAACGGCGTCCTCGGTGTCGGCCCCTATCCACGTGAGGACGAGATCGACCCAGATGTGATCAACGCGGGCAAGGAGACGGTCACGGTGCTGCCGGGCGCCTCCTACTTCGACTCCGCGCTGTCGTTCGGAATGATCCGTGGCGGCCATATCGATGTCGCGATCCTCGGCGGCATGCAGGTCTCCGCGGCCGGTGACCTCGCCAACTGGTCGATCCCCGGCAAGATGATCAAGGGGATGGGCGGGGCGATGGACCTGGTCCACGGTGCCCGCCGGGTCATCGTGCTCATGGAGCACACCGCCAAGGACGGCACTCCGAAGATCGTCAAGGAGTGCTCGCTGCCGCTGACCGGCCGGGCCTGTGTGCACCGGATCATCACCGATCTGGGCGTCCTCGACGTCACCCCTGAGGGACTCGTCCTGGTCGAGACCGCCCCTGGCGTGACCCCCGAAGAGATCCGCTCCCAGACCGAAGCACTCCTTTCCCCTCTGTGATCACGCAATCGTTCGACGATTGACTGCATGATCACGGAGGGATGGCTGGAAGGACGATTGTGATGACGCATCCGCCGTATCTGTATCCCGCGTACAAGAGCACGGTGCTGCGGGCACCCGCCCGCGAGCCGATCATGCCCGCGCTCGGCCCGGACTCGATCGAGCTGACCAGCCCGGTGTTCGGGGCGCACGAGCTCGGTCCGCTCGATCACGACCTCACCCAGGGGCACCCGGGCGAACCCCTGGGCGAGCGGATCATCGTGACCGGGCAGGTTCTGGACGGCGCCGGGCACCCGGTGCCGCACACGCTGGTCGAGGTGTGGCAGGCCAACGCCTCCGGCCGCTACGCCCACGACGTGGACCAGCATCCGGCTCCCCTCGATCCCAATTTCACCGGGGCCGGGCGGTGCCTCACCGACGCGGACGGCCGCTACCGGTTCGTCACGGTCAAACCCGGCGCCTATCCCTGGCGCAACCACCACAACGCATGGCGGCCCGCACATATCCACTTCTCGGTGTTCGGCACCGCGTTCACCCAGCGGCTGATCACCCAGATGTACTTCCCCGGGGACCCGCTGTTCGCCTTCGACCCGATCTTCCAGTCGATTCCGGACGAGAAGGCCCGCGAACTGCTCATCGCCCGCTTCGACCTCGACACCACCGAGCCGGAGTGGGCGCTGGGCTACCAGTGGGATATCCAGCTGGGCGACACGCCTATGGAGCACTCATGATGACGCCGTCGCAGACCGTCGGGCCGTTCTTCGGGTTCGCCCTGCCCTATGCCGAGGGCCACCATGTGGTGCCGCAGGGGCATCCGGACGCCATCATGCTGCGCGGCCGGGTCCTCGACGGAGCGGGCGAGCCGGTCCCCGACGCGATCGTGGAGATCCGCCAGGCCGATGCCGATGGAAGCACCTCGGCCCAGGAGGGCGCGCTGGTACGGGCGGAGAACGGCTTCTCCGGCTTCGGCCGAAGCGACACCGATCGCGAAGGCCGCTACTGGTTCACGACGATCAAGCCCGGCGGCGGCAACCCGTACATCGCGATGCTCGTCTTCGCCCGTGGTCTGCTGAAGCCGGTCGCCACCCGTGTCTACTTTCCGGAGGACGCGGTGGCCGACGCGCTGCTGCTCGCGCTGGAACCCGAGCGCCGGAATACCCTGATCGCGGTACGGGAAGATCAGGGGTACCGCTTCGACGTCCATCTGCAGGGTGAGGAGGAGACGGTCTTCCTTGCCTTCTGAGTCATCGCCTTCTGGGCCATCCGAGGATGCCGGGCTGCTGTCGCCGGTCCGCGCCGGTCTCGAGGCCGAGGCCGCGACCTCGGATGCCGCCTATCTGCGGGCGCTGCTCGAGGCCGAGGCCGCGCTGGCCCGTGCCCAGGCCCGTGCCGGTACGGTTCCGGCCGCCACCGCGGAGGCGATCACTCGTACGGCCGGAACCATCTCCCTCGATCTGGCCGATCTCGCCCGCCGGGCGCGACACAGTGGCAACCCGGTCGTTCCACTGGTCGCCGAGTTGAGGGCGGCCGTGGATCCGGGCATGGCCGAGGACGTTCACCGGGGAGCCACCAGCCAGGACATCATGGACACCGCCGCGATGCTGGTCGCGACCCGGGCGACCGGCCTTATTCTGCGCGACCTGGACCGGGTGCTCGCGGCCGTCGCGCTTCTGGCCGGACGGCATCGCGGCACACCGATGGCGGCCCGTACGCTCGGCCAGCAGGCGGTCCCCACCACCTTCGGTCTCAAGGCGAGCGGCTGGCTGCTCGGCTGTCTCGACGCCCGCGACGAGCTCATACGTGCCCGGCGGGCGCTGCCCGTGCAACTGGGCGGCGCCGCCGGAACTCTGGCGGCTCTGAGCGGTCCCGAGTTGCTCGCGCTGTACGCGGCGGAGCTGGGGCTCGCGGAGCCGCTGCTGCCATGGCACAGCCGCCGCACCCCGGTGGCTCGGCTGGGGGCGGCCCTGGCCGAGGTCGCCACGGCGCTCGGCAAGGTGGCGACGGATGTCGTGCTGCTCGCGCAGACCGAGGTCGCCGAGGTGGCCGAGCCCGCCGCGGAGGGCCGCGGAGGATCGTCGGCGATGCCGCACAAACGCAACCCCGTGCTGGCGGTCATGATCAGGTCGGCCGCTCTCCAGGTCCCCGTGTACGCCCAGGTCCTCGCCGCCGCCGGGCTGGCCGAGCACGAACGGGCGGTCGGCGCCTGGCATGCCGAGTGGCAGCCGCTGCGCGAGTGCCTGCGCCTCACCGGGGGCGCGGCCGCCACCGCCGCCGAGCTGGCGGAGGGGCTGGAGGTGTTCCCCGGCCGGATGGCGGATGACCTGGAGCTGACCGGCGGCGGGATCGTCTCCGAACGTCTCGCGGCGCACTTCGGCCGAGCCCGGGCCACGGAACTCCTGCGGCAAGCCGCCCGGGAGCGGATTCCTCTTCGCGAGGTCCTCGCGAAGAACGGTGAGACCGGCGTGGACGAGCTGCTCGACCCGGCCGGATATCTGGGCGCCGCGCCCGCCCTGGTGGACCGGGCACTGGCCGCGTATCGGGAGAGGATCTCATGACAGCCCGCCTGAACTTCCGGCTGCACGGCCCGGACGACGCGCCCGTGCTGGTCCTCGGCCCGTCGCTCGGCACGACGCTGGATCTGTGGGAGCCGCAGCTGCCCGATCTCATGGGGCCCTGGCGGGTGCTCCGCTATGACCTGCGCGGTCATGGCGGGTCCGAGGTGATCCCCGGCCCGGCGATGATGGACGATCTGGCGGAGGACGTTCTGGCTCTGCTCGACGGACTGGGCGTCCGGCGGTTCGCGATCGGCGGGGTCTCTCTCGGCGGCGCGATCGCCTCGGTCGTGACGCTGCGCGTGCCCGAACGGGTGGCGGGCCTGGTGCTGTGCTGCACCTCGGCCTGGTTCGGGGAGCCCGGGCCGTGGCTCGAGCGGGCCGGCCGGGTGCGCGCCGAGGGCATGGAGTGGCTGGCCGAGACCGCGTCCGGGCGCTGGTTCACCCCGGGTTTCGCGGAGCGGCACCCGGACCGGGCCGAACGTGTGGTGGGCATGTTGCGAGGGACGGACCCGGAGGGATACGCCGCCTGCTGTACGGCCCTCGCGAGCTACGACCTCCGGGACCGGCTTGCCGAGGTGCGGGCGCCTACCCTGGTGATCGCAGGCGCGCAGGACCCGGCCACCCCGGTCGATCATGCGGAGGAGCTCGCCCAGGGCATCCCGGAGGCTGTTCTGACGGTCGTGCCGGACGCCTCGCATCTGGCGTCCTTCGAACGGCCCGACCTGATCACGCTGACCATGCTCAACCATCTGAAGGGACTCGATTGAACGACGAGCCGCGTCATGCCGAGGGGATGAGGGTCCGCAGGGAGGTGCTCGGCGACGCTCATGTGGACCGGGCGATCGTGAACACGACCGCCTTCACCGCGGACTTCCAGGAGCTCATCACCCGCTATGCCTGGGGGGAGATCTGGACCCGGCCGGGACTGGACAGGCGTACCCGCAGCTGCATCACGCTGACCGCCCTGGCCGCGCGCGGGCATCTGGACGAGCTGGCCATGCACGTCCGCGCGGCGCTCCGCAACGGCCTCACCCCGGACGAGATCAAAGAGGTGCTGCTGCAGGTGGCCGTCTACTGCGGGGTCCCGGCGGCCAACAGCGCCTTCGCCGTCGCCCAGCTGGTCCTGCGCGAGGAGGGCGGTCCCGAGTGACCCGGCAGTTCGGGTAGACACGAACTGCATGATCACAGTGGGGTCGGGAGCGGATCAGCTCTGGGAGACGGCAGTGTTGTACAGCGCCTTCGTCTCCTTGCCGAAGATGATCGAGTAGGAGACGTCGGGGGTCAACCCGCCCGTGTCGTGTCCGCCGATGACTCCGACCACGGTGCCGTTGCCGTTGGACGACGTGGCGTCGGCCACGAACGGGCCGCCACTGGTGCCGTCGCCGTAGTCCTTGCAGTCGAACTCCTGCTGCCTGGCGCTGAAGGTGCCGGCCTGGTTCTGGCAGCGGATCGGGGCGCCCTGGTCGTTCGGGTAACCGACGACACGGACGACGCCGGACGGCTTGCCCATGCCCAGCTTGTTGGCCCCGGTGAAGTCCTGGATCCTGGCGGCCGTGCCATCCCGCTGGACCGTCAGGAACGCCACGTCGTGATCGGGATCGGCCGAGGAGGACCACATGGCATCGACGGTGACCTTCGTCACGGACCAGACGCCGTAGGGCTGAACGTCATCGTGGAGGCCGGGCACGAAGACGAGGTGCTGAGTGTGCACAGAGCCGCTGACGCAGTGTGCGGCGGTGATGAGCAGATTCCCGGTCGGGCTGTCGACCACGCTCGCGGTGCAGAAATGCTGGGTGAGCCGGCCTCCGTCGGCGGAGAACAGGGCTCCGACCGCAGGGATCCCGGCGAAGGTCGCGGCGGTCAGTGGCGTCGATGGGATCATGGCCCAGGCGACGGGGACCTTGGACGGTGAGCGCACGGTCGCCTGCTGTGCGGCGTCGCCACGTCCCAGGGCCGGCACCCCGACGACGACGATGAGAGCGACGAAACCCATGAGTCCGAGCACTGACAGTAAGGAGGCGACAAGTACACGCGGCACCTTTCTGCGCGGATGCCGATGCCTCCCCATCCGCAGCTCCCTCCGTGGCCGCCTCAGCCGCACGATGACGACGCTTGAACGTCTCCCCGAGATTATGTGGTCCGACCTTGAAAAGTGAACTAGTCCCAACCTGAAAAGATCATGAAAATCCTCCTGTGGGATTGTGGAATCGTGGGAACGTGTGCTTGCACGGTCCGGCCACTGTCCGATGATCAGTGCATGAGCACGACGATCACGGCCGCGCAGCGGGAGTTCACCGCCGACGCAGGGCGTGGTCGCCTCCCTCCGGGCCGGTCGGCTGCGCTGCTCCTTCCACCTGTCCACCACGGTGGCCGACGTCGATCGGGCCCTCGACCTGCTGACCGCCCGTGTGCGGTGAGAGGGCGCCGATATCCTGGGGGCATGAGATGGGTGACGGGGGCGGCGCTGGACCTGTGCTGTGTGGTGGTGTTCGTCGTGATCGGCAGGGCCAGCCACGCTGAGGCCTATTCCGCGACCGGGCTGGCGACGACGGCCTGGCCGTTCCTGGCCGGATCGGCGATCGGCTGGGCGGCGACCCGGGCCTGGCGGAGGCCCGCCGCGCTCGTCCCCACGGGGGTGGGGATCTGGCTGTCGACCGTCATCGCCGGCATGGTGCTGCGGGTCCTCTCCGGTCAGGGGACGGCGGTGACGTTCGTCATCGTCGCGCTGGTGTTCCTCGGCGTGACGACGCTCGGCTGGCGGGCCGTGATCCGTTGGTGGACCTCGGCCCGCACGCCCGCCGGAGCACGCTGACCCGCTAGCGTCCGCTCGGTAGCCGCCAGGCTCCGGCTCGCGGCGACCAGTCTCTGGTGCGCCGACCAGCCGGGTGCCCGCCTGGTCGTCTACACCCCGCTGGACGCGCATGGCCGCGAGGCGGTCAGCCGCTTCGCCGAGATGGAGCCGTGGGTGCCCTGGACCCAGGCCGGGCACTGATACCCAGCCCACGTCTCTAGCACCAGCGCTGGTTGTTCCTAGACTGGTGGGGTGAGTGACATCGAGGCCATCGCGTTGCTGCAGGATCCGGTCCGGCGGCGGCTGTACGACCATGTCGTGGCACAGGATCACGAGGTCGGCAGGAACGAGGCCGCCGAGGCCGCAGGCGTTCAGCGCACGCTGGCGGCCTTCCATCTGGACAAGCTGGTCGAGGCTGGTCTGCTGGACACGGTGTACCGCCGGCTCAGCGGCAAAAGCGGGCCTGGTGCTGGTCGGCCGGCCAAGCTCTACCGGCGCTCGGCCGCCGAGCACGAGGTGTCCCTGCCGCCACGCGACTACCGTACGGCCGCCACGCTCCTCGCCGAGGCGGCCGACGGCCTGCGGCTGGACGGTGAGCTCGAAGACGCCGCTCGCCGGCATGGCCGGGCCGCGGGGGAGGCCGCTTCCGGCCGGGCGGATGTCGCGGCGCTGCTGGCGGAGCGCGGCTACGCGCCGGTGGTCGAGGACGGGGTGATCCGGATGCGCAACTGCCCGTTTCACGCGCTCGCCGAGCACTTTCCGCCGCTGGTGTGCGGCATGAACCTCGCGCTTCTGGGCGGTTTGGTGGAAGGGCTGGGCGTCGCGGCCACCGTACGCATGGATCCTCGTCCCGGGTGGTGCTGTGTCACGGTGGAAAATTCTAAAACTAATGAATCTTGACATAGAGCCCGTGGGAGTGATGTGGTGGCCGCCATGAGCGACTTCCACCTGGCACAGGTGAACATCTCCCGCATGCGGCTTCCCCTCGACCACCCCGAGATGGCCGAATTCATGGCCCTGCTCGACCCGATCAACGCGCTCGCCGAAGGAACACCCGGCTTCGTATGGCGCCTCACCGGCGGAGAGTCCAACGACGCGACGTCCATCCGCCCGTTCGAGGACGACACCATCATGATCAACTTCTCGGTCTGGAGCTCGCGGCAGGCACTCTGGGACTTCGTCTACCGCAGCGAGCACCTGGACCCCCTGCGCCGCCGCAGGGAGTGGTTCACCCGGGTGGCCGATCCGTACCTCGTGCTGTGGTGGATCCCGGCAGGCCACACGCCCACGGTGGCGGAGGCGATCGAGCGGCTGGACCTGCTGCGCCGTGAAGGGCCGACACCACACGCGTTCACCTTCCGCGAGGCCTTCGACGCCGACGGCCTGGCCACGGCGGAGACCGTCCGCGGAGCGGAGTCCGCCGGCTCTTGACCCCGGCACACCGTCTGCTCTGTCATGGGACGCACAACGGTGAGATTGGGGCGGAACATGACGCTGTCGTATGCATCCGGGACCTCGGAGGCCCCGCTGCTCGGTGACACGATCGGTGACAACTTCGATCGGGCGGTGGCCGCGTACGGGGATCGGGACGCCCTGGTGGACCTGCCGGACGGTCGGCGCTGGTCGTACGGGGAGCTGTCCGCCGAGGTGGCGGCGGTGGCGCTGGGGCTGCTCGAACTCGGGGTCGGGACGGGCGACCGGGTCGGCATCTGGGCGCAGAACTGCGCGGAGTGGGTGCTCGTTCAGTACGCCACGGCGAAGATCGGCGCCATCCTGGTGAACATCAATCCGGCATACCGGGTGCACGAGCTGGAGTACGTCCTCAACCAGGCCGGCGTGCGCACGCTGGTGGCGGCGCCGAGCTTCAAGACGTCCGACTACGCTGCGATGATCGCCGAGGTGCGACCCGCCTGCCCGAGGCTGCTCGACGTTCTGCTGATCGGTCAGGGTGAGTGGGCCGCGCTGCTGGAGTCCGGTCGTTCCGGTGACCCGGTACGGCTCGCGGAGATCGGCGCCGGGCTCTCGGCCGACGACCCGATCAACATCCAGTACACCAGCGGTACGACCGGGTTCCCTAAGGGTGCGACGCTCTCGCATCACAACATCCTCAACAACGGGTACTTCGTCGGGGAGCTCTGCCGATACAGCGAGATCGACCGGATCTGCATCCCGGTGCCCTTCTACCACTGCTTCGGCATGGTGATGGGAAATCTGGCGGCCACCAGCCACGGCGCCTGCATGGTGATCCCGGCACCGGCGTTCGACCCGAAGGCGACGCTGGAGGCGGTGGCCGCCGAGAGGTGCACCTCGCTGTACGGGGTGCCGACGATGTTCATCGCCGAGCTGGCGGTGCTGGCCGAACTCGACCAGCTCGACGGACCCTCGTCCGAGCCGTACGACCTTTCATCGCTGCGGACCGGGATCATGGCGGGATCACCCTGCCCGGTGGAGGTGATGAAGCAGGTCATCGAGCGGATGGGCATGGCCGAGGTGTCGATCTGCTACGGCATGACCGAGACCTCGCCGGTGTCCACCCAGACCCGTGTGGACGACTCCCTGGAACGCCGGGTGTCCACGGTCGGGCAGGTGCATCCGCACCTCGAGGTCAAGATCGTGGATCCGCGGACCGGGGTCACCGTGCCGTGCGGCGAGCCGGGGGAGTTCTGCACCCGGGGTTACTCGGTGATGCTGGGCTACTGGCAGCAGCCCGACAAGACGGCGGAGGCGATCGACGTGGCGCGCTGGATGCACACCGGCGACCTCGCGGTGATGGACGACGAGGGCTACGTCAACATCACCGGCCGGATCAAGGACATGGTCATCCGGGGCGGGGAGAACGTCTACCCGAGGGAGATCGAGGAGTTCCTCTATACCCACCCGGACATCCTGGACGCGCAGGTGATCGGGGTGCCGGACGCCAAGTACGGGGAGGAGCTCATGGCCTGGATCCGGCTGCGGCCGGGCGCTTCGCCGCTCACCGCCGGCACCCTGCGCGAGTTCTGCACCGGCCGGCTCGCCCACTACAAGATCCCGCGCTACGTCCATCTGGTGGAGGAGTTCCCGATGACCGTCACCGGCAAGATCCGGAAGGTGGAGATGCGGGAGCGGTCCGTGGATCTCCTCGCCATGCGCGAAACCGCCGAATGACCCGGCCCGCCCCTTGATCACGTGTCCGTAGGGGTGTCCCGCCTGATCACCTGACCGCCGCCGGTGGCCGACCAGGATGGTCGACAGCGCCCTGCCGTTGCGGGCTTTGTGGTGCAGGCGCGAACCTGGGCCACGCGCCGCGGGCGGCGGCCTCTGCGTCGACCGGGTCAGGCGTCGGGGGTGGCCAGCAGGGCCGTCACGATCCGGTCGAGGGTGTCCAGGTCGGTGCTGGCGAGACCGAGCAGTGGTGCTGGAGGCTCGCTGAGGATCCGCTCGGCGAGTTCGGCCGCGGCCAGGCCCGCTGGAGTCGCCGTCACGATCTTCGCTCGCCGATCGCCGGGATGCACCGTGCGCTCCACCAGGCCGCGCTTCTCCAGGTCGTCAACGACGAGGGTGGTGTACGGGGCGTCCGTCGCCAGCTCGGCGGCCAGCTCCCGCATCGTCCGAGGGCCCAGCGCCAGCCTGCGCAGCGCCTTGGCCCGGATGAAGCTCATGCCGAGTGCTTCGCAGACCTCGTTGCGCCTGTCGTGCAGGTCGAGCACGAGCGTGCGCATGCCGTTCCACACCCGGGTGGCGGTGACGGCGTCGGGCTTGCTCATGATGTGGTCACTGGGATCTTCGTTTCCTCGGGGTTCAGGGAGGCCGCTGTCCGCTCGGCGGTCCGTCGCGCCCATCGCCCCGTGGTGATGATACCCACGAGGAACACGACGGCGCCGTACCCGACGACGATCCACCAGCCGGTCCGGCTCGCCGCGGACCATCCGGTGTCCATCGCGCCGGCGGCATTGGAGGCCACCACCGATCCGGCGATGGCGACACCGAGCGACTGGCCGACCTGACGGCTGGTGGACGCGGTCGCGGCGGCGACCCCGGCCTGGGATCGCGGCATCCCCGAGACGGCGGTGTTGGTGATCGGAGGGTTGACCATCGCGAATCCGAACCCGAAGACCACATAGGTGAAGATCAGCCAGCCGACGGACGTCCGGTCGGTCAGCCCGGTCAGCATGAGGCCGCTCGCGGCCATGGCGACCCCGGCCACCAACAGCGACAAACGCGGCCCGCGGGTGCTGACCAGCCGGCCCGACAGCGGCCCGAACACCACCGTCATCGCGGCCATCGGCAACGTGCACAGCCCGGCGTGGAGCGCCGAGAAGCCGCGTACGTTCTGCAGATAGAGGGTGTTGAGGAAGAGGAAGCCGCCCATTGCGGCGAAGGCGCTCACGGCGATGATCGTCGCCCCGGAGAAGGGCGCGCTGCGGAAGAATCGGAGGTCGATCAGCGGTTCATCACGTCTTGGCTCGTACCAGAGCAGGCCGATCAGTGCGGCGGCGGGGAGGGCGAAGAACCCGAGAGTCTCCGCGGTGCTCCAGCCCGCGCCCGGCCCCTCGATGATCCCGTACGTCACGGACGCCAGCATGACGACGACCAGCACCTGGCCCACAAGATCGAGGCGGCGCGGACGCGGTGCCTTCGACTCGGGCACGTACCGCGCGGTGAGGAGAACGGCGGCCAGGCCGACCGGGATGTTGATCCAGAAGATCGCCCGCCAGCCCACCGTTCCGACGAGCGCGCCCCCGACCACCGGGCCGAGCGCCATGCTGATCCCGACCGCGCCGGCCCACACGCCGATCGCACGGGCGCGTTCCCGGCTATCGGTGAAGGTGTTGCTGATGATGGACATCGCCACCGGGTTGAGCATCGACCCGCCGACCGCCTGCACCATGCGGAACAGCACCAGCCAGCCCAGTCCCGGCGCGACACTGCACAGCAGTGATCCGAGAGAGAAGAGCATCAGCCCGAACTGGAAGGTACGGCGCCGGCCGATCCGGTCCGCCGTCGAGCCGGACAGCATCAGCAGGCTGGCCAGCACCAGCGTGTAGGCGTCGATCGTCCACTGCAGTCCGGAGACCCCGGCATGCAGATCACGCTGGATGTCCGGGAGCGCGACGTTCACGATCGTGCTGTCGAGTCCGACGATGAACAGGCTCATGCAGCAGATCGCGAGAACGAGCATCCGGCGGCGTGGGCTGAGCTCAGGCATACTCCAACAGTAGTTGTACTTCTACAATACTTTTTACAGCACAACTAGTTGAGGAAGCTCAGAGGGTCTGGGCCGCCGACGGTAGCGGCCCGGAGCCCGTGGCCGTCCGGGCGAAGGTGTCCTTGACGAAGGCGCCGAGTTCGGCGATCGCGGCGCGGGACTCGGGGAGCAGCGGGCCGAGGGCCTGGAAGACGTGCAGCTGGCGGTCCCAGACCTTCAGGGTGCAGGGCACGCCCGCCGCGGCGAGACGGTGCGCCATGCGCTCGGCGTCGGAGTAGAGGATCTCGGTGGAGCTCGCGCAGATCAGAGTCGGCGGCAGACCCCGCAGATCGGCCTGGATAGGGGAGATGCGCGGATCGGCGAGGTCGGCCCCGGGCAGCAGGAACTCGACCAGGAGCCCCAGGACCTCCATCGGCGCTGTCGGATCGAGGCGGGTGTTCTCGTGCTCCAGCTTGGAGGTGAGGTCCATGTCGAGCATGGGGGACAGGGCGACGATGGCGCCAGGGAGGGGCAGGTCCCGTTCGCGGGCGAGCAGTGGCATCGCGAACGACATGTAACCGCCCGCCGAGTCACCGGCGACGACGATGTTCTCCGGCCGGACGCCCCGGCCGAGCAGCCACTCATAGGAGGTCAGGCAGTCCTCGACCTCCGCCTCGAAGGGCACCGCCGGCACCATGCGGTAGTCCACCGACAGGGCGGGCACCCCCGCCGCGGCGGAGATCCAGGAGATCAGCCTGCGGTGCGTGTTGAGCCCGCACGTGACCCACGCGCCGCCGTGGAAATAGAGCATGACCCGCTGGTCGCGGTCGGCTCCGACCCCGGGCCCGTGCACCCACTCAGCGTCGAACCCCTCCAGCCGGACCCGCTTGACGTGGGTGCCGCGGGGCGGGCGCACATACCCTGCGATCCGGTCCATGGCGGCCAGCCGGCGTAGATCGTCGGGGCCGAAGGCGGCCGGGACCCCGGTCCTGGACTTGGTCCGGTTGGCCCGGCGGCGCACCATGGCCCCAACGCCCGCGCCCAGCGCCCGGGAGCGCCAGCTCGCCCCGCCGTTCCGTTCGATCACGAGAGTCGCGGGCGGTGTGTCCATGACCGGGCCTCCTCGGTGCGGGGTGGATCGCCATGAATGGTGACACGCCAGTAAGTTCATAGGTACCTGGCTGTGAGGCATTTCACCACCACCAAGAGCGCCCCGCCTCTTGCCGGGTGCATGCGTGGCGGAGAGGCGGGGCGCTCGGTCCTGCGGTCAGGCCTTGAACCAGCGCCACTTCCCGTCGCTGTACTTGATGCAGCGGTACTGCTGGCTGCCCTTGGCTGCGGTCCCGGTCTTGCCGTGGGCCGCGGTCGTGCAGTGCGCCCCCGGCGTCACGCACGCCCAGCTCTTGCTGGCCTTGTCCTGATGGGCATGGCAGCCGGACGTGGGCTTCGTGACGGTCACGGTGGCCGCGTGGGCGGCCGCGACCGACCCCGCGGACAGCACTCCGGCGGCCACCGCTCCGGTGATGATGATCTTCGTGAGCATGTGTTTCCTTCGGTGATACGGACAACTACGCTCCGTGTCTATCGTTGATCCGTGAGTGACACGCCTCAGTTATCCGTTCCCGAACCCTGCGTTAACCCACGCAGACCTTTCGTGGCGGTGACGGGACCCGCCGGACCCGCCTCCTGCCTCTGCTCTTGTTCCTACGCGGTCGCGGCGGGGGAGGGCTGGGTGTCGACGACGGCCCGCCGGAGGCCGTCCGCGGTGAAGATCTGGCCCTGGCTCAGCGGGGTTCCGTCCAGCTTCACCGTCGGGGTGCTCTGGACGCCGGCCGCGAGGGCGGCATGGGTGGCCTGCTCCACCAGGCCGGCCTTCTGCTGAGTCGTGACGCAGGTGGCAAATGCGGGGTCGTCGATGCCGGCCTGCTTGCCCCAGGTCACCAGGTCCGCGGTGGAGAACCCGTCCTGTCCTTCCGGCGGCTGGTTATGGAAGAGAAGGTCGTGGAAGGCGATCCAGTTACCGGCCGGCGCGCAGAGCGCCGCGGCGGCGGCCCGCCGGGAGTTGGAGCTGAGGGGTTCCTGCTGGAACAGCCGGAACGGCCGGTAGACCACCTTCGCCTTGCCATCGGCGATCAGTTCCTTCACCGTCGCGCCGTTGGTGTCCTCGAAGCTCTTGCAGGCCGGGCACTGGAAGTCCTCATAGATCTCCAGAACCGGGTGATCGACCCCGGACCGGGCGAGCGCGATCGAACCGTCCGGCTGCCGGGTGGCCTGGCCCTGGCCCGTTCCCTGACTGGCGCCGGGCGAGTCCTGGCCCAGGCCCGTTCCTCCGGAGCCGCTGTCCCTGCCGAGCACCGCGACGACGCCGACGATCACGAACACCGCGAGGATCCCGAAGGCGCTGAGGGTGATGATCCAAGCGCGCGACCCCTTCGACCGGGACGCCGGATAGCCGGGTGGGACCGGGTAACCAGGTGGGAACTGCTGTCCAGGTCCGGGCGGGAACTGCGGTCCGGGAGGGTAGTGCTGTCCGGGTCCGGGAGGGTACTGCTGTCCGGGTGGGAACTGCTGTCCGGGGCCGGGAGCGTACTGCTGTCCGTAGTGCGGCTGCGGGGCGGAGGCGCCGGGCGGCATGGGGGCGGAGGCCCATGCTGGCCCGGCCGGTGGCGGCGGCGTCCCAGGAGGCCCGTACGGCCCGTACGGGTCCTGCGCGGGGTTCGCGTTCAACGGAGGGCCGCCGGGCGATTGCCACTGCGGTTGCCCTCCCGGTTCTGGCGCTCCGGGCTGGGCGGGCCGTTCCGAGGCTCCGCTGGGGTCGTCCTCCATGCGCGAACGCTCCTTTCTGGACGTTCGCCCTAGTCTGTCGTATTTCAGCCGCTGGGGTTCACTTTGTGGACGTGCAAGAGGCCCGGCGGAGCAGAGAGACGGCCGTAACGGCAGGCCCGATCAGCATTTGTGGAGATTCTTCGGGATTTCCGCAAAATCGGCACCGTTTCGTACCACACTGTCGGCCGTGGGTAACGATCATGGTGAGCACGTAGCGCCCCAGGTTCCGTGAGGAGAGACGTGGTGGCAGGCAAATCCCCGGTGGCCGCGGTCCTGCTGCTGGCGGCCCTGACCGGCTGCTCGCAGAGCAACGTGGAGCGTTCGGCCGCGGAAGCGGGCAAGGCTCCGCTCGGGATCGCGCAGGCGGCCGGCACGACGGTGGCGAGCGGCTTCTACGTCGATCCGACCTCCAACCCCGCCCTCTGGGCGAAGAACCATCCCAAAGATGCGCGTGCGATCAAGATCCGGCAGGCCATTTCCAGCAAGCCGATAGGTCACTGGTTCGGCAACTGGAGCGGGAATATCAGCACCTCGGTGTCCAGCTATGTGGGTGCGGCGTACAAGGCGAAGAAGACGCCGGTGCTGGTGGCGTACAACATCCCGGGCCGAGACTGCGGTGGCGCCTCCTCGGGTGGCGCGGGCAGCCCCGCCGCGTACCGGACCTGGATCTCCAAGTTCGCCGTCGCGATCGGCAACCGCCCCGCAGTAGTGGTGATCGAGCCGGATGCCGTGGCGCAACTCGACTGTATGCCTGCCTCCGCGCGCACGACGCGGCTGGCCCTGCTGAAGTACGCGACCCAGCAGTTCAAGGCCAAGGCGACGAAGACCTGGGCTTACCTCGATGGCGGTAATGCCAAGTGGGTTCCGGCCGCCACCATGGCGCCACGGCTGAATGCCGCCGGGATCAAGAACGTGCGCGGCTTCGCCGTCAACGTCTCGAACTTCTACACCACCGCCCAGTCGGTCTCCTATGCCAAGGCGGTGAACGCCTCGCTGTCCGCCAAGTATGGCTTCACCCGCCGATTCGTTGTGGACACCGGCCGCAACGGGAAGGGTTCCAAGAACGGCGAGTGGTGCAACCCGGCCGGCCGCAAGCTGGGCACGACACCCCGGACGGGTGGTGGCGCCGACCTGCTGCTGTGGGTCAAGGTGCCGGGAGACTCCGACGGCCCCTGCGGCACCGGTGCCGGAGTGCCCGCCGGCCAGTTCAGCCCGGATCTGGCGATCAAGCTGATCAACGGAACGTGATCACGCTCGCACGCGGTCTGTGACAGCAAGAGCGCCCTTGTGGTCTGCGCCCGTCCTTAGCTTGTCGTTTTGATGAGCTCCGCGATCTGCTCGAGCTGGTCCAGCTGGGATGTGAGGTCGAGAGCGGCGATCCGGCAGACGATGTGCCGGGCGCCTGCGGCGATGTACCGGTCCAATTGGGAGGTTACGTGTGCACGCGGACCCGCGATCAGGGTCTGGATGGTCTCCAGGACCTCCAGCGGAAGACCGTAGTTGATCCTGCTGTACTCCTCGAGGGCCTGACGGCCATCGTCCGCGTCATCGGTGATCAGTAGGGTCGCGAACAGTGCCGGAGTGATGGTCTCGGGGTCGCGGCCGCCATCGGTGGCGGCCTGCCGCACGTCGGCCAGGCCGGCCTGGTAGTCGGCGGGGTCGGGCGGGTAGGGCAGCCAGCCGTCGTACAGGTGACCGGTGCGGGCCAGGGCCGCCGGTGTGGCACCGCCCGAGCCAGATCGGCGGGCCGCCTGCCCGGTTCGGTGCTGTGCACTGGGGGATGTCGTCGAAGTGCAGGACCTGGCCGTGGAACGAGGTTGGACCCTGGCTCGTCCATAGGTGGCGCCAAAGCGCGATGGTGTCATCGAGCCGTGCGAACCGGTCCCGCCAGGGGACCTCGGACAAGGCGTACAGCGGCTTCCCGAACTGGCCGGGGAAGCCCGCGCCCACAGCGAGGGCCAGCCGCCCCCCGGACAGTAGGTCGAGGGAGGCGATCGCCTGCGCCGCCTGCACGGGCCGACGCAGCACCGGTAGGAGCGCTGCGGTGCCTAGCGTGACGCGTTCGGTCACCGGCGCCACGGCGGCGAGCATGGTCAGCGCCTCGATGCGCGGGCTCAGCAGCGAGTCGTTGGCCCACAGCGAGGCGAAGCCGAGAGTCTCGGCGCGGACCGCGAAATCGATCAGCTTGCGGGGATCGGTCCCCTCGCCCCACTGGGCTTTCCCGGTCGGCAGCAGCACGCCCAGCCGAATGTCGTCATCCATGTCCCTTATCGTGCTGGCCGCCAGCGAACAGCGGCAATTCCCTGCAAGGAATGGCCATCCCAAGGGCATGGCACTCGGATCATGAATTTCGCGGAATGGGCTCGGCATATCCTTGAGGGGTTCCATCAGGAAGTCCTACGCCATTCCGATGGCCGGCGCGCAGACCTCTACGCCGAGCTTGAAGGGCAGCTCACTGGCTGCCCAGCTTCAGTTGGGGATCAGTGACCCCGCCGGGGCAGGCGTATCGGTCCACGTCCCAGCCCGCCCGGTGCGCTCCGGCCTGGTAGGCGGATTCGTAGAAGTCCAACATCGCTGCCCGTGGGTCGGCCTCGCTGCGGGCGGTGGCGTAGGGCAGCACCGCCAGGTGACTGCTGCCCTGGTCGGCCCATTCGGCCGCTGCCGGGGTCAACGGCTCCTTGGCCAGGCCGTCGGGTTCGGGGGCGGTGTAGCAGTAGAGCGCGGGTTCGCTGAAGTTGACATCACCGAACCAGAAACCCGAACTGATGACCTCGCGGGAGTATGCCTCGCGAGTGACCGGATCGACGTCCTGCGGCTGCTCGATGTTGCGATCACTGAAGCGGGTCGCGGCGACGTCGAAGGTATGCCAGAAGTGGTGCACCGGACTGATCTTCCCGGAGAACCGGGCGGAGAACTCCTCCAGTACCAGGCCGATCTGGCTGAGCACCTGCCAATAGCGCGTGACGGCCGCCGCGTCGTAGTCGGCGTGTTCGCTGTCCTGGGCGAACGGGCGCGCCGCGTCCGGCAGGTCGAACGGGTGATCCCTTTCGATCGTCACATGCACGCCGAGGTGGTCCAGCCCGGCGTGGACGCGGTCGTGGAACGACGCCACCGACTGACCCACCAGCGGGAAGGCCACGCTGCGGCCATCGAGCGTGGTGGTCGTCAGCCGGTGATCGATGAAGTCGAAGTCGATGGCGAAGATGGGGTTGCCGTCGACCTGCCCCATCGGGCGGGTGGTCAGCCCACGCCCGGTGAGGTGGAACGGCACATGCCACCAGTGGTTGCGGCGCACCGCCGCCGCGAGCCGTATCTTGCCCACGACCTGCAGGAACCTGTGCAGGGTCTCCTTGGTCTCGGCCCAGTCCTGCAGCGGTATCGCGGGAAACGATTCCATCTCATCATCCTAACCAGTCACTTCTCGGCTGAGCCGGCCCAGGTAGAACCGGGTGTCCTGGTCGTCGACGCAGTCGGCGATGATGCCGTAGGGCCGCCGCTCCAATCTTTCTCCCGGTCAGATCACGCCGTTGGCGGTCCGTACGGGATCGGGCGTATCGGCCGGGAGCGCTACGGGCAGCACGTCCAGCCGGCGCAGAATGACGCCTTCGCGCAGCGCCCATGGGCAGATCTCCAGCTCGGGGAGGCCGAACAGGTCCATGGTGGCGTCCGCGACCAGTGCGCCGGCGACCAGTTGAGGGGCGCGGCCCTCCGAGACCCCGGGCAGCTCCGCGCGTTCTTGCGCCGTCATCCGGGCCAGCCGCTCCGTCCACTCGGTCACGTCGGCGTGCCTCAATACCCGCTTGACGTACGGCCCCTGGTCGGAGGGGGCCGCGCCGGCGATCCGGGCGAGCTGCCTGAACGTCTTCGACGTGGCCACCGCGTGGTCGGGCCGGCCATACCGCATGACCCCGCCGACCGTGCGGGCGATCTCAGCCCGTACGTGCTTGCGCAGCCTGCGCACCTCGTCGGCGGGCGGGGGATCGGCGGTGAACCAGTTGCGGGTGAGCCGGCCGGCGCCGAGCGGCAATGAGATCGCAATGTCCGGCTCCTCGTCGACACCCGAGGCGATCTCCAGCGAGCCACCACCGATGTCCAGTACGAGCAGGCGCCCGGACGACCAGCCGAACCAGCGCCGTACGGCCAGGAAGGTCAGCCGTGACTCGTGCTCTCCGGACAGCACCTGGATGTCGGCGCCGGTGTCGGCCCTGATGCTGGACAGGATCTCCTCGCCGTTGACCGCGTCCCGTACGGCGGAGGTGGCGAACGAGACCAGATCCTCCACACCCTTGTCCTCGGCCACCTGCAGGGCCTCGTTGACGAAGGCCCGCAACCGCCGCTCGCCATCACGGGATAGCCGCTCGCCCTTCTCCAGATGATCGGCCAGGCGCAGATGGGCCTTGTGGGAGTAGGCGGGTAGTGGGCGGGCTCCCTGGTGGGCGTCGACCACCAGGAGATGCACCGTGTTGGAGCCCACGTCTAGGACACCGAGTCTCATGATTCGACGCTATCCAACCTGTGATGCCGGAGCCGGAAGGTAGGTACCGGCTGCCCGCTGCGGACACTTTTATGCCTATTCTGCCGGTAACCAGGGAAAATCTGCCCCGCGGCGTGGCCAGATCCACTACCGTGAACGCCGACTTGGGAGGGTACGGGGATGGTATTCCTGTTCGACGGTGCGGGTCTGCTGATCCTCGCACTTTGGGTGTTCTGCATCATCGACGTCATCACGACCGATGAGTCGCTCTGCAGGAATCTGCCCAAGACTCTATGGTTGATCATCGTCCTGATCCTGCCCGACATCGGCTCCATCATCTGGCTCGTGGCCGGCCGGCCGAGGCTGGCTCCACGCCAGGGCGGCCTGCCGCACAAGGGCAACGCCGGAAGCCGCTACCCGGAGTACGACCGGCCCGGCCGCGCGGTCCCCGCCAACCCCGACGACGACGAGGACTTCCTTCGCGGCCTGCACGAGCGGGCCGAGGAGCAGCGCCGCAAGGCCAGGGAACAGGGCAAGCCCGAAGACGAATGAGGTCCCCTACGCTTGAGGGCATGGGGATCACGCGTACGGAGATCGAGACCGCGTCGAGCCGCATCGACGGCCACATCCGGCGGACACCGACGGCCGAGATCGAGCCTGGCACCCTGTGGTTCAAACTGGAGCAGCTCCAGCACACCGGCAGCTTCAAGGCCCGTGGTGCCTTCAACCGGATCCTCGCGGCGATAGAGACCGGAAGCCTGCCCGCGGCCGGGGTGATCGCCGCCTCCGGTGGTAACGCGGGACTGGCCGTGGCGTTCGCGGCGGCGCGGCTGGGTGCACACGCCGAGGTGTACGTGCCCGAGACCGCCCCAAGGGTGAAGGTGCGCAGGCTCGTCTCCCTCGGTGCCGAGGTGGTCCAGGTGGGGCGGAAGTACGCCGACGCTCATGAGGCCGCGGTCAAGCGGGCCGCTGAGACCGGCGCCCTGCTGTGTCACGCCTACGACCAGCCGGAGATCTGTGCTGGGCAGGGCACGCTCGGCCTGGAGGTCCTCGAGCAGACCGGTGGCGTCGACACGATCCTCATCGCCGTCGGGGGCGGCGGGCTGATGGCCGGGGTCGCGGCCGCTGTGGCGGGGCACGCCCGGGTGATCGCGGTGGAGCCGCGGACCATCCCCACGCTCCACGACGCGCTGGCCGCCGGACGGCCGGTCGACGTCGAGGTCTCCGGGATCGCCGCCGACTCGCTCGGAGCCACCCGGATCGGGGACATCGCCTACGACGTCGCGACCCGTACGGAGGTGGTCTCGCTACTGGTTGAGGACGAGGACATCATCGAGGCGCGGCGGCTGCTATGGGACCGGCACCGGCTGGCGGTCGAGCACGGCACGGCCGCCGCGTTCGCAGCGCTGCACACCGGCGGCTACCGGCCCGCTGCCGGAGAACGGGTCGCCGTGGTGCTGTGCGGCGCCAACACCGACCCGTCCGACTTCTAGGCGTGCCTGCTCGGGTCGGTCCTGGCGTTCACGGGCCGGGGACCGTCGAGTCAACCCAGCTCCCGCTCACGTTCCGTGAGAGATACCAATTGTGCTGATTGGCGCTACCCGTTTCGTCCGTTACTCGCTAGACAGTAGGCAGGCTCGGTTTGCACAGGAAGATCGACGCCTCGCATTGGACTTCAAGATCGAAATGATGGGACCGCACGTGGATGCCGCGATCGACCTTCGCTCGGATACCGTCACCAAACCCACCGCCGCCATGCGGCGCGCCATGGCCGAGGCCGAGGTCGGCGACGACTGGTTCGGCGACGATCCCACCGTGAACCGCCTGCAGGATCGTGCGGCCGAGCTGACCGGCAAGGACGCCGCCCTGTACCTCCCGACCGGCACACTGTGCAATCAGATCGCCATGCACCTGTTCACCCGGCCCGGACACGTCGTGGTCTGCGAGGAAACGGCCCATAATTGCGGCATGGAGGCGTCCTCCTCCGCGATGCTGACCGGCCTGGTGTTTCGCCGGATTCGCGCGGAGGCTCGCGGGCTGCTCACCGCCCGGCAGGTCGGTGACGCGCTGCGGCCCGACCCCCACGACCTCACCGTGGTCGACCTCGTCACCATCGAGAACACCCACCAGATCGGCAGCGGATCGGCGCTGCCGGTCGAAGACGTCCAGGCCATCGCGGACGTGTGCGCCGCCCATGCCGTTCCCCTGTACATGGACGGCGCGCGCATCTTCAACGCCTGCGTGGTGACCGGCGCCACGGTGGCCGACTACGCCGCCAAGGTCGACGCCATGATGTTCTGCCTGAGCAAGGGGCTGGGCGCCCCGATCGGATCCATCCTCGTGGGCGACGCCGAGTTCATCCGGGAGGCCCGCAGGCTGAAGGTCATGTTCGGTGCGGCATGGCGCCAGGCCGGGATCACTGCCGCCGCCGGGCTGATCGCGCTGGAGCAGGGGCCCGGGCGCCTGCACGAAGACCACGCCAACGCCCGCAAGCTCGCCGAAGGCGTCGCCGAGATCCTGCCTGGCGCCATCGACCCCGCGGTCGTGCAGACCAACATCCTGCTCGTCGACGTGACGGGCACCGGCCGCGAAGCGACCGAATGGGCGGCACTGCTGGCTACGGAAGGCGTGCTCACGACCATCGTGGCCGGCCGGGTCCGGATGCTGACCCACCTGGACATCGCCCAGCAGGACATCGACACCGCACTCGGCGCATGGCGCCGGGTCGCCGACCGGATCGGAGCAGAAGGCCGATGATCACTCTCGCCCACCTCAGCGACCTCCACCTCGACGGCTCCGAGCGCAGCGCCGACCGAGCGGCCCGGGCCATGGCCTACTTGAACGACCTCCCTCAACCGCTCGACGCGGTGCTCGTGACCGGGGATATCGCCGATCATGGCCGGACCGACGAGTACGAAGAGGCCCACAAGGTCCTTTCCTCACCGCACCCGGTGTTCACCTGTCCCGGCAACCATGATGTGCGGAGCGCCTACCGCCGAGTGCTGCTCGGCCAGGACGGCTCCGAGGCCCCTATCAACCAGGTGCATCGGGCGGCCGGAGCCACCTTCGCGCTGTGCGACTCCACCATCCCCGGCCAGGATGACGGACTCCTCAGCGAGGAGACGATCGCCTGGCTCGAAACGGTCCTCGGTGAAGCCCGCGGTGAAGGGCCGGTGTTCATCTGCTTCCACCACCCGCCCGTCACGCTCGGGATGCCCTTCGTCGACTCGATCCGGCAGCGCGGCGAGCAGCGCCTCGCCGATCTCGTCGTCCGCCACCCGCACGTCGTCGCGCTCCTCTGCGGGCACGCGCACACTGCGGCGGCCACGACTTTCGCTGGACGTCCATTGCTCGTGGCGCCGGGCATCGTCTCCACCGCGAAGCTTCCATGGGAACGGGGCGACTTCGTCGACCTCCGGCTCCCGCCCGCCGTCGCCTTCCACATCCTCGACGACGACCTGCGGCTGACCACGCACTACCGCGTCATCGTCTAGAGACACCCTGGCCGCTCGGCGTGGTGGTGGGTGCTTCAGGAAGTCGTCGGGGTTGGCTTGGGGCCGGTGGCGCGGAGCGAGCCGATCCTCGACAGTGCCTCGAACCAAAACGGGGCTCCGAACGAGACGCCGAAGGCGGTCAGAAGCCAGCCCATGATCTTGAGGATCACGTCGGAGGCCCCGGTGTGGCCGCCATTGGTGAGGCGAAAACAGCGCCCGAGGTCGCTCGTCCTGCAGCCGTCCGGCCACCAGATCGGCAGGCCATCGGCGCTCAGCCTGGTCAGCTCCTGGTCGGCGCAGGCGGCCCGGTCGGGCACGCTCTGGCAGAGGCTGCCGGTGTTGGCCTGGGCGATCACGGCCTGCCGGACCGCCTGGCCGAGATAGAGGTCATGGGCCACCTGGAGGGTGTCCACGTTGGCCAGGACGGCGATGAACAGACCGGTGGCGAACACCACCGCCCGGGTCCAGCGCTTGTACCAGCCGGAGACCCGCTGCATCTGGTCGTCGTACCACTCCTCGAGCAGTTTCTCGAAGGTCGCGACGTTGCCCTGGGCGCGCTTGAGGAGCGCGAGGAGGCTCTTCTTGGCGGGCAGGCCGTCCGGCAGGCTCTCCGCGGTCGTACGGACCGTCTCGAGTGAGGTCCGGCCGTCCGCGTCCGGGACCAGCGTGTCGATCATGGCACGGGCGAACGACTGCGGGGATACATAGGAGGGATTGCTGACGCCGCCGCGACCACGCCACAGACCCCGGCGGGTCTGCAATGACTGGAGCAGTGGATGCCCGAAGAGCGCCATGGTCATCCCGCCGGTCTTCACCACCTTCTCAGCCGAGCCGGTCGACTGAGCGAGATCGTTGACCGCCTTTGCGGCGGCGGCCGTCTTCTCCGGCTCCTTCACACTCTGTGAGAGTTTGGCTTCGGCGGGCAGCCCGGCAGGCTCGGCGACGAGGCTGTCGGCCGTGGCGGCCGGAGGGTTGCCCGGCATGTCGAAGACCTGGGCGGCCTCACTGTCGAGCATCCGGGTCGACGCGCCCGCCGCAGACCGGTCCAGCATCAGCCGCAGCCCGCTGAGCAGGAACTTCGACCGCATCTGCAGGCGGCTCGAGAGCGCCTCACAGAGAGCAGAACAAAACACAGAGAGCAGGGCGAATTGGAGGACCAGTCCGACCGCGGTCTCAAACACCGCAGAACCAGGCATGGTGCCCAAAGGTAGTGGTGATCAGTCCGTCCCGCCGGAGAATCGGAACCTTCAGCGGTGGCGCGGCTCCGACGTGGCCTGCCCGCGAGATTTAGACGCGTCGTTAACGGCATTACGGTCCGGGGTATGAGCCCTGGCGTGCGGCTGATGCCGCCTGGCGGAGTCACCGAAGCTGGACGGACGCGGATGAGCGATGTGGCGGCGCGTGTCGACTACGTCGGTGCGGTGTACGGGTCGCTGCTCGCTGCGTCCGTGGTCGCCGGGGCCAGTCCCTCGACGGACCCGCCATCGCCCGCGGCGCTGATGACGGTGCTGCTCGCCACGGGGGTCGTGTTCTGGCTGGCGCACGTCTACGCCCGGCTGATCGGTGATCGCGAACGGGACACGGAGATCGGCTGGAGGCAGGTGCGATCGGTCGGCACCTTCGAGTGGCCGATAGCCGAAGCCGCCATCCCACCGGCAGTCGTGGCGGCCGTCGGATGGGTGCTGGGCCTGTCGGATTCGACCACGGCCTGGGCCGCTCTCCTCGTCGCGGTCGCCGGGCAGGCGGGATGGGGCATGGTCGCCGCCGCCCGGGTCGGCGCGCCCCGCCGGATCGTCGTCGTGTCGGGCCTGGCCAACGTGTTCCTGGGATTGATCGTCGTCGCTCTCAAAGCCCTGCTCGCACACTGATCTCCAGGCCCCGGCCGTCCGCGGCTCTCCCGAGTGTTAGCGGCTCGGGTCCAGGACGAGTTTGCCGCTGGTGCGGCGGGCGCGCAGGTCCTCGTGGGCCTGGCGGACCTCGGACATGCCGTACTCGCCGCCCGGCACGACCCGCAGGGTGCCATCGGCGACCAGGCCGAAGAGTTCGGTGAGCGCCGCCCCCATCACGTCGCCGGGCAGCCGGAAGACGTGTGGCAGCCACATGCCCGCGATCGTGGTGGAGTGCGCCATGAGGTTCCCTGCCTGGACCGGCGACGGGGGAGTGCGGGAGGCCATGCCGTAGAAGGCGAGCCGGCCGAACGGGGCCAGCGCCTTGAGGCTCTGGTCGGTGACCGAGCCGCCGGTCATCTCCAGGACGATGTCGACGCGTTTACCGCCGTTGGCCTCGATCAGCGCCTCTTTCATGTCGGGCGCGTTGGCGTCGACGGCGACGTCGGCGCCGAGTTCCAGGGCGAGCTCGCGCTTCTCCTGGCTGGAGGCGGTGGCGATGATCCGGCCCGCACCCCAGGCCTTGGCGAGCTGGACGGCCAGGGTGCCGACCCCTCCCGCGGCGGCGTGGACCACGACGGACTCGCCCGGCTCGAGGTGGACGCTCTTGCGGAGCAGCAGCCAGGCGGTGGCGCCCTGCACGACCAGGCCGAGGGCGGTGGCGTCGTCCACGGCGTCGGGCACGTCCCAGGCCATCGCCTCGACCACCAGCGCCCGCTCCGCGTAGCCCCCGCCGCCGGTCAGCGCGACCACCCGGCGTCCGTCAGGCGTACGGCCGACGACCTCTCCGCCGGGCACCATCGGCAGCGTGGACTCCGACAGATAGGTGTTCTCGGCCTGGTGGGTGTCTGCGTAGTTGATGCCGGCCCTGCCCACCTCGACCAACAGCTGGCCGGGACCCGGCACCGGGTCGGGCAGCTCGGTGAGTTTCAGGACCTCGGGGCCGCCGAACTCGGTGATCTGAATGGCTCGCATGCTCATGCCTCCTGCTCATTCTGGCCGGGTGACCCCCCGGGCTCCCCGCGCTCCGTGGCGGCGACGCGGGGGCCGGGAACGCCCCGGAAACGGAAGGGTTCGGACGTGCGGCCGGGCACGACGTACCAGCACTCACCGGCGCGGCCGGCGGCCAGAATGGCCATGAAGGCCTCGACGACCGTGTCGACCTCGAGGATGGGGAAGCCGGTCTCGTCGAGCCGCGACCTGAGCGGAACGAGGATGTCGGTGTCGGCGTACGACGGGCAGAGCGCGTTGACCCGGATGCCCTCGTTCTCGTGGGCCGGGCCGAGGGCCCTGACCAGCCCGACCACCGCGGCCTTGTTGGCACCGTAGATCGGATCGAAGGGGGCGGCGGTGAGCCCGGCCATGCTGGCGGTGGCGATGATGTCGCCGCCACCGCGGGCGCGCAGGGCCGGCAGCGCCGCGTGCACCCCGTACACCACACCGTCGAGGTTGATGGCCATCGCCCGCCGGTAGGCGGCCGGATCGAAGTCGGTGTCCAGGTCGCAGCCGGTGGCCACGCCCGCGTTGAGGAACGCGAGGTCCAGACCGCCGAAGGCGGTCACGGCCGCCGCGACGGCGGCTTCGCACTGGGCGGGCTCCCGGACGTCGCAGCGCACGAAGACCCCGCTCAGCTCGGCGGCCAGCGCCGTACCCGCCTCGACGTCCACGTCGGCGAGGACCACCCGCGCGCCTTCCCCGGCCAGACGGCGGGCTACCGCCGCGCCGATGCCGTTCGAGCCGCCGGTGATCAGCGCGACCTTGCCCTCGTACGACTCCATGCGACTCTCCTCTGGAAAGGTTGAGAGGTGGGAAGTTTGAGAGTTCCTAGAAGGTTACTGACGGGTCAGTTACTATAGCCCAGTGGACTTCGAATTGAGCACGCGCGCCCAGGACCATTTGGACCGGCTGCAGGACTTCATGGACTCCCACATCTACCCTGCCGAGCCGGTGTACGCCGACCAGCGGCGCGAGCTCACCGCCGCCGGGAACGAGCACCAGGTGCCGCCCGTCGTCGAGGAACTCAAGGTGGAGGCCCGTAAGCGCGGTCTCTGGAACCTGTTCCTGCCCGATGCGGGCGACCACGGCCTGTCGGTGACGGACTACGCGTCGCTGGCCGAGCTGACCGGCCGTTCTCCCCATCTCGCCCCCGAAGCGATCAACTGCGCCGCCCCGGACACCGGCAACATGGAGGTGCTGCATCTGTTCGGGACACCCGAGCAGAAGGAGCGCTGGCTGAACCCGCTGCTGGATGGCGAGATCCGCAGCTGCTTCGGCATGACCGAGCCGGACGTCGCCAGCTCCGATGCGACCAACATCGCCACCCGGATCGAGCGGGACGGCGACCACTACGTGATCAATGGCCACAAGTGGTGGATCAGTGGCTCGGCGGATCCCCGTTGCAAGATCATGATCTTGATGGGAAAGACCAGCCCCGAGGGCCATCCGTACCTCCAGCAGTCCATGGTGCTGGTCCCGCTCGACACCCCCGGAGTGCGGATCGTCCGTCCGCTGCCCGTCTTCGGCTACTCCGACCAGCACGGGCACTGTGAGATCACGCTGACCGACGTACGCGTCCCGGTGATCAACCTCATCGGCGAGGAGGGCGGCGGCTTCGCCATCGCCCAGGCCCGGCTGGGACCCGGCCGCATCCACCACTGCATGCGGGCGATCGGCATGGCCGAGCGTGCGCTGGAGCTGATGTGCTCCCGGGCCAGCGGGCGAGTCGCCTTCGGCAAGGAGCTCGCCCGCCAGGGCGTCATCCAGGAGTGGATCGCGGAGTCGCGGATGGCCATCGAGCAGGCCCGGCTGCTCACCCTCAAGACCGCCTGGCTGATCGACCGGTACGGGCCGAAGGGCGCCCGCAAGGAGGTCGCCGCGATCAAGGTCATCGCCCCCCGGATCGCACTCGAGGTGGTCGACAGGGCGATCCAGGTGCACGGCGCCGCCGGCGTCAGCGACGATACCCCGCTGGCCGCGATGTGGGCGGGCCTGCGTACGCTCCGGCTGGCCGACGGGCCCGACGAGGTACACGTACGATCCGTGGCCCGCGCCGAACTCGCTCCGTACCTGGGCAGTTGACCAGCGAAGGCACGGCCCGCCGGCGGCTGACGCACGCGCTGCGTCGCGAGCAGCTCCTCACCGCGGCCCTCGGCGAGTTCGGGCGGCGCGGCTTCCATCTGACTCAGATGGAGCATGTGGCGACGGCCGCCGACGTGTCCAAGGCACTGCTCTACCAGCACTTCGACTCCAAGGAGGAGCTGTTCGCCGAGGTCACCTCGATGGTCGTCGGCGAGGTCTCCGAGCGCATGAACGTCGCCGTCCGCGCGGCGGAAGGCTCACTGGACCGGGTTCGCGCCATCGTGCGGGTGCTGTTCGAGTACGCCACCCTCGAGCCCGAGGCGTGGGCGCTGATCGTGCGCCATCTCGACAAGCCCGAGGTCGGGATGGAGCTGCGGGAGCTTCGCGACCGGCTCGGAGAGTCCTTCACCGACCTGCTAATGATCAATCGGCGGGCCGACCCGGCCATGACGCCGTCCGCGCTGGCGGCGACCGAGCGGCGGGTCCGGCTGATGGTGCCCCTGGTCTACGGGTCGCTGCTCTCACTGGTGTCCTGGTGGCTGGAGCATCCCGACACGCCACGGGACAGGGCGGAGTCGATGGCAGTGGAGTTCATCTGGCTGGGCCTGGACCGGCTCCGGACCGGCGAACGCCTGAGCCCCCGTATATAGCGGTTGATGCCGACATGGAGAGCTGCCTGACGCGCCTCCGGTACGACGCAAAGATCACGCAGAGGGTGCGCTCTCGTCAGCGGAGCGGCGTCGCGGGCGGGTGAACGAGGGTCACGTCCGCGGTGCGGCCCAGGGTGATGCGGGCCAGATTCGCCAGTGACTCGGTGCCGGGGGAATAGTAGCCTCCATGGCCCTGCGCGGCGCCCGTGGTGAATACCCGGGCGCCGAAGCCCGGCGTGATGGGGTCGGTCTCGTGTCCGTAGCCGCCGAGGCGGACGTGCGGGGTCAGCCCGATCGGGTCGTCGGAGACCCGTGCCGCCCAGATGCGGGCGCGGGTCCGCAGATCTACGGCGGAGACGGCGTCCATCCCGGGGGAGGCCAGCGCCACCACGTCATCGGCGCGGCCACCGGCCTGCAGGGCATGGCCGCAGACGACGGTGCCGTAGCTATGGCCGATCAGGGTGATCCGGGCCTTGCGCGGCAGATCGTTCAGGAAGCCGGTGAGGGCGGGTGCCCCGGCGACCGCCCGCTCGGACCGGGCGGCCTGGCGGTCGATGCCCTCCGGGGCGTCGTAGCCGAGCCAGACGACCACGGCCGTGCCGGTTCCGGGAGAGAGCCGGCCCATCTCGGCCCGCAGTGCCTGGGCGGCGACGACCGGGTTGGCGTTCTTCTGCCCGGACGTGTGCGCGTCGGTGCGCATGACCTTGTCGAGATCCCAGCCGCTGCCGGGCACGATCACGGCGACGTGCCGGGCGGTGGCGAGATCGCCGAAGACCTCGACGACGTGTCCGTCGCCCCGTGGGTCGTATCCCAGCAGGCGTCCCAGCGTCCGCTGCCGCGCCGAGCCGGCGTTGGCGGCGTACCGGAGCTCGTAGGGGGCGCCCTCGAGGTTGCCGACGACGCCGGGGACGCGAACGGCCAGTTGCCGCTGCTGGCCGTCGGTGAGGCCGGCGAAGAACTCGGCCACCTGCCGCGGCGACGCGGCGGTGAGGTCGGGGGCGGGCAGGCCGGGCGCCACCGCGGCCACTGAGGCGCGCCATCCCGCCGCGCCGGGCAGGCCGATGATGGCATGATGCGGATCGCCACCGGTCAGCCACGCGCCGGCCGTGGTGCAGGACGAGAGGACTCCGCTGAGGGCGAGAGCCTTGAGGATCTTCACGCTGAACGATGTCACGGACCGTGATACGGCCCCGATATCGCCCGCGAAGTGCCGTCGAGGGGCCTGCTTCGAGGTATGACGAGGACTCAGTGTAACCAACTGGGGGGTCACCGGCCGTCAGACTGCGATCGAAATGATCGTGCGGTGCATCACGGCGTACATGCCCTTCAGATGGCTCTTCGGGGGAAGGAAGTTCGGCACAGAGTACGACAACGAGGCAACAGGTTTGCGCGAAAGAGCCGCGAAGCTATCCGGCGAGACCGTTCTCGTACGCATAAACGACCGCCTGAGTGCGGTCACGCAAGCCTAGCTTGGTCAGTACGTGGCCGACATGTGTCTTGACCGTTTGCTCGGCCAGAAAGAGCTCACCGGCGATCTCGGAGTTGGACAGCCCGCGGGCGATCAGCCGCAGCACGTCGAGCTCCCGCGGGGTCAGTGAGGCGGTTGCGGCCGGGCTGGGCCGTTCGTGCCGGCGGCGCCGGGCGAAGTCGCCGATGAGCCGGCGGGTGATCGACGGGGCCAGCAGGGCGTCGCCGCCCGCCACGACTCGGACGCCGGTGATGAGGTCGTTGGCCGAGGCGTCCTTCAGCAGGAAGCCGCTGGCCCCCGCGCCGAGCGCCTCGTAGACGTACTCATCCAGGTCGAAGGTGGTCAGGACGAGCACCTTCGGCCCCGGCCCGGACTCCTGGTCCGGCTGCGACACGGGGTCGCCGATGATCTCCGCAGTGGCGGCCAGCCCATCCATCACCGGCATCCGGATGTCCATGACCACGACGTCGGGGTGCAGCTCCCTGGTCAGGTCCACCGCCTCGCGGCCGTTGCCGGCCTGGCCCACCACATCGATATCGGGGGCCGAGGACAGGAGCGATGCCAGCCCGTCCCGGATCATCACCTGGTCGTCGGCGATCAGTACACGTATGGTCACCACGGTCACTCTAGAGCTCGCCGTACGGCAGGTCGGCTGCGACGGCCCAACCCTCGTGGTCCGGGCGGGGCCCAGCCGACAGGGTTCCGTCCAGCATCGCCACCCGCTCGCGCATCCCGACGAGGCCGTGGCCGCCGCCCGACTCCTCGGGTGTGCCGCGCGGGCCGTCGTCGGTCACCGACACGTGCAGGACCTCGGTGCCGTACCGGATCTCTACCTGGACGTGGCCGCCCTTGGCGTAGCGGCAGGCGTTGCTGAGTGATTCCTGCACGATCCGGTAGGCGGACAGGTCGACCCCGGTGGACAGTTCGCGCGGCATGCCGACCACGATGACGTCGATGTCCAGCCCGGACCGCCGGGCCTGCTCGGTGAGCTCCTCGAATCGGTCCAGTCCCGGCTGCGGCACGCGCTCGGCGACCTCGCTGTCCTGGCGGAGCAGCCCGACCACCCGGCGGGTCTCGGCGAGTGCCTCCCGGGCGGCGTCGCGTACCACGCCGAAGGTCGCCCTGGCCGCCGGTGGCAGGTCAGGGATCTTGTACGGGGCCGCCTCCGCCTGCAGGGCGATCACCGACATGTGATGGGCGACGATGTCGTGCAGCTCCCGGGCGATCCGGGAGCGCTCCTCCAGCACGGCCTGCCGGGCCAGGTCCTGCCGCCGCAACTCCGCCTGCTCGGCCAGGCTCGCCTCGGCCGCGTAGCGCCCGCCCACAGCGTCGCCGAAGACCAGCACGATCGCGACCACGATGGCCAGGATGATCCCGAACCAGCCGTGCATTCCGTCGATGACGATGGCGGGGACGATCAGGCCCAGTGCGGTGATCAGGCCCACGCCGAGTGAGGTCCTGCGGTCGTAGGCGGTCGCGACCGCGAACAGTAGCCCGGCGAGGGCCAGGAAGGACGTGGTGGGCCAGGGCCAGAACTCGTTGGAGTGGTTGCCGAGCACCAGAACCCCGGCGAACATGCCCAGCGCCGAGATCCGCCAGGCGACCAGCGGCCACCGGGCACCCACGATGAGCGGCCCGCACTGGACCACTCCCAGCAGCCAGGCCGGGGTGGCCCGCACCCCCATCATCTCGATGTGGATGGCGATGGACCCGGCGGTGAACCCGACGGTGAGAGCGACCGAGATCGCCAGCACCAGTAGCCGCAGCCGGCCCGTCGGCCACAGCAGCGTCCGCTGTGGTTCTTTCGACGCCCGCACGGCTGCGTGCTGGACGAGCCGCAGCAGCGAGACCGGGCCACCGGTGATCATGAGTTCTCCCCGATCGTTCATCGACTCGACTTTAGGCCGGATGGTCCCGCTCTGACCTGCACCCGATGAGTGAGATCGGGAGGCGTCCCCAGGTATGACTTCATGCATTCCCGATTGACTTGGTAGGGATATTGAGGCATTCTCAATGAGTGACTTTCGGTCGGCTCCTTCATGTGCGCCTGCACGTCGACTTGCGGCGGCAGGCGAGTGCGCTGTGTCCGGGCCTGGTCCTCGCGACCATCGTCCGCTGACGCCACCCGCCTGACCCGGCCCGCAAGGAGAGAAGCATGACCACCGTCACCGAGCAGAGCACGCACGCCCCCCTCAGCCCCGCCCAGATGGCAGAGCGGGCCAAGGACATCGCCGGCCGCGCCGAGGAATGGGTGCATCGGGTGCGGCTCAGTGCCGACGGCCGCTGGTACGAGCGCCTGCACCAGGACAGCGACCACGAGGTCTGGCTGCTCAGCTGGATGCCCGGCCAGTCCACCGGCTTCCATGACCACGGTGACGCCTCCGGCGCGTTCGCCGTCGCCCTCGGTGCCCTGGAGGAACGCCGCATCACGATCGCCCGTACGGTCTCGGCCGGCCAGGCGCGGGCGTTCGGTCCGGGCTATGTTCATGACGTGGGCAATATCTCCGACGCACCCGCGGTGAGCGTGCACGTCTACTCGCCGCCGCTGAGCGTGATGAACCGCTACGACCTTGACGACGACGGTCGGCTGGTCCAGCTGGCCGCCGAGAGTGCGGGGGACTGGTGAGCCCGGCCCGCCCCGAGGGAGGACGGTCGATCGACCAGATTCTGGCCGAGGCGCGGAACCGGCTGGACCGGGTCGAGCCGGGCCAGGCGCACGCCGAGCAGAATGCCCTGCTGGTCGACATCCGCCCGGCCGCGCAGCGGGCCGAAGAGGGCGAGATCCCCGGTGCGCTGATCGTCGAGCGCAACCATCTGGAGTGGCGGTTCGACCCCGAGTCGGACGCACGGCTGCCGGAGGCCACCGGCTATGACGTGCGGGTCATCGTCTTCTGCTCGGAGGGATACACCTCGAGTCTCGCCGCCGCGGCGCTGCAGGACCTCGGGCTGAGCCGGTCCACCGACGTCATCGGCGGCTTCAAGGCCTGGGCCGCCGAAGGCCTCCCCACAACGCACTGACCTTGATTCTTGATAAATCCTATTGACTTAGTGGGAAATTGCCAGAGCGTGTCCGCCGCGGGCTCCAGGGGTGGGTGCCGGAGCGGCGGACATGAGCAGCGCTTCCGCAGGGTCACGGTTGTTCCTCCTGGGCCGTGATCCTGCGGAGGTGCCGGGGTGAGTCCCGTATACCGTTCTCATTGGCCGGCCGCATGTGAAATACGCTCTCTCTGAGATGACGCGCCTGCCCGGCCGCGGCCCGTTCGCCGCCGACACAGGGAGATGCCGATGACTCGCGCCGTCTATATCGCGGCCAGTGACGCCGCGACCAGGAAGGCGGCCATCGCGCTCGGCATGACCGAACTGCTGGCCCGCCAGGTGGGCCAGGTCGGCGTCTTCCGTCCGGTGGTCCGCACGGATCGCCCCGACAACATCGTCGAGACCCTGCGCAGCCGCTTCAAGGTCGACCATGCCGTAGGGGTGTCCTATGAGGACGTGCATGCGGACCCGGCCGGAGCCACCGCCGACATCGTGGCCGCCTACCGCGCGCGCGCCGCCCGCTGCGACTCCGTCGTCATCGTCGGCACCGACTACACCGACGTCGGCGCGCCCACCGAGTTCGAGTTCAACGCGACGGTGGCCGCTCACCTGGGCGCACCGGTGATGCTGGTCGTCAATGGACTCGGCCGCACCCCACAGGAGATCGCCACGGCCGTCGGGATGGCCGACAAGGAGCTCGCCAACGAGCACGCCACCCTGCTCGCCGTCGTGATCAGCCGGGCCGACCCCGGCGCCCTCACCGCGATCGGCAAGGTCGTCCGGCTGCCCGGCACCCCCGTCTACACGCTGCCCGAAGTGGCGCGGTTGTCCGCCCCCACCGTCGGTGATCTGATGGCGGCCTGCCGGGGTCACCTGATGCTGGGCGACGAGCAGCAGCTGGGCCGGGAGGCCGCCGGTCTCATCGTGGGCGCGATGTCACTGCCCAATATCCTGGACCGCCTCACCGAAGGTGTGACGATCATCATTGCGGCCGACCGCGCCGCGGGCCTGCTGCCCGGGCTGCTCGCCGCGCACAGCGCCCCCACCTTCCCCGCGCTGTCCGGCATCATCCTCAGCGGCGGCATGGAACTGCCGGAGCCGGTGGCCCGCCTCCTCGACGGGATGGCGGTCCAGCTGCCCGTCGTGATCACCGAGGACGACACCTTCGACACCGCCATCCGGCTGTCGGCCGTGGAGGGCCGCTTCACTCCCGACGCCGAAGGCAAGATCGACACCGCGTTGGGGCTGTTCGCCGAGCACGTGTCCCGCGAGGCGTTGCTGAACCGGCTCAATGTCACCAAGGCCGCCGCCGTCACCCCGCTGATGTTCGAGTACGACCTGCTGGAGCGGGCCCGCTCCGACCGGCGCCGCATCGTGCTGCCCGAGGGCACCGAACCGCGCATCCTGCGGGCCACCGACATCCTGTTGCGGCGCGGCGTCGCCGATCTGACCCTGCTGGGCGAGGAGCAGGAGGTCCGGGGCAAGGCCGCCGAGCTGGGGCTGGACGTCTCCGGTGCCCAGGTGCTCAGCCCCTTCGACCCGAAGGTCCGCGAGCGCTTCGCGCAGGAGTACGCCGAGATGCGCAAGCACAAGGGGATCAGCCTCGCGCTGGCCCGCGACACCGTCACCGACGTCTCCTACTTCGGCACGCTGATGGTGTGGCTCGGCCTGGCCGACGGCATGGTGTCCGGCGCGGCGCACACTACTGCCCACACCATCCGGCCGTCCTTTGAGATCATCAAGACCGCGCCGGGTGCCGAGATCGTCTCCAGCGTCTTCTTCATGTGCCTGCAGGACAAGGTCCTGGTCTACGGAGACTGCGCGATCATCCCGGAGCCGACGGCGGAGCAACTGGCCGACATCGCCATTCAGTCCGCGGCCACCGCCGCGTCGTTCGGCGTCGAGCCGCGCATCGCGATGCTGTCCTACTCGACCGG
>JAOPYO010000422.1 GCA_025964575.1 Actinomycetes bacterium
GTCCAGGACCTGGATCGGCCCGTCGTTGCCGGCCGGCAGTACGGCCGGGAGATGCCTGCTGATGGGCAGTACTCGTGCCCAGCCCGCGGTGGCCCGCGCCTGGGCATCATCGGTCTCCTTGCTGCCCGCGAACATGAGGAAGAGCACGCTGAACCCGATGCACACCAGTGCCGCGGCGGCGGCGGTCGCCGATGTCGTACGGGCTCGAAGCGATGATCGGTTCCAGTTCGGCATCTGACCTCCCGGAGGTGAGGTGCTCACCTCCTATAAGCCGTGAACTCCGCCGGCCGCAGGAGGAGAGGCCTCCTGCGGCCGGCTCCGTGCCGGCCGGGTGGCTGGCGGGCGCGGGCTGATACCGCGCGGTGAGCCCTGTGGTGGCCTGCCCGCCCATGACATCCACACTATTCCTAGATTGGACTGAGTCAAATCTAGGATAAGGATGTGCGCGGCGAGGCGCCGGTATCACGGCGCCGGGGTGGAGGCGCCTGGCGTGCCCGGTGCCGCCAGTCCGGCGGGAGGCGTTGGTGTCATCCGCAATCGACAAAGCACCCCTTGGACTCGACTCGATCGAATCCAAGGGGTGCTGCTCTCTGCTGCTTGGTGGGCCGTGCCGGAGACGCCGCGCCCGGGACGTGTGCGTCGTCCGGGGCGGGGCCGGCGGGGGTGGCAGGGGCGGCTGCCTATGAGCCTGCGACGGCCTCCTGGCACTGCGCGCACAGCCCCCACCAGATGATCTCGGCTTCGTCGATGGCGAACCCCTTGCTCTCCACCGGGTCCATGCAAGGGGCAACCCCGACGGTGCAGTCGACGTCCTCGATGAGCCCGCAGTTGCGGCATACCAGGTGATGGTGGTTGTCGCCCACGCGTAGCTCGTAGAGCGTGGGGGAGCCGGCCGGCTCGATGCAGCGGATCAGCTGCGCGTTCGTCAGGTCCTCCAGCACGTTGTAGAGCCCCTGATTGGACAGCCCGCCCGGGCCGGACTTGCCCACGCCGATCCGCCTCTCGACGAGATCCGAGGCCGTGGAATGCGGATGGCCCAGCAGCGCCGTCAGGATGGCGCGGCGCTGTGCCGTGCTGCGCAGCCCCCTGCTCTTGAGCAGATCGCCCACTGACTGCTCCATGGCTGCTGTCACACTCCTTCGGTGTCCGGCTGCGGCCGGTGGGGCTCCGTTTCACCACCGCACTGCTGGGCCTTGCGTGCGTCCGCCTGGCGATACGCGACGGCCGCCAGCGGGAAGCGGGGCCGACGCGGTGTTGTCGAGTACGCGTCCATGCGCTCCGGGTTCTGGAGTGTCACCGTAACGCAAATTGACATGGTCAAATCTAGCGCGGGTACGTGCCGCGAGGAGTGACGGCCGTGAGGTGACCCCCGGCCGTAGGCACCCTACGCCGCGAACTCCTCGACCGAATGCCGATCTACACCAGGCCCACGCCGTGAAGGTGCTGACCGAGTACATCCCGGCGTCCGCCGGCTCAGGCCTGGACGGAGAATGCCTTGAGGATCTGTTCGGCGGCCAGGGCCGGGGTGAGCTCACCGGCCCGTACATGGCGTTCCAGCTCGGGGACGATCTCCCGTACGGCCGGGTGCTCACGCAACGAGGTCAGCAGCCGGTCCTGCACCATGGCCCAGGTCCAGCGGACCTGCTGGGCACGGCGCAGGGCCGCCAGCTCCCCTGAGGCCGCCAGCCCCTCCTGGTGCCGGACCAGGTGCTCCCACACCGTGTCGATCCCGATGCTCTCCAGGGCACTGCAGGTCAGCACCGGGGTCGTCCAGGAGTTGTCGGAGGTCCGCAGCATGTGCAGCGCCCCGGCCAGCTCGCGGGCGGCCTTGCGGGCATCGAGTTCGAAAGGCCCGTCTGCCTTGTTGACGGCGATCACGTCGGCGAGCTCGAGGATGCCCTTCTTGATGCCCTGCAGCTGGTCGCCGGTGCGGGCCAGCGTCAGGAACAGGAACGAGTCGACCATTTCGGCGACCGTGGTCTCCGACTGACCGACCCCGACGGTCTCCACCAGGACCACGTCGAAGCCGGCGGCCTCGACCACCACCATGGCCTCGCGCGTGGCCTTGGCCACGCCACCAAGGGTGCCGGCCGTCGGGGAAGGCCGGATGAAGGCGTGCGGGTCCACCGACAGCCGCTGCATTCGGGTCTTGTCGCCCAGGATGCTGCCACCCGTACGGGTCGAGGACGGGTCGACGGCCAGTACCGCCACCTGATGCTTCAAGCCGGTGAGATGGGTGCCGAGGGCATCGATGAAGGTGGACTTGCCGACCCCGGGCACGCCCGAAATGCCCACCCGCCGCGCTTTACCCGACAACGGGGTCAGCGAGACCAGCAGTTGCTGCGCCAGCTCCCGGTGGTCGGGGCGGGTGGACTCCACCAGCGTGATCGCCCGCGCGATCCACGCCCGGGAGCCCTCCCGGACCCCGGTCACATAGTCGTCGAGGGCGGATCTCACCCGTGGCCCAGGCGTTCGGACAGCTCCCCCAGCAGGCCGAGGGCGGCGTCGGCAATGACGGTGCCCGGGCCGAAGATGGCCGAGGCGCCGGAGGCGCGCAGCTCCTCGTAGTCCTGCGGCGGGATGACTCCGCCAACGACGATCATGATGTCCTCCCGGCCCAGGGCGGCGAGCTCGGACCGGAGGGCGGGCACCAGGGTGAGGTGGCCGGCGGCCAGCGAGTTGACGCCCACGATGTGCACGTCGGCCTCGACGGCCTGCCGGGCGACCTCGCCCGGGGTCTGGAACAGCGGGCCCACGTCCACGTCGAAGCCGAGGTCGGCGAAGGCGGTCGCGATCACCTTCTGGCCACGGTCGTGGCCGTCCTGGCCCATCTTGGCGACCAGGATCCGGGGCCTGCGCCCTTCGGCCTGATCGAAGGCGTCGGTGGCCGCGCGGGTCTTCTCGATGTTCGTGGCGGCTCCTGCCTCGTCGCGGTACACCCCGGAGATCGTACGGATGTGCGCGGAGTGCCGCCCGTACACCTTCTCCAGCGCGTCGGAGATCTCGCCCACGGTGGCCTTCGCGCGGGCCGCGTCGATCGCGAGAGCGAGGAGGTTCTGCTCCAGGCCGGGCGGGCGGGAGCCGTTCATCGCGGCTTCCGCGGCCTTGGTCAGAGCGTCCAGCGCGCTGAGGCAGGCCTCCTCTGAACGTTCCTCCCGCAGTCGCTTGAGCTTCTCGAGCTGCTGGGCGCGGACGGAGGTGTTGTCGACCTTGAGCACCTCGATCGCCTCGTCGGCGCCGGGGCGGTACTTGTTGACGCCGATGACCGGCTGACGGCCGGAGTCGATGCGGGCCTGGGTCCTGGCGGCGGCCTCCTCGATGCGCATCTTGGGGATGCCCTCGTCGATGGCCTTGGACATGCCGCCGTACGCCTCGGCCTCCTGAATGTGCGCCCACGCCTTGCGAGCCAGGTCGTAGGTCAGCCGCTCCACATAGGCACTGCCGCCCCACGGATCGATCACCCGGTTGGTGCCGGACTCCTGCTGGATCAGCAACTGGGTGTTGCGGGCGATCCGGGCGGAGAAATCGGTGGGGAGGGCCAGGGCCTCGTCGAGGGCGTTGGTGTGCAGCGACTGGGTGTGCCCCTGGGTGGCGGCCATCGCCTCGATGCAGGTGCGGGCGACGTTGTTGAAGACATCCTGGGCGGTCAGCGACCAGCCGGAGGTCTGGCAGTGCGTCCGCAGCGAGAGTGACTTCGCGTTCTGCGGCCCGAACTCCTTGACCAGCTTGGCCCAGAGCAGCCGGGCGGCCCGCAGCTTGGCGACCTCCATGAAGAAGTTCATGCCGATCGCCCAGAAGAACGACAGCCGCGGCGCGAACGCGTCGATCTCCAACCCGGCGTCCCGGCCGGCCCGCAGATACTCCACACCGTCGGCGAGCGTGTAGGCCAGCTCCAGGTCGGCCGTGGCCCCGGCCTCCTGGATGTGATAGCCGGAGATGGAGATCGAGTTGAACTTCGGCATCCGCTGCGAGGTGAACGAGAAGATATCGGAGATGATCTTCATTGAGGGGGCAGGCGGATAGATGTAGGTGTTGCGGACCATGAATTCTTTGAGGATGTCGTTCTGGATGGTCCCCGCGAGTTGCTCGGGTGCCACCCCCTGCTCCTCGGCGGCCACGACATACAGCGCCAGGATCGGCAGTACCGCGCCGTTCATGGTCATCGACACGCTCATCTTGTCCAGCGGGATGCCGTCGAAGAGCTGGCGCATGTCATAGATGGAGTCGATGGCGACCCCGGCCATGCCCACGTCACCGGCGACCCGCGGGTGGTCGGAGTCATAGCCGCGATGCGTCGCCAGGTCGAAGGCGACCGACCGGCCCTTCTGCCCCGCCGCCAGGTTGCGCCGGTAGAAGGCGTTGGACTCCTGCGCAGTGGAGAACCCGGCGTACTGCCGGATGGTCCACGGCTGGTTGACGTACATCGTGGGGTACGGGCCCCGCAGGTAGGGCGCGATGCCCGGATAGGTGCCCAAGAAGTCGAGCCCGGCCAGGTCCTCGCCCGTGTAGAGCGGCTTGACCGCGATGCCCTCCGGAGTGTGCCAGGTGAGCGCGTCGAGATCCTTGCCGGTGGCCTCCTCCACGGCCGCCCGCCAGCGCGCGGTGTCGCCGCCGGGGACCGCCGGACCGAGGTCCACGTCGCTGAAGTCAGGGATCATCGGACCACTCCCAGATCGTCCAGGGCCGTATGGAGCACGCCGAGGGCGTCGCACCCGGCGAAGAGATGGGCGTCGACGCCTGGGTAGTCGCCCTTTCCGGCCAGCCAGATCCGCTTCGCCCCCGCCTCGCGCAGGGCCGCCGCCACCGGTCCGGCATGCTCGGCATAGACCTTGTCATTCGAGCATAGGCAGACGAGGTCGGTGCCGCTCTCCTGGAAGGCCGAGGCGATGGCCGCCGGGTCGTTGCCGGGCCCGCTCGCCCGGGTCTCGATCCCGCCGGACTGGAACAGGTTGGCGGCGAACGTGGCGCGTGCGGTGTGGGCCGCGACCGGTCCCAGCGTGGCCAGGAAGACCGTGGGCCGCTGTCCTGTCTTCTCGGCGTGCGCGTCGGCGGCGTCCCGCAGCACCTCATAGTCCTGGGCGTACGAGACCCGCCGCAGCCCGCCGCCCGGCGCTTCGGGAGCAGGGGTACGGATCGGCGGCTTCTCTGCGAGGTTCGGGAACTCACTGACCCCGGTGAGCGGGTCGCGCCGATGGGCGAGATTATCCCGGCGTTTCGCCCAGGTGGCGGCCAGCCGGTTCTCGACCAGCCCGTCGCGCAGCGCCGCGGCCAGTCCCCCGGCCTTCTCGATCTCCTGGAACCACGTCCAGCTCGTCTCTGCCAGTTCCTCGGACAGGCGCTCGACGTACCAGGAACCGCCCGCGGGGTCGGCGACCCGGCTGAGGCTGGCCTCTTCCAGCAGCAGTGCCTGGGTGTTGCGGGCGATGCGCCGGGCGAAGTCGTCCGGCAGACCGAGACGGGCGTCGAACGGCTGCACCGTGACGGCGTCCGCGCCACCGACCCCGGCCGCGAAGGCGGCGATCGTGGTGCGGAGCATGTTCACCCACGGGTCGCGGGCGGTCATCATCGCCGAGGAGGTGACGGCATGCTGGCGCTGACCGCCCTCTCCCGGGGAGGCGCCGCAGACCTCGGCGACCCGGGTCCACAGCCGGCGGGCGGCCCGCAGTTTGGCGATGGTGAGGAACTGGTCCGCGGTGGCGGCGTACCGGAACTCCAGCGCGCCGAGGGCCTCGTCGATGCCGAGCCCGGCGCCGGTGAGGGCTCGCAGGTAGGCCACTCCGGCGGCGATGGAGCAACCGAGCTCCTGCGCGTCGCTGCCTCCGGCGTCGTGGTAGACGGTCGCGTCGACCATGATCGCACGTAGCCCGGGATAGTCCTGTGCACACCGTACGGCCAGCTCGGCGGCGGGTTCCACCTCGACCGAGGTGCCGGTACGAGCCGCCAGCCCGAGCGGGTCGGCGCCCAGGCTCCCGATCAGCCGGGTGGGCTCCACGCCGCGCTCGGCCGCCAGCGCGAGGAATGCCTCGGCGGCGGCCTGGGTCTCGGCGCCCGCGTCCAATATCACCGGGGCGAGGTCGAGATAGACCTCGCCCAGCGCCTCCTTCAACGCGGTGACCGGCAGCCCGGCCTGGCCGAGCGTCAGCCACACCGAGGTCACGCCATTCTCCAGGTCGGCCTGGATCGCGGCCCGGGTCACCCGTGGGTCGGGGTGCGCGTGCCGCTGGCGTACATCCCAGCCCGCGACCACATCGTTGCCCGGGATGATCCCCCGGGCGTACGGCGGAATCCCCGGCCTGCCGGGGACCGCGTCCTCGGCCGTGTAGAGGGGCCGGACGGTGATCCCGTCGTAGGTCGTGGTGGAGAGAAGTTCCTCGATCGACTCCAGCGGAGTGTCCTCGGTGGCGGCGCCTGATTTGCGCAGCACCCCTTTGAACAACTCCCGCCAGCGATCGCGGTCGGCCGCGGGGAACGCGGCCGCCAGTTCGAGCTCTTCAGGCGGCACCGTCATGCCCGCGATGGTAAGCGAGCACCTACTCAGTCCCGCGAACCGGGGTCGCCGGACCTGCACGGGAGTGGCGGAACTCACATCCAGGCCCGGACATTCCTGACCATGATCGGATATCTGTCCAGATCCGGGCGGGCCAAAGGAGGGCGGCCGCTGGGACCGGCCGATCACTTGACGATCTCCAGGACCGCCATCCTGCCCGTTGTCCTCATGGTCCTGCGGCCGTCTGGTGCGGCCACCGTGGCGCGGGAGCCAGGTGTCCGATATGTTGTCCTATGCGGGCATTTATCCGATTAGGGTCTGCCTGAGCAAATCCGCCACAGCACAGACACGGCACACCACCGGGGCTCGTTCCGGAAGGGAAACCATGACTGACAAAAGGCCTCCTACCCCGGAAGACGGGTGGAACGACGGAGGGTGTCCGGCGAGTTTTCTTGCGCGGCGGTCGTTCCTTCAGGGGACGGTCGCCGGCCTGGCCGGAGCGGCGGGCGCGAGCCTGCTGGGCAACGATACGGCCCTCGCCGACACCGCGAGCGGCACCGCGAGCACACGTGCGATTCCGTTCCACGGCTACTATCAGGCAGGCATCGCCACTCCTCCACAGACGATCGGGTCCTTCGTCTCCTTCGACGTGACCGCCTCCGGCCGCAAAGAACTCCAAGACTTGTTCCGCACACTGACCGCGCGGGCCCGCATCCTTACCGCGGGCGGCACGCCGCCGAAGGCGCCCCCGGGTTCGGCGCCACCGGACAACGGCATCCTGGGACGCGACGTCGTACCGGATGATCTCACCGTCACCGTCGCCCTCGGCGCGACCCTTTTCGACGGCCGCTACGGATTGGGTGCGCGTAAGCCGGTCCAGCTCGTCACCATGAAGGCCTTCCTCCACGACGACCTGGACCCCGCGCTGTCCCAGGGCGATCTGCTGGTGCAACTGTGCGCCGGACACCGCGACACGACGGTGCACGCACTGCTCGATCTCCTGGCCCACACGGGCGGCGCGATGAGGCCGCGGTGGCGCATCGACTGCCAGCGCAATCCGCCGCGCCCCGTCGGTATCCCGCGGGACTGGTTCGGTTTCAAAGACGGCATCACCAACCCGGACACCACCGACACCACCCAGATGCACCAGCAGGTCTGGGTGCAGCCGCACACCGCTGAGCCCGCGTGGGCGGCGGGCGGTACCTACCAGGCGCTGCGCATCGTCCATTTCAACATCGAAAAGTGGCAGAAGGTGCCCCTTGCCCAGCAGGAGCGGATCTTCGGCCGCCGCAAGGCCAGTGGCGCCCCGATCTACGCCGTGTCCAAGAACGCCTCGGACCTGCTGGATCCCATCTACACCAACGACCCACAGGGACTGTTCACCGCACTGGATTCGCATGTCCGCCTGGCCAATCCCCAGACCCCGCAGACCGCGTCGACCAGCGCCATCCTGCGTCGCAGCTACGACTACGACCGGACCCTCGACGTACGCGGCGGCCTGGACCTGGGGCACGCGTTCTGCTGTTTCCAGCGTGAGCTCAACACCTACATCACCATGCAGAACCGGCTGGAAGGCGAAGCCCTGGTGCCGTACATCAGTCCGCGGGGCGGAGGCTACTTCTTCGCGCTGCCAGGCGTGCGCGACGACAAGGACTACTACGCCCGGGGACTCCTGACCTGACCGCGACGTGCACAGGAGGCGAGATGCGTTCCCACCGGCGAACCCGAGCCGGCACCGCCGGCCGGCGGCACAGGAAGGCGCTCCGGCCGGTACTGGGGGTCGGCGTCGGGCTCCTGTTGGCGTCCGGTCTCGCCGCCGCGTCGGTCAGTCCGGCCTCGGCCACGGTGCCCCCCGCGGTCGTCCTCCCGGGCGCCAGTGGCCACGTGTACGTCACCAACCAGCTCGACAACACGGCCTCCGTGATCGATGTCCGAACGAACAAAGTCGTCGCGACCGTGCCGGCCGGCACGGCGCCCGAAGGCGTCGCCGTCGCCCAGGACGGCAGGCACGCCTACATCGCCGACAACGGATCGGACGCGGTCTCGGTGCTCGACACCCGAACCAACAAGATCGTCGCGACCGTGCCGGCCGGGAAGAGCCCCAGCGGTGTCGGCCTGAGTCCGGACGGCAGGTTCCTCTACGTTGCCGACGGCGGTTCGAACAGCGTCTCGGTGCTCGACACCCGAACCAATCGGGTGACCGCGTCCGTCCCGGTCGGCACCTCCCCGGTAAGCGTGGCCGTCAGTCGCGACGGCGGGTCGGCCTACGTCGCCAACGCCGGGTCGGGCAACGTGTCGGTCATTGACACCCGTACGCATCGGGTCGTCCGGGCCCTGCCCGCAGGCCGCTCGCCGGTAAGCGTCGCCGTCACCCCGGACGGCGGATCGGCCTACGCCGCCGACGAGCTGACAGCGAACATCACGGCCGTCGCAACCCGTACCGGCGCGGTCATGGCCACCGTGCCGGTCGGCGAGGGCCCTTTCGGCGTGGCGGTCGGACCGGACGGCCGGTCGGCCTACGTGGCCGTTCTCGGCTCGGGCCACGTATCGGTGATCGACACCCATAGCCACCGCGTCTCGGCGACCGTGACCGTCGGCCCCCCAGGCACCGACCCGTTCAACGTGGCAGTCACCCCCACCGCGGTCTACGTCACGGAGCAGGGAGCGGGCACCCTCACGGTCATCGACCCGAAGACCCTCAAGGTCGTCGCAACCGTCACGGTCGGCACCAGCCCGTACGGTGTGGCAGTGAGCCCATAACCGGGGTACGCCTGCCGGATTTGCGGTCGTCTGCCGTCACCAGGTGACGATGCCCTACCTTGAGGTGATGCGCGTCGTCTTCGCGGAGCTTTGACCATGAATCTCTGGGTCGTCATCCCGGCCTACAACGAGGAGCGCTCCATCGGCGCGACCCTCCGGCGGCTGACCGAGCAGACCGACACCGGCTTCACCCTGGTCATCGTGGACAACGTGTGCACCGACGGCACCGCGGCCGTCGTGCGGGCGCACGAGGGCACGCTGGACCTGCACCTGATCGAGGAGCCGGAGAAGGGCACCGGCGCCGCCGCCGATACCGGCATCCGGTATGCCATCGCCCATGGGGCCACTCATATCGCGCGTACCGACGCGGACTGCCTGCCGGCCACCGATTGGATCCGCGGTGTCAGACGGGCCTTCGATGACGGGCTGCGGATGGTCAGCGGTCCGCTGCGACCCCGCACCGACGAGTTCCCGTTGAAGTGGTGGGAGCGGCGGCTGCTGCCGGCGGTCGTGGCGTTCGCCGCGTCCTTCGGCCGGTTCCGCCCCGGCAACCAGGACCCGGCGTATGTCGGGCCGTACGTCATGATGCCCGGCTGCAATGTCGCGATCACCGCCGAACTCTACGAGCTCAGCGGCGGGTTTCCCCGCACCCGGATCGAAGAGGTGCATGAGGATCGCGCGCTGGTCAACAGGGTCCGGAAGCTGACCAGGGAGTACGGGCTGCGTAAGGACATGGTGGTGTACGGCTCGGTGCGGCGGCTGCGGGCGTACGGGCTGGTGGGCACCCTCGGCTGGTACGCCGACCATCGCTACACCCCCGACGTCGTGGACATCCGGTGAGCCGATCAGCTGTGGCCTGGGAGCGGCGGGTCCAGCTGGCCGCACATCCACTGGCCTATCCGATGCTGCGCTGGCTGGCCCGGCGCGGCCCGATCGTCCGGGTGCCCGGTCTCGGCGTGGTGGTCAACGACGCCGGACTGGCCCGGGAGATCCTGCTGGACGGGGAGACCTTCCGTAAGGACGGCCCGGGTTCGCCGGGCGATCTGTGGACCCCGATCCTTGGCCCCTCGGTGCTTCTCAACATGGAGGGCGAGGCTCATCGCGCCCTGCGGCGCAAGCTCACCGAGCTGTTCACCCCCGCGTACACGGAGAAACTGTGCGCCCGGGTACTGGCGGAACCTCTGGAGCGGCTCGCCGGTGAGCTGGCGCGAGGGACGACCGTGAACCTCGTCGACACCATGCGGGTCATGGCCGGCGCGGTGATCTGCGAGGTCATCGGGCTGGAAGCAGGTTCAGAGGCCGACTGCCGGCGGCTGTTCGAGCAGGGCGAGGAGATCGTCTCCATGGTCTCTCTACGCACTCGTACGCTCTCTCCGCCGCAGGTCGCGAAGGCCAAGCAGGTGCTCGAACCGATCGGTGACATCGCCGCGAAGGCCTACCACGCCGGGGACGAGAGCACGGTCATGGGCCGGATGCGCGTCCTCGGGCTGTCCGAGGAGGAGGCCCGCGGCGCGGCCGGCGCGTTCTTCCTGACCGGCACCGAGACGGTGGCCACACTGGTCCCGCGCTTGATCGCACTGCTGTACGACTCCGGACAGCTGGACCGGGTGGCGAACGATCCCCGTCTGCTCGATCAGGCGATCGACGAGGCGATGCGTTTCACCACACCGACCCCGATCATGCTGCGTAGCGTGCACGCACCCGTGGAGATCGGCGGGGTCGCCATCAAGCCGGGCGACCGGGTGCTGATCGTTACCCACAACTGCTGCCGCGCCTTCGGCCCCTTCGATCCCGGCCGGCCGCAACCGCCGGAGCTCCGCAGGCTGTGGTTCGGTGCCGGGCCGCACTTCTGCATCGGTTTTCCGCTGGCCATGTCCGAGATCCGCGCGGTCGCCCGGGTGGTTCTGGCCTCGGCACCTCTGCGGATCGTACGGAGGGAGCCGGCACGCGGAGTCCTCATCCCCACCTACCGCCGCCTGACGATCGCCCGCCACCACCGGGAGGCCGGGTGAGCCTGGCACGCCTCGTTCTGGAGCAGGCGGCGCGGACCCCGGATGCGGTGGCGCTGGTCGCCGGGCACGGTGCCGAGCTGACCTATGGTGAGTTGCGGCGGCAGGTGCTGGCCGTACGGCACGGATTGGCCGAGGCCGGGCTGGAGCCGGGCGATGGAGTGCTTTTCTCGGTACGGCCATCGCCGGAGTCCCTGGTGCTCGCGCTCGGCGCGTTCGCGGCTCAGGGGACGGTGGTCTTCGCCGACCCTGGTGCGGGCCCGGAGATGTTCGCGGCCCGGATGAACCTGGCCAGGCCCCGCTGGTCGGCGGCCGAATCCGTGCTCTATGCCGCCAGCCGATCACGCCTGGCCCGCTCCTACGCCCGCCGCCGTGGCCTGCTTCTCCCCGACCTCTCCAAGCTGCGCATCCCCACGGGCCTTGAGGGTGGATCGGATGTTCACGTTGAATCGGCGAAGGTGCGGCACATCTACGCGGGGCGGTGGCTGCCCGGAGTGCCTCGGGGTGCGATCTCGCTGACCGATCTGATGCGTGGCCCGGCTCCGGAGCCGGACGTCTACGGGCCGCCTCATGATCCGGCCGCGGTGATCTTCACCTCGGGGACGACCGCTCGGCCTCGCGCCGTGGTGCACACCGGGGCTTCACTGGCCTCGGCGCTGGAACTGCTCCGGACCCGTCTTCCGCTCGGCCCCGGCGACATCGTGCACACCGACCAGCTCATGTTCGGCCTGCCCACTCTGATCTCGGGGGCGCGCTGGTCGATGCCACCGCTGTTCTGCAAGCCCCAGACCTTCCTTCGCCAGCTGCACGAACGCCGTGCCACCCACACCTTCTGTGTGCCCGTCCACCTGGCAGAGCTCCTCGACCACGTGGACCGGCACGCGGGGTTGCCGGAGCACCTGCGGTATGTGCTGCTGGGGGCGGCCCCGGCCCCGGCAGGGGTGCTGCGGCGAGCGAGGGCGGCGGCTCCGCGGGCCGAGGTGCTGTCGGTCTATGCGATGACGGAGATCTTGCCGGTCGCGATCGCGTCGGCCGCCGAGAAGCTGGCGCACACCGAGTCGGGCGCCGAGGGAGATCTGCTCGGTACGCCGCTGACAGGAGTGGCCGCGACATTGGCTGAGGACGGCGAACTGCTGCTGGCGGGCCCGAACCTGTGCGGTGGTTACCTGGGGGATCCACCGATCGAGCGGCTGCCCACCGGAGATCTGGCGCGGCTGGACGACGAGGGCCGGATCATCCTCATGGGGCGGAAAAAGGACATGCTGATCCGTGGCAAGTTCAACCTCTATCCGGGGCTGTACGAGCCGGCGATCGCCGCCCTCGAGGGGATCGGGGAGGCGGCCATCGTCGGAATCCCCGACTCCGAGACCGGCGACGAAGAGGTCGTCCTCGCTGTCACCAGGGCCACGGGAGAGCCCGACCCGCGACCATCGGAGCTGGTGGAACGGCTGCTGGTGGAACGGCTGAGGAGGACACTGCCGGACGTGATCGACGCCGACGCCCTGCCCGACAGGATCGTGGTGCTGCCCGAGCTGCCACGCTCCGGCCGCGGCCGCAAACTCGACCGAGCCGAGCTTCGCGAGCTCGTCCTCCCCGGAAGGGGGAAAGGGTGAGGGTGGCGGTGACGGGGGCGTCGGGGTTCGTCGGCGGGGCGGTGTGCCGGGCGCTGGCCGACCGGGGTTGCGCGGTGCTGGCCTATGGCCGTCGTACGACCGTGCCGTCGGAGCGTGTCGGCGGGGCACCATACCGATCGTGGGACATCACCGGCGGCCCCCTGACGGACGCGCCGATCGTTGACGCCGTGGTGCACTGCGCCGGGACCGTCACCGACTGGGGTCCGATCGGCGAGTTCTTCGCGATCAATATGGCCGGCACGACCAACGTGCTGCGATCGTTCCCGGACGTCAGGTTCGTGCAGGTCAGCACGGCCAGCGTGTACGACCCGTACCGGCCGACCGTCATGGCCACCGAGGACCAGGCTCCGGTCCGCCGCTACCTGAACGGATACGGCGCCTCCAAGGCCGCGGCCGAGCGAGCCGTCCTCGCGAGCGGGGCCAGGGCGATCATCCTGCGCCCGCATGCCGTCTACGGACCGGGCGACACCACGATCCTGCCCCGGGTGCTGTCGGCGGTCCGCGGCAGAGTGCTGCTCGCGGTCGGCGACGGACGGCAACGGATCAGCATGACCTCGGTCGGCAACCTGGTCCAGGCCTGCTTGCTGGCCGTCTGCGGCCCGGTGGAGCGCGGAGTCTTCAACGTCGCCGACGCCGAGCCGGTCACGCTCGACCAGTTGCTGCGATCGATCCTCACCGAACGCAGTGTCAGCGCCCGGCCCGCCTATCTGCCGCTGAGAACCGTCTGGCCACTGGCGAGCGCGGTCGAGGGTGCGTTCCTGCTGGCCGGCAGGCCCAGGCCGCCCAGGCTCACCCGGTACGCGCTCAGCCATCTGGCGGTCGAGCGCACCCTGGACCTCACCGCCGCCCGCAGGGATCTCGGATATGCCCCGGCCCCGACCTCCTTCACCGGCGCCGCCTTCTGGTAGGCAGAACAACCCTCAGGCAGGGTAGGAGTGGGTTTCGGTGGCCTTGACGGCGGCCCACACCTCACTGCCCTCGGTCAGGCCGAGTTCGGCGACGGCCGCGGTGGTGACATCGGCCGCGGCGGGCAGCGGATCATCGAGATGGACGCGGATGCGGTCGCCGTGGCGCTCGATACCAGCGATCTTCGTTCGCCAAAGGTTGCGAGGCGTGCCGTCGGGGCGAGTGCGGTAGAGCGCCACGGCGGAGGGAGGGAAGGCGACGAAGACCTCGCCGTCCGAGGACTCGGCCGCGTCGAGCTTCAGTCCCTCGACCAGGGTGACGGTGTGGCCGTGGGCGACGCCACGGTAGAGGTTCAACCCGACCAGCCGGGCCACATAGTCGGTACGCGGGTGGCGGGCGACCTGGGCGGGCAAGCCCTGCTGGACGATGCGGCCGGCTTCGATGACGATCAGCCGGTCGGCGAGCACCATGGCATCGAGAGGGTCATGGGTGACCAGGACGGTGACACCGGAGAAGTCGGCCAGGTGCCGGCGCAGGTGGGAGCGGATCTCCGGCCGGGTGTGCGCGTCCAGCGCCGCGAGGGGTTCGTCGAGCAGCAGCAGCCGAGGCCGTACGGCAAGGGCACGGGCGAGCGCGACCCGCTGGGCCTGGCCGCCGGAGAGGGTACGAGGTCGCTGGTGAGCGTGGTCGGCGAGGCCGACCCGATCCAGCCACTCGGCGGCCAGCCGCCGGGATTCGGCCCGGCGGACCCCTGCGCACCGGAGACCGAACGCCACATTGTCCAGCGCCGTGAGGTGCGGGAACAACAGATAGTCCTGGAACACCACGCCGACCTGGCGCCGCTCGGCCGGGAGGGTGTGCAGCGCCGTCCCGTCGAGCCGGATGTGCCCCGACCCGAGCGAGGTGAGCCCGGCGAGGGCGCGGAGGACGGTGGTCTTCCCCGCGCCGTTGGGGCCCAGCAGCGCCACGACCTCACCGGGTTCGGCGGTGAGCACGACCTCGAGGTCGAAGGCCGGCCGTCGCAGGACCAGATGGGCGTCCAGGGCCGTCATGTGATCCACCGGTCGCGCAGGCCGGCCAGCACGATGACCGACACCGCCAGCAGGACGAGACTGAGCACGATGGCGGCCTGCGGGTCGGTCTCCAGCGCCAGATAGACGGCGAGCGGCATGGTCTGGGTCCGGCCCGGGAAGTTGCCGGCGAAGGTGATGGTGGCGCCGAACTCCCCCAGTGCCCGGGCCCAGCACAGGACGGCCCCGGCGACGATGCCGGGCGCCACCAGCGGCAGGGTGACCCGGCGGAAGACGGTCCAGCGGGAGGCCCCGAGGGTCGCCGCAGCCTCCTCGTATCTCAGATCGGCGCCGCGCAACGCGCCCTCGACGCTGATGACCAGGAACGGCATGGCCACGAACGCCTCGGCCAACACCACGCCGGCGGTCGAGAACGGCAGTGTGATGCCGAACGCGGAGTCCAGCCACTGGCCGACGAGCCCACGCCGGCCGAAGACGAGCAGCAGCGCGACGCCGCCGACCACCGGGGGCAGTACGAGCGGCACGGTCACCAGCGCGCGGACGAGGCGGCGCCCGCGGAAGCGGACACGGGCCAGCAGCCACGCGAGCGGCACGCCGAGCAGCACGCAGAGCCCGGTGGCCAGAGACGCGGTGAACAGCGACAACCGGAGCGCGTCCAGCACCTGTGGCTGGGTCAGCCGGGTCCCCAGCGTGGGCCAGGGCGCACGCGTCAGCAGCCCCACCAGCGGCAGCACCAGAAACGCCAGGCCGAGCAGCGCGGGCACGATCAGCGCCCAAGGCACCCGGCCTCGCACGGGTTCCACGTCCGTACGAAGGTCGTGCGTCTCCGCGTCACCTGCGTACGGGTGGATCGGGGTCACGGCGATTCGAACCCGGCCTCGACGACGACGTTGGTGGACTTGATGACCGCTTCCGCGACCACGCCGACCTCGAGTCCGAGCTCGTCGGCGGCTTCGCGGCTCATGAGCGAGACCACCCGGAACGGTCCGGCCTGGATCTCCACCTGCGCCATGACGCCGTCCCGCACGACATCGGTCACGATCCCCCGGATGCGGTTCCGCGCCGAGGAGAAACGTGACCCCGGCTCGCCGCCGGCACGGGCCTGCGCTCGCACGAAAGCGGCGAGATCCGGCCCGGACACGATGCGGTGTCCATGCTCCTCCCGGATCGCGGTCAGCCGGCCCGTGTCGACCCAGCGGCGGACGGTGTCCGCGCTCACCCCGAGTAGCGCCGCCACCTCACTGATCCGGAATGTCGTCACGTCGCCCAGCCTAGGACATCGCAAATGAGAGGGCAAAAATGGACTTTTGCGGGTAAATCATGGGATATCGCTCACCGGGGCTCGCTCTTACGGCGAGCATGACAAAGCCCACACGGCGGATACCGCGTGGGCTTTGGAAACGGCGAAGTGACTAGATCGCGCGGACCTGCTCGGCCTGCGGACCCTTCGGCCCCTGGGTGACTTCAAACTCGACCCGCTGGTCCTCTTCGAGGTTGCGGAAGCCTTCACCCTGGATGGCACTGAAGTGAACGAACACGTCCGGGCCGCCCTCATCCTGACTGATGAAGCCGAAGCCCTTTTCGCCGTTGAACCACTTCACGGTGCCTTGTGCCATGTGAGATCTCCTGAGATCGATGTCCAGGCATGCACCTCGCATTGCCTGCAGCTGCTGCGGAAACCATCCCCAAGAGAAAAGCCCGCGGTCATGAACTCCGCGAGCGATCATGCGATCCAGCGAAATCAACGACTACAACCGCGACCCAAGGTAGCACAATCGTCGCTGCACGTATCAGGCCTCAGCGGGAACTCATAGTAGATCTTCCATCACGGCAAGTTGCCCAAGTGAAGAGCTTGGCTAGGCCCGGATCTCCAGGGTGCAGCACTTGGGCCCGCCGCCGGCCTTGCGGAGCTCAGAGAGATCCACTTCGATGGGCTGGTAGCCCTGTCGCTCCAGCTGCCTGATGAGCCCGGTCGCCTCCAGGTTGATGACGACGTTGCGGCCGTCGCAGACCGCGTTGAGACCGAGCATGATCGCGTCGGCGGACGAGGCGATCACGGCCTCGGGGAAGAGCCGTTCCAGCACGGCGCGGCTGCCCGGGGAGAAGGCGCCCGGGTAGTAGGCGACGTTGCGGCCGCCGAGCGGGAACAGCGCGGTGTCGAGGTGGTAGAACCGTGGATCGACCAACCGCAGCGTCACGACGGGCCGGCCGAGGAATTCCTGTGCCTCCTGATGCGCCGTGACGTCCGTCCGGAATCCGGTCCCGGCCAGGATGACCTCGTCGAGGGTGAGGAAGTCCCCCTCCCCCTCATTGGTGTGGTCCGGCTCGCGGACCTCGGCGAAACCACGGCTGCGGAACCAGTCGGCGTACGCCGGGCCCTCCGCCGCCCGCTCGTCATGGGCGAACCGGGCCCCGTACACCCGGCCGCCGACGACCAGCGCGCCGTTCGCCGCGAACACCATGTCGGGCAGTCCCTCGATCGGGTCGATCAGGCTGACCTCATGCCCCAGGCTGAGGTACGCGGCCCGTAGCGCCTCCCACTGCTCGATGGCCCGATGACGGTCGGCCCCCGCCAGCGGGTCCATCCACGGGTTGATCGCATAAGTGACCGCGAAGTGATCCGGGCGGCACATCAGGTAGTGCCGCCGTACAGCCACCCGCTCGGCGGTGTCCGGCATGAGGCTCGGGTCGACGACGTGAATGGACGACGGCTCCGTTGCCGACGAAATGGTCATGGGCTCTCCCAGGAGGAACGCGGGGGTGACGGACCCGGTCGGATTACGGCCGACGTCGGCGCTGACCAGGCCCTGACCGAAAGGATAGAGACACGGGGCCGGCGAACCAATGCGCTGACCTTGCTTATAGACGGAGATTCGTTGCGTTATATGCGACAAGAACCACCGATTCGTTGCACCACGACGAAATGTTCAACGATCCACGGGATCTACGGCGCTCGGCCGCCATCTCCGCGAGTTCTCAGGCGGTGTCCTCACTGATCGTGATCAGCAGGAACAGCCACTTCACCTGGGCGGATCGCCCGGCCGCCGCATCAGCCCGCGGTCCCGTAGGGGCAGGCGTTCCGCACGTAGCGGGGGCGCAGGTCGGCGTCGTCGTAGGAGCGGTGGAACACCGGGGTGGCGGAGCCGGAGATGGGCGGCACGATCCAGGACCAGTCGACCGGGCACATGCGCCCGGCCCGTTCCTCTCGTGCCAGGTGGGTGAGGAAGCGCCGGGACTCGGTGTGGTGGTCGGCGATGGCGACTCCCGCCGCGCGGAAGGAGTGGAGCACCGCGACGTTCAGCTCGACCAGGGCCCGGTCGCGCCACAGTGTCATCTCGCGGCGGGTGTCGAGCCCGAGCCGCGCGGCGACCACCGGGAGCTGGTCATAGCGGCCGACGTCCCCGAGATTGCGCGCACCGATCTCGGTGCCCATGTACCACCCGTTGAACGGGGCCGCCGGATAGCGGATGCCGCCGATCTCCAGGCTCATGTTGGAGATCGCGGGTACGGCGTGCCAGCGCAGCCCCAGTTCGGCGAACCATGGAAAGTCCGGATGGGTGAGCGGCACCTCGAGCACGACGTCCCGAGGCAGGTCGAAGAGCTTGGGGGATTCGCCCGCTGACCGGATCACCAGCGGCAGCAGATCGAACGGAGTCCGTGGACCACCTGGCCAGCCGAGGTCACGGGCCACCCTCGTTAAATCGGCGGTCATCGGATCCCCGACGACACCACCGTCGGGCAGCCGGTAGCCGGCGTAGCGGATGAGCTGGTCGTTCCAAATCCGGGGGCCGGGCACGCCCGGGCGGTCCGGCGCGAACACCGTGATCGTGGGGCGGATCCGGCCTCCGGCGGTCGTCTCGGTCAGATGCTCGAACGACTCGGCGGCGATCTCATCGGCCCCGGTCATTTCGCGGCGGTCCCGGATCCGCAGGCTCCGCCAGTACAGCCGGCCGATACAGCGGCTGCTGTTGCGCCAGGCCACTCGGGCGCCGAACTCCAGCTCCGCCTTGGTGTGCGTGTACGAGCCGCTCAGCGCGATCTCGTCGTAGACCTCGCGCAACCGGCGGTCGGCCGGACCGTAATCCGGGCTCTCCGAGTGGAACAGTTCCACGAACTCCGCCGCCTCCCGGAGCAATGCGGCGTGGCGCTCTGCCGAACCGTACAGTTCCTCCGCCGAACGTCGGAAGAGTCCCTTTCGCACTGTTGAAGACATGAGGTCACCCGTGACCGATTGTTAGATTCTGATCACCAAGCGCCACAGAATGCCATGTTACGCAGCAGTTGCGCGGGAGAGTTCACACAATGGGTTGCAATCAGGACCCGCTGGGCACCCGCGCCGCCGTAGTCAGGGCCTCGGCGAGCATTCCGAGGGTGCTCCAATCGACCAGCCGGTCGGCGCGGATCCGCCCGAAGGTGGTGATCTCCGGCATGGTGCGTTCGCTCTCGGCCGCGTTCCCATAGACGAGCCCCGCGCTCAGCCGCCCTAGCTCCGCCTCGGTGATCTCGGCGGAGAACAGGTGCGCGTGGTGCGCCGACATCGTCGCGGCGAGTTGGCGGCTGCCATGGGCGCGCAGCCGAGCGGGATCGAGCACCAGGCCGGTCTCCTCGACCACCTCGTCCAGCGCCCGGTTCAGGGGATCGCCCTCCCCCGCCCCACCCGGCAGTTCGTGCACGAAGCCGTCCGGACCCGAGCCCGGGCTGCGGTACTCGCGCACCAGCACGACCGTGGTGTCGTCCAGCTTCGCCGCAGGCAAATAGAGCGCGACCGCGCTGATGTCGGGCCGGGAGATCACCACCTCGTTCGATTTGATCCGGTCCTCGGCGGCGATGTGCATCCGAACGTGCAGAGCCCAGTAGAAGACCGGTCCCCGGGCGGACGCGGGAGAGAACGTCCAGAGCAGCCGGGCTCCCCGGACGGTGTTGCCGGCCTGGCGCTGCGCGGCGTACCAGTGCTGGAAGCTCTCGGTGCGCCAGATCAGCAGGGGCACCTCACGTTCGCCGGCGGAGCGGCGGGCGCCCGCGCCCAACCCGGCCAGCGCGGCGGCGACGGTGCCGTCGAGCGTCGTCGCCGTCGGCACCTCGTGCCTGCTCGCATGGTGCAGCAGATAACGGTTGTTGGGGGCGTCCGGCGGGGCGCCGAAGACGGCCCGGCCGGAGTCGTACCACATGCCCCATTCGACGTTGGTGGTGAACCCCGGCAGGGTCGTCAGCTCGCGCGGTACATAGAACATGACGACATCGGCCAGATGCAGGCACCGTTCCTCCCACTCGACCTGACCCGTGTAGTCGTCGTACGTTCCGTGCCGGTGCTCGGGCACGAAGACCACCAGCCGTCCATCGCCGTCCCACCGCTCCCGCAACAACTCGATCGCCGCCGGGCGCCATGAGGCGACCGCGGGATCACGCGGAGTCGGGCCCGCGAGGAACACCGCCGCGTGCCAGTCGTCCGGTGGCTCCTCGAACGTGTACACGATGAGGACTTCAGGGCTCTTGCCGATGTCTTCCCGACTCTGTCGCATAGGCCAGATTTTGCCCCCTCCGCACCATCCAGGCATGAACGCCATTCCCCCGGGTACAGGGCCTGCGCGACAGGCCCTTGTCCCACCTGGTCAGGAGTGATCTTTCATGGCCGGAACGCTACAGGTCCCTCGCAGCCGCGGCGCGCTCAGCGGAACACTGCTGACGCTGCTGGGGCTGTGGGGCGGCCTCATCCCCTTCGTCGGCTCCTACTTCGACTTCGCCTACACCCCCGACAGTGCCTGGGTCTCCACCTCGGGCCGGCTGTGGCTGGAGGTTCTACCGGCCGCCGCCACCGTGCTCGGCGGGCTGATCCTGCTCTCCAGCGCCAACCGGGCCATCGCCATGTTCGGTGCCTGGGTGGCCGCCCTCGGCGGCGCCTGGTTCGTCGTCGGCGGCCCGGTGAGCACCCTGTGGACCGCCAAACATGTGAACGCCGCGGGCGCCCCGGTCGGCAGCGTCGGACGCCAGGTGGCCGAGCAGCTCGCGTTCTTCACCGGCCTCGGCGTGGTCATCATTTTCTTCGCCGCGCTGGCGCTGGGCCGTCTCGCCGTCGTGGGAGTCCGCGACGCGGCACTGACCGAGCCCCAGGTCGAGGAGCACGCTCCCGAGCCGTACCCCACCGCTCCAGCGGGTCCGCCACCGGTCATGGGCAGGTACGCGCGTCCGTCCGGGCCCGACACGACGCCCCTCCCCAAGCCCCGGCACGAGGTCCCGCCCGGCCCGGCGGATGCGCCACCGCCACCGCCACTGCCTCGCCGAAGGCCGCGGCAAGAATCGGCCGCTCCAACGGATCAGAAGGTCGCGGGCCACCCTACCGGCGACCGGTGAACGACCGAGCGGCGGCCGCCCCAGG
>JAOPYO010000492.1 GCA_025964575.1 Actinomycetes bacterium
GTCCGGAAGAGGTTGCGGCAAGAATGCGGGTGAGCAGGTCGGACCAGTTGACGACCTCCAGCTTGACCATGATGCCGGTCTGCTGCTCGAACTTCTGCAGTTCCGGGGTGAGCTTGGCCTTGTCGTCCTCGAGGCTGGTGCCCTGGTTACTCGCCCAGTAGGTGAGTGTCTTGGGGTGGCCGTTGCCGCCGCCCCCGCCGGTCGAGGTGCCCCCACCACAGCCCGTGAGGACGGCGAGGGCTGTGGCGGCAACGGCCGCGATGGCGGTGGTACGGGTCGGAAGCATGCGCGGTGGCCTCTCTTATGGGGGTGGAAGGTCACGGCCCCGGACTAAATTTAAGTTATGGTTTAAGCTATGGGGCAAGTGGCCGTCAACCCCTCCGGCGGAGTGAATTCGGGCGGGACGCCGAGGGTGCCGGGGTGAACGAGGGACGAACCGCGCAGGACCTGCGATCACTCGGTGATGCCGCGCCGTGGGTCGCCGGACCGTTCAACCGCCGGGAATTCCGGCAGGGGCCGGGCGTGGCCTGCCGCATCCTGGGAGCGAACCTCAGCGCCGGGGAACGAAGGCCGGAACGCTCGCCGTGTTCACCGCCCCGGATGTCACATGGTCGAGTGGCTCATCTCGGTGAGGGTGCCGAGGCGCCGTTGAGGAAGCGTTCGACCGGGAGGGTGGCGGCGCCGAGGGCGACGGCATCAGGACCGAGGCGGCACAGCTCGATCGACGTCTCGGTGAAGGGGTGCCGCAGCGAATGCCGGCGGGCGGCCTCGCGGATCTCCGGGAGCCACTGCGCGCCGAGCAACAGTCCGGCCCATCCACCGAGGATGATCCGTTCCGGGTTGAAGAGGTTGATCAGATCGGCGATACCGGCACCGAGGTAGAGGACGGTCTGGTCCAGTACGTCGGCCGCCGCCGCCGACGTGGTGGCCTTGTCGATCAAAGCGGCGAGTGCGGACTCCTGGTCGTTGCCCGGCAACGCCAGGCCGTAACGTTCCAAAATCGCCTCGGCCCCGACATAGGCCTCGAGGCATCCGTACGAGCCGCACCGGCAGGCCCGCCCGCCGACCATCACCGTGGTGTGCCCCCACTCGCCCGCGCTGGACGTGGAACCACGGTGGGTCGAGCCGTGGCTGATGATGCTCGCGCCCACCCCGGAGCCGATCAGGCCGACCACCGCGTGCTGGGCCCCCCGGCCCGCACCGAACCACAGCTCCGCCTGGCCCATCGTCTTGGCGCCGTTGTCGATGTGCAGCGGCAGGTCGGTGCCGGTCCGCAGCAGCCGTTCCAGCGGGACCGCGTCCCAGCCATAGGTCTGCCCGTGCACCAGCACCTCCGGTCCCTGCTCGACGACCCCGGGAACCCCGATGCCGACCCCGAGAATGGCCGAGGAGTCGACGCCGGCGCCGGCCAGTACGGCGGTGAGCCCGGCCAGGATCCGGTCGACGACCACCTCGACGCCGTGCTCTCTGGGATCCAGCGGGAAGTCGGCCTTGGCGAGTTCGGTCATCGTCAGGTCGAACAGCTCGACGCGGATGCGCGTTTCACCGACGTCGACCCCGATGACGTACCCGTAGCCGGAATTCATCTGCAGCAGGACCCGCGGCCGTCCGCCATCGGAGTTCACCGATCCCGCCTCGATGACGATGCCCTCGTCGATCAGCTCACGAATCACGTTGCTGACCGACGCCGGACTCAATCCGGTGGACTGGCTCAGATCTTGGCGGCTGCGCGGCCGGTCGAAATAGAGCGACCACAGCAGCACCGACCGGTTGTCCCGGCGCAGGTCCCGGACGGTCCCCCGCTTGCGCTCCATCTCATCCACCCTTCGCTAGTTCAGATCTTATAACAAGTACATCAGCAAGCTCTGCTCGCAAACCCTTGACGTAACTGTTGCCGCTGGTTTAAATCACGTCATCAATTAAGTCGTGTCGCAAGGTCCCCGTCCCCCAGCAAGCCCGAGCCCAGAGCTGATCCATCTCCACCCCCACCCCAAGGGAGATGTCGTGTATCCCGCTTCCCCGCCCGGCCCGCTTGTTCGTGCTCTCAGAACGGCCATGACAACCGCTCTCCCCGACCGGAGAAATGCCGGATCCGCGCGTTCCGGTGTGCTCGCCCTCGCCGCCGCGCTGTTCCTCCTGATCGGCCTCGCACTGCCCGGCGCGGCCCCCCAAGCCTCCGCCGCCACCTGCGGCACGACGAACGTCGCACTCAACCGGCCCGCCACCGCCTCCTCCACCGAGACCACCGGCTACAGCGCCGCCAACGCCCTCGACGGCAACGCCACCACCCGCTGGTCCAGCGCCTTCAGCGACCCACAATGGCTCCAGGTCGACCTCGGCAGCTCCCAGCAGATCTGCCAAGTCGTCCTGAGCTGGGAGGCCGCCTACGGCAAGGCGTTCCAGGTCCAGGTGTCGAACGACGCGAGTAACTGGACCACCATCTACTCCACCAGCAGCGGCACCGGCGGCACCCAGACGCTCGACGTCTCCGGCACCGGCCGTTATGTGCGGATGTACGGCACGGCCCGGGGCACCGGCTACGGCTACTCCCTGTGGGAGCTCGCCATCCACACCGACTCGGGCGGCGGTACGACGCTTCCCGGCGGCGGTGACCTCGGCCCGAACGTGCTGGTCTTCGACTCGTCGATGCCCAGCGCGACCATCCAGAGCAAGCTGGACTCGGTCTTCAGCAAGCAGGAGACCAACCAGTTCGGTACGGACCGGTACGCGCTGCTGTTCAAGCCCGGCAGCTACAACGTGAACGCCAACATCGGCTTCTACACCTCCATCGCCGGTCTGGGCCGCTCACCTGACGACGTCACCATCAACGGCGGCGTGAACGTGGACGCCGGCTGGTTCAACGGCAACGCCACCCAGAACTTCTGGCGGTCGGCCGAGAACATGGCGGTGAACCCGACGGGCGGCACCGACCGGTGGGCCGTCGCCCAGGCGGCGCCGTTCCGCCGCATGCACATCCGCGGCGGCCTCAACCTGGCCCCCTCCAGCTACGGCTGGGCCAGCGGCGGCTACATCTCCGACTCCCAGGTCGACGGCCAGGTGGCGTCGTACTCCCAGCAGCAGTGGCTGTCGCGGGACAGCCAGTTCGGCAGCTGGTCCGGCTCGGTGTGGAACATGGTCTTCTCGGGCGTGGCCGGCGCTCCCCCACAGCACTTCCCCGACCCTTCGCACACGGTCCTCGACCAGAGCCCGGTCACCCGGGAGAAGCCGTACCTGTACGTCGACCAGGCCGGTAACTACAACGTGTTCGTCCCGGCACTGCGACAGAACTCGCGCGGCACCACCTGGGCGGGCGGACCGACCGCCGGCTCGTCGATTCCGCTCAGTCAGTTCTACGTCGCCAAGCCGACCGACTCCGCGGCCACCCTCAACCAGGCGCTGAGCCAGGGCCTGCACCTGCTGTTCACGCCCGGGGTCTACCACCTCAACCAGACCATCAACGTGACCCGGGCCAACACCGTGGTGCTGGGACTCGGCTACACGACCTTGGTGCCCGACAACGGGGTGATCCCCATGACGGTCGCCGACGTCGACGGAGTGAAGCTCGCCGGACTGCTCTTCGACGCCGGAACGGTCACCTCGCCGGTGCTCCTCCAAGTGGGCCCGAACGGCTCCGCGGCGAGTCACGCCGCCAACCCCACCACCATCCAGGACGTCTTCTTCAGAATCGGCGGAGCCGGTGCCGGCTCGGCGACGACCAGCCTGGTGGTGAACAGCAACAACGCGATCATCGATCACATCTGGGCCTGGCGGGCCGACCACGGCGCCGGCGTCGGCTGGACGACCAACAAGGCCGACACCGGTCTGATCGTGAACGGCAACAATGTGATGGCCTACGGCCTGTTCGTCGAGCACTTCCAGAAGTACAACGTGATCTGGAACGGCCAGGGCGGCCGTACCGTCTTCTTCCAGAATGAGATGCCCTACGACCCGCCGAACCAGGCGGCCTGGATGAACGGGACCACCAACGGCTACGCGGCCTACAAGGTGGCGAACACCGTCACCACCCACGAGGCGTGGGGTGTGGGCAGCTACTGCTACTTCAACGTCGACCCCACGATCGTCGCCGCCCGTGGCTTCGAGGTCCCCGACACGCCAGGAGTGAAATTCCACGACCTGCTCACGGTGTCACTGGGGGGTAACGGAACGATCACCCACGTCATCAACAACACCGGTGGCGTGGCAAGCGGCACCGCCACCATCCCGAGTTACCTGGCCGGCTACCCCTGATCTGATCCAACGTCCCGAGACGATCGGAGACCGGCCTGCGCGGCGCCCACCCGCCGCGCGGGCCGTCTCCGGCTCGCTTGAGACGCCCAACTGCGCGGCCGAGGCCGCTCATTGCGGACATCTATACTCGGCCCTTGCTCCCCAGTTTCGGCAGCGTTTGTTTGCACCTGGTGCCGGCCTTGGGTGGCTGCCCGTTGATCAGGTAGTTCTCGACCGGCTGGCGGATGCATTTCTCGTTGTTGAGTAGATAGGCGGTGTGTCCATCGCCGTCATAGCTGAGCAAAACGCCGGATTTGAGCTGGCCTGCGAGACTCTGCGCCCACTCATAGGGGGTCCTGGAGTCGCGGGTTGTGCCGATCACGACGATTGGAGGGGCTCCGTCTGCGGCCAGGGCTCGGGGCTGCCGGGTGGTCTTGGCCGGCCAATAGGTGCACGCCAGCCACAGCCATACGAGAGAACCGAACCGCGGCGCGACCTTCTTGGCCCGGTCGGCCAGTTGCCGAAAGGCCGTGAGGTCGGTGGGGAACAGCTTGTCGACGCAGTCGACGGCCAGCAGTTCCCCGCCCGTGATGAAGTTTCGCGCCTCGGGGGTGCCGCTGGTGAACTCGGAGAGGGTGGTGCCGTCACCAGCGTTGATGGCCTGGGTCAGCGCCTGCCGCAACACCGGCCACGACTGCCTGTTGCTGAGGGCCACGTAGAGCCCCAGCGTCACTCTGTCTTCGTTTACCGGGATGCGGTCGCCTTCGCGGTTTTTCAAGGGTTTGCGGTCGGCCTGTTGCTGTAGATCAGCGACTTTGTTGAGTGCCTGGTCTACCAGGTCGGCCGGTGACCCCGGCGGCGACGTCGCCGGTTTCACCGTGCCCACCGCACTGGCACACGCGGCTGCCAGCATTCCTGCCGTCACGACAACTGCCACCGCACCAGGTGCCCTCACCAGATCCCCCTCAGGTAGGACCATTACCCCCGTTTCGGTTGGACTATTACCTTCTGTCATGAAGGACATACATAACGTCACGACCGTACATCCAGCAGAATCACGGCGGGTCGGTCAAAAGCTGCGGCTGCTCTTCCGCCGCACGCGCAGGAGGGGAAGAGGCTCTGGCCCTCGAGGCGGTGACGGAGGGCATCTCGCCTACCGAGCTCAAGGGCTTGATGATCAGGCAGAATGGCTGAATCACCGTGCGAGGGGCGGCGGAGGATGACGGGTAAGGGTGCGCTGGAGCGCATGATCATGGATGTGCTGTGGGCCGCTGAGACACCGTTGCTCGTGCGTGAGTTGAGGGAGCGCGTGAACGCCAGGGCGGACCGCCCATTGGCTTACACGACCGTCCAGACGGTGGCCGACCGTCTGGTCGGCAAGGAACTGCTCGTCCGTACGCCGGACGGCATCGCGTACCGATATGGCCCGGCGCGGCGGCGTGAGGACCACGTGGCCGCACTGATGCTGGAGGCGTTGTCCGCGCTCCCGGATCACGGGCCGGCGCTGGCGCGCTTCGCGGAGGGCATCGATCCCGCGGATGCGCATCGGCTGCTGGAAGAACTGTCTCGACGGGCTCTCGGCGCCTCGAGGTCCCCTTCCGAGCCGGGTGGCGAATAGAGCACCGTCACCGACCGGCGCCTCGCTCGCAGTGCTAGCCGCGCTTCATCAGCCGGCCGACGGCCGCCATCATCTCGGCGGTCATCTCATCCGAGCGTCCTTCAGCGGCACCTTCGTGCATGCAGTGCCCGACATGGCCGTCGAGCAGGCCGAGCGCGACCTTGTCCAGGGCCGCTTGGATCGCGGAGATCTGGGTGAGGACGTCAATGCAGTAACGGTCCTCTTCGACCATGTTCTGGATTCCGCGGACCTGTCCTTCGATCCGGCGTAGCCGCGTCTGCAGCTGCTCCTTGGTGGCGCTGTAACCGCGCGTCGGCGCTGGAGTGGCTTGGCTCATCCCCTCAGACTACCAAAACCCCTAGGGGGTATGATACGTGCCGCGCTCGACGCGGAACCGTGCCGAAGATCGGTCCAGACCAGCACGAAGTACAAGGAGACTAGGGGCATGAAGTGCACTACGCCCGACCTGGGAATCACGTCACACCGCTTCGCATTGAGGGTGACCTGATGTCGAATCAGCGCTTTGTTCGAGCGTTGCAGTCGATGCGGAGCCGGGATCCCCAGCTCAGGGAAGACGGGTTCGATTTCCTGCGAGAACACGCGGACGCCTTCGTGGACGATCTTCTCACCGAGTTCGAGAAGGAGCAGGAGGACCACGGACTGCGCTGTTGGCTCTTGGAACTCGTCGCCGAGGCGCGATCTCCACGCGCGCTGCCCGTACTGGCAGGCCAGCTCGAGAGCCAGGATGAATCGCTGCAGTTCTGGGCGATCAGGGGCTTGGAAATGCTCGATACCCGCGAGGCGCACCAGGAACTCTATCGAGCACGGGCCAACGGCTGGATCTCCTGACGCGCATAGGCGTCCAGGTGCCCCGCACATACCGAGACGAGCCCCGCTCGCCCGCTGAAAGCCGGGCAGCCGTCACAGCACGTCGGAGAGGAACTGCTGCAGCCGCGGGCTGTTCGGAGAGTCGAAGATCTTCTCGGGCGGGCCCGATTCGACCGCCACGCCCCGGTCCAGGAAGACCACCGAGTCGGCCGCCTCTCGCGCGAAGCCCATCTCGTGGGTGACCACCACCATGGTCATCCCCTCTCGGGCCAGGTCGGTCATCAGGGCCAGGATGCCCTTGACGAGTTCCGGATCCAGCGCGGAGGTCGCCTCGTCGAAGAGCATGACCTGCGGCTCCATCGCCAGGGCTCGGGCGATCGCCACTCGCTGCTGCTGTCCACCAGAGAGCTGTCCGGGCCGAGCGTCGGCCTTGCCGCCGAGCCCGACCAGGTCGAGCTGGCGGCGCGCCATCTCGGCCGCCTCGTCGGCGGACACCTTCTTGATCCTGCGCAACGGCAGCGTGAGATTGCGCAGGACACTCATGTGCGGAAACAGGTTGAACTGCTGGAACACCATCCCGACCTGCTGGCGCAACAGGTCGGGATCGCGCTCCAGCACGCTCACCCCATCGAGCAGCACGTCTCCACGGTCGGGTTCCAGCAGCCGGTTGATGGTCCGCAAGAACGTCGACTTCCCCGATCCGGACGGGCCGATCAGGCAGACGGTCTGGCCGCGCTGGACGTCGAGGTCCACCCCGCGGAGCACCTGGTCGGCGCCGAAGGCAAGGTGGATGTCGCGGGTGGCGAGGCTGACCGAGGAGAACTGCGTCATCTGTTTCCTTCACTCGGTAGGAGTAGCGGTGACTCCTCAGCCGGCGACGTCATGGGCCGGCGCCCGTGCCGCAACCGCTGGTCGATGTAGTTGACGAAGTGCGTCAGCGGCACGGTGAGCACCAGGTAGAGAAGCCCAGCGAGCACCAGCGCGGACTCGTTGCCGGTGTTGGCCGCGGAGTCCTGCCCGATCCGGAACAGTTCGCGCTGACTGGCGAGCAGGCCGAGGAAGTACACCAGGCTCGAGTCCTTGACGAGTGCGATGAACTGGTTGACCAGAGCCGGAAGGACTCGCCGTATCCCCTGCGGGATGATCACCAGCAGCATGGCCGCCGGGTAGGAGAATCCGAGCGCCCGGGAAGCCTCGAACTGGCCGGCGTCGACGCTCTGAATCCCCGACCGGAAGATCTCACCGATGTAGGCGGCCGCGATCAGCGAGAGCGCGAGAATGCCGAGCGGGTACGGGTTGGGTCCCCAGATCTGCAGGCCGAGGGGAGCCAGGCCGACGCCGATGAGCAGGATGGTCACCACCGCGGGAAGGCCACGGAAGATATCGGTATAGACACGCGCGGGCCATCTCAGCCACCGGGTCCTGGCGATGCCCGCCACGGCCAGGAGCATTCCAAAGAACGTTCCAATGAGTCCTGAGATGGCTGACAGGATCAGCGTGTTGGGCAGACCCGTCATGAGCATGTCGGGCAGTGCCTGCCGCATGGAGTCCGCATTGAAGAACGTGTCCCACAGCGTCTTCAACTCATCCACGTGAATCTCCTGTCATGGTCCGCGGCGTCCGTACTCGGATCCCCTGCTCGAAGCCGGCGATCAGGGGTCGGCGATCAGGGGGTCGGCGAGGCGCTCGGCACTGCCGAGGCGTTCACCGGCGGAAAGACGACGGTTCCGCTGCCAGGCTTGAAGTCGGTCGGCACCGGGCGGCCCGGGTAGTACTGCTCCTGCAGTTTCGTCCAGGTCCCGTCCTTGATGACCTCGTCCAGGCCCTTGTTCAGCACGGCGAGCAGCTCCGGGTGGTCCTTGGCGACCGCGAACGCGGTGGGTGCCGGACTGAGCCGCTTCTGGACGAGTACGACCTTGCCGCCGCTGTCCTTCGCGCTCTTCTCACCGATCTCCGCTGGAGAGATCCAGGCGTCCGAGGTCTTGGTCTTCAGCTGGTTGAGCGCGCTGTTGTAGTCCGGAACCCGTACTGGGTTCAGACCCCCTTTGGTGGCGTAGTCGTCCTGAACGGTCCCCTGAACGACGACGACCCGCTTCCCCTTGAGCTCGTCCAAGCTCTTGATCGCCGATCCGGCCGGTACGTCGAGCCCGAAATAGCCGAAGTCGTAGCCGTTGGTGAACTGCACGGTCTTCTTCCGAGCCTCGGTGATCGTGATCGAGGAACTGCCGGCGTCGAACTTGTGGGTGGCCACCTGGGAGAGCAGAGCCGAGAAGTCGGTGGCCGCGAACTCCACCTTGAGGCCGGTTTTGGCGGCCACCGCGGCGAACAGATCGTTGTCGAAGCCCGTGAACTTGCCGTCCTTGAGGTAAACGTTCGGCGGCGCGTCGGACAGGGTGGCCACCCGAAGCGTCCCAGCCTGGAGCAGCTTGTACGGGTTGGCGGCGGGCGTCTTCGTCGACGACGATCCACCTCCGCACGCGGCCAGGGCGGCGGAAGCGGCGATGACGGCGACGGTGCTTGCGAGAGCCCGCAACGGGCGCATGAAAATCTCCTTGAGCGGTTGTACGCGCGACTACCCGTCCCCATGACGGGCGTGGGCACAAAAACGAGGTGAAACGAGGTGAAAGGTCGGCCGCGACCGGCACGCAAGCGCCGGCAGCCGATCTGAGGAGCTCAGAACCCGGAAGGTGGCCCGTGTCAGCGAACGACGGGACGGCGGGCCATGCGGTTCGAGCGACAGCTCATCGTCGTGACCCGAAGCAGGTCGATGTGCCTGCGTGTCACGAGGTAATGAGCCATGCTGCAAACCCTAGCTAAAAGGTAGAACATATGCGAAATCCGCCCACGGGTTTACGCACGCCACAGGGTTATGCGCGGACGGCCGGAGCCTGGAAAGTGGCGAAAGACTCCTCCAGGACCGCACGGTGCGTGGGGCAGGCTTCTTGCCAGCGCGCCAGCCCGGCCTCGGTCATGCGCACGAAGACGCCACGGCGATCCATGTCGCACATCTCGCGTTCGACCAGACCGTCCTTGTCCAGTCGGGCCACCGCCCGGGACAGTGCGCTCTGGCTGAGATGCACCGCGTCGGCCAGTTCCTGCATGCGCACGGAGTCTTTGCAGCCCTCGACCAGCCGGTCGAGAATCTCGAAATCGCTCATGCCCAGGCCGTGCTGTTCGTGCAGTGCCTTGTCGAGCCGGCACGAGATCGTCGTGAAGGAACGCGCCAGGTCCCGCCACTGTTGCACAAGCGGGGCCGCGTCGCTGGGCGTCACTTCGATCACAGCGCGAACATAGCATGTTCGCGCATCTAATGCAAACGAATTAAATGTTTGCGCATCCAATGCACATGCATGTAGTTTCCTCGGCATGACCGCTACAGCCGTTGAAACCTCCCCGGCACCGACTACTGATCTCGACCCGCGCTGGACACCCCGGCTGTGGGGCACCCAGCTGGGGATGTGCACCGTGCTCTTCCTCGACGGCCTTGACATCTCGATGGTGGGTGTCACGCTCCCGGCCATTCAAAGTGACCTGCACCTGACCACTTCGACCTTGCAATGGATCGTCAGCGGCTATGTGCTCGGATACGGTGGGCTGCTTCTTCTCGGCGGCCGCACCGCCGACCTGCTCGGCCGCCGCAGGGTGCTGCTGATCGCACTCGGGGTCTTCGCCGCCGCATCTCTGCTCAGCGTGTTCGTCGACAACGGGACACTGCTCATCGCCACGCGCTTCATCAAGGGCACCGCAGCCGCGTTCACCGCGCCGGCGGGCCTGTCGATCTTGACCACCACCTTCCCTGAAGGCCCCGTACGGAACCGGGCCCTGGGCATCTACACCGTCTTCGGTGCCAGCGGATTCTCGTCCGGGCTGATCCTGGGCGGGTTGCTCTCTGAGATCGACTGGCGGGCGACGTTCCTCCTGCCTGCGCCACTGGCCCTCCTGGCCCTCATCGCGGGCGCGAAGTTCATCCCCAAGAACGGCGAGCGCGCCGCCGGCGGTCACGACTTCCTCGGTGCGCTCACTTCCACCGCTGCCCTGCTGCTCCTGGTCTTCACCGTGGTCAGCGCTCCGGGAGCGGGCTGGGGCTCAGCCCGCACCCTCGGCTCGTTCGTCCTGGTGGCTATCCTCGCCGCGGCATTCATCGCCACCGAACGGAAGGTGTCGCACCCGCTGGTCCGGCTTGGGATTTTCAGCAGTCGCGTCCTGGTCCGCGCCAACCTGGGCGCGATGTCGGTCTTCGGGGCGTACGCGGCCTTCCAGTTTCTGGCCGCGCTGTACCTGCAGACCGTCCTCGGCTGGTCGCCACTCCAGATGGCGCTGGCCCTGCTTCCCACCGGACTCATCGTCGCCACCTCCGGCCCGGCCATGGGCAAGCTCATCACCCGGTACGGCCCGAGTCGACTCATCACCGTCGGCATGGTGGCCTTCGTCCTCGCCTACGGGCTGTTCCTGCGAGTCAGTAGCGAGCCCAGGTTCCTCACCGTGATCCTGCCGACCGCGCTGCTGCTCGGCATCGGATTCGCACTCTGCTTCTCGTCCCTGAACGTGCAAGCCACCACCGGTGTCGCGGATGACGAGCAGGGCCTGGCATCCGGCCTGGTGCAGACCTCGTTCCAGATCGGCGGAGCGGTGATCCTGGCGGTGACCAGCGCCGTCGTCAGTCACAGCGCCATCAAGCCAGGGCACGTGCCGGACACCTTCTATCCGGCACTCGGTATCGTCACGGGGGTCGCCGTGCTGGGCCTGCTGGTCTCACTCCTCGGTGCGGTCCGCACGGAGAGCAGCAGATAACCCGGAGGATTCATCCCCACAGAGGGCACCGGCACCCCGCCGGTGCCCTCTGGCCCGTGAGGCGCTGTACAGGTTCTTCCCGACACAGTTGCGCATAGAGCGGATCCAGATCAAGACGAAGGTCGAGGGGAAACGGATAGTCCCTGGGGGCTGAGGCGTCCGACACAAGCTCTCCAATCCGGTCCACAGCGAGCCGAAGGTGTTCATCGAGTTCCACCATGTCCGGAAGCGCTTCGACTACATTGCACCGTACCCCGCCACCGCCCGGGCCCAGAGCTTTCTGACGTCCATTACCAATCGGCCGAATACCGGTAACACCGACCCGCCGCTCGACCCTGATCCGGCGGTCCCACTCTCGCCCCGGCCCCGGGGGGGCGAAGCACTCAAGGAGTCCCCCTTGTCCCTGTCCCCCAAGCTCGCCGGCGGAGCTGCCGCCACTGTCTTCGCACTGAGTCTGAACGCCTGCGGTGGTAGCAGCGGTGACGGCACGAAGACGGCCTCTGAGCCCAAGCAGACCTTCGCCGCAGGCACGACGATGGCGAGGATCCAGCAGAGGGGGAAGATCATCATCGGGGTGAAGTTCGACCAGCCGCTGTTCGGGCTGAAGGACTCCGTTTCGGGCAAGCTCGGGGGCTTCGACATCGAGATCGCCAGGATGCTCGCCAAGGACATCACCGGCAGCGCCGACAATGTCACCTTCGTCGAGGCGGTCACCAAGAACCGTGAGGCGTTCATCCAGCAGGGCAAGGTCGACGCGATCATCGCCACCTACGCCGTCACCGACAAGCGCAAAGCCGTCGTGGGCTTCGCGGGCCCCTACTTCGACACCGGTATCGCGATCATGGTGCGCAAGGACGATTTCTCGATCATCAAGGGAGCCGACCTCAATGGCAAGGCGGTCTGCACGACCAGCGGCGCCCGCGCCGCCGACCAGCTGCCCAAGGTCGCCCCAACCGCGAAGATCATCCAATTCGCGACGTACAGCGAATGCGCTCAGGCGCTGAAGAAGAAGCACGTCCAAGCCGTCGTCACCGGCGAGACCATCCTGCTCGGCGTCGTCGCGCAGAACAAGGACCAGTTCAAGATGGCCGACAGCTACATCGACGCCGAGCAGGACGCGATCGGCTTCGCCAAAACCGACACGGCCTTCCACGACTTCCTCACTACCTTCCTGAAGAAGATCGAGGCCAACGGTGAATGGAAAAGGGCCTACGACGCGACCATCGGCACGGAGAAGAAGGGTCTCGGCACCCCTCCGAAGATCACCCTGTAGGACCGGTCACGCCCAAGTGGTGAACGGCCGGCACCCCCATCACGACGGGGGAGTTTCGTCAGGGGCCTCGTGGCAGGCGGCGAGGTGGCCGGGCGCGACCGTGTGCGGGGCGGGGGCCTCGGTGGCGCACCGGTCGACGGCGATGGGGCAGCGAAGCCGGAACGGGCACCCGATGCTGGTGGCCGAGGCGTCGGCCGACCCGCCGGCACCAGGTGGCGTGCGGCCGAATCGGGGCACCGAGTCGCGCAATGCCCGGGTATAGGGGTGGGCGGGACTGCTGAGCACGGTGGTCGTGGGACCAGACTCGACGATCCGGCCGTCGAACATGACATGGATGGTGTCGCAGAGCCGGTCGACGACCGCGAGGTTGTGGGTGATGAGCAGGTAACCCAGTCCGCGCTCGGTCCGCAGTTCTTCGAGCAGGTCGAGGATGCGGGCCTGGACGGTGACGTCGAGGGCGCTGGTGGGCTCGTCCAGAATGAGCAGTTCCGGTTCGACCGCGAGGGCGCGGGCGATGGTGACCCGCTGGCGTTGGCCGCCGGACAACTCGTGCGGGCGCCGGGTTGCCAGCGACGATTCGAGGCCGACGGAGGTCAGCAGGTCGGTGACCGAGGCCGAGCCGCTGTGCAGGTGGAGGGCCTGGGTGATGGAGGAGCCGACCCGCATCCGAGGGTCGAGGGATTCACTGCCGTCCTGGAACACCGGCTGGACCTGGGTGCGGTACTGCCGGCGGTCGAAACGGCTCAGGCCATGGATGTCGGAGCCACGGAAGGTGACCCGTCCGTGGCTGGGCCTGACCAACCCGAGGAGGGCCCTGGCGACCGTTGATTTGCCCGAGCCGCTCTCGCCGATGAGCCCGACTCCCGTGGGGGTACCCGACAGCGTGAGCGAGAAGTCGTGCACGACGGTCGTCTTCCCGTAGGCGAGCGTGAGGTTCTCGGCGCTCAGCAAATCCATGTCATCTCCTCAGGACGGGCACGGCGTCGAGCAGTTCGCGGGTGTAGGCCTCGGTGGGCCGGGTCAGCACCGTCTCGGCCGTACCGGATTCGACGACCCTGCCGTCGCGCATGACGACGACGTGGTCGGCGATCCCGGACACGAGCGCGAGGTCGTGCGAGACCAGCACCAGGGCGGTTCCGTGCTCGTCCTTCAAGCGCCTCAGCAGGGCGATGATGCCGGCCTGTACGGTGACGTCGAGGGCGCTGGTCGGCTCGTCGGCGAGGATCACCTCGGCCCGCAGCGCTACGGCCAGCGCGATGGCGAAGCGCTGCGCCTGTCCACCGGACACCTGATGCGGGTATCGGTGCAGCAGTACGGGATCGAGCAGCGCGCTCTTCAGCGCCTCCTCGGTCCGTTGCCGGGCCGCCTCGCCGCGCACTCCGTGCCGGGCCAGTGCCCGCTTCATCAGGGTGCCGAGCCGCAGCGTCGGGTTCAGCGCTCCCTGCGGGCTCTGCGAGATCAGCGCGAGCCGGGAACCGCGGATGCGAGCCAGGTCGCGTTCGGCGGCGCCGACCACTTCCACACCCGCGGCCGAGATCCGGCCGGTCACACGCAGCCCGATGGTCAGCCCGAGCATGGCCAGCAGGCTGGTGGTCTTGCCGGAGCCGCTCTCCCCGACGAGGGCCACGCACTCTCCCGCGTTCACCTGCAACGAATCAAGCGAGGCCACGAGTTGTTCACCGGCGTGCAGCCGCAGGTCCTGGATGCTGATGAGGGGCGTCATCGGGTCACCCGCCGGGGGTCCAGGGCCGAGCGCAGTCCTTCGCCCAGCACGTTGAAGGCGAACGCGGTGACCAGGATGGCCAGGCCGGGGAAGGTGACGACCCACCACTGGGTGGTGAACAGGGACTGGCCCTGCTGGACCATCAGGCCCCATTCGCTGGTCGGCTCCTGTGGGCCGAGCCCGAGGAACGACAGCGCCGCCGCGGTGAGGATGACTCCGCCGGCGTCCAGGGAGAGCTGGACGATCACCGGGGTGAGGGAGTTGGGAAGTACGTGCCGCAGCACGATCCGCCACGGTGGTACGCCGAGGCAGCGTGCGGCGTCAACGAAGCCGCGGCCTCGGATGGAGGCCGCGGTGACCGCGGTGAGCCGGGCGTACCAGGGCCACCACGTGGCCGTGATCGCGATGATCGCGCCGGTCGTGCCGGGCCGCAGCACGGCGGCCAGCGCGACCGACAGCAGTAGTGCGGGGAACGCCAGGAACACGTCGGTGAACCGCATGATCACGTCTCGGGTCACACCCCCCGCGTAGCCGGCGATCGCCCCGAGGGAGACGCCGACGACCGCCGCTATGAGCAACACCGAGATCGCGATGGTCAACGAGGTGCGTGCCCCGTACAGCACCCGGCTGAGCACATCGCGGCCGACGCCGTCGGTGCCGAACCAGTGGCTTCCGCTGGGCGGCAGCAGCGCTTGCGTCGCGTGCGTGGCCGAGGTTCCGTCCGCCGGGTACGGGGCGATCAGCGGCGCGAGTACGGCGACCAGCACGATGACGATCAGCACACAGCCGCCGATGGCCGTCAGGATGTCCGCGCGGGCCAGATCGGTGATGCGCCTGGTGGTGGTACGCCGCAGCGGAATGGTGGTCATGAGCGCCTCACCCGGGGATCGATGACGGACTGCACCAGGTCCACGACGAGGTTGGCCAGCACGTAGGTCAGCGCGACCAGGGTGGTGACTCCGCCGATGGCGGGGGTGTCGGAGGATCGGATGGCATCGGCGGCATAGCGTCCCAGCCCCGGCCAGTCGAAGATCGACTCGACCAGGAAGGTGTTGACCAGCGAGAACGCGAAGACCAGGGCGAGCAACGCCAGCACCGGATTCAACGCGGGTCGTAGCGAGAACCGGGTGAGCACCTGCCGCTGAGAGAACCCGAGGGCGCGTTCCAGTTTCGTGTGTTCCTGAGCGGACTCCTCAATGAGTGCCGCGCGGGTCATCTGTGCGACCACGCCGATCGGATAGGCCGCCACCACCAGCGCGGGCAGCAGCAGATGCGACAGCGTGCTGCCCAGGATCGGCCAGTTCCCGGTGATGAGGGCGTCCACCGCGGTGATGTTGGTGAACACGTGCAGCGGGCTGCTGTAGTCGAGCCCGGAGTCGTACTCCCCCGCCACCGGCAGCCAGCCCAGCATGGTCGCGAAGACGTTCTGCGCGACCAGCGCCAGCCAGAACACGGGCACCGACACCGCGAGCATCGACGACAGCCGCACCCCGAGGTCTAGCGGCCGGCGCTGGAACCTGGCGGCCACCAATCCGAGCGGCAGCCCCAGCACGACGGCCAGGACCATCGCGGCGCCGACCAGCTCCAGCGACGCGGGGAACGCCTTGGACAGGTCATGGAGCACGCCCTGATGGGTGTGCAGGCTGATGCCCCAGTCCCCGCGGGCCAGCGCGGTGACGTAGTTCCACAGCTGCTCGGCGAGCGGTCTGTCCAGGCCGAGCTGCCTTCGGGTCTCGGCGAGCTGACTCGCCGAGGCCTTCGGCCCGGCGTAGGCCACTGCCGGATCCCCGGGCACGATCCGCATCACCAGGAAGGTGAGGACGACCACGCCCGCCACCACGAAGACGGCCTGGGCCAGCCGGCGCAGTAGATACCGGGCCCCTTCGCCCAGGCGCTGTTCGTGATGGCGGGCGGTCATGCCGTGGGCCGCAGGTTGTAGGCGAACACGACGTTCGGGTAAGCCGGGTTGTCGACGTATCCGTCGGCGCCCGTGACGTAGGCCCGCTGGTAGGTCTGCACGTAAGCCACGGCGGCGACCGCGTCGTCGGTCAGCAGCTTGCGTTGCAGGTCCGCGTAGGCCTGCTCGGCGGCCGTCCGATTGGTGGCGGTCAGTTCCGGCAGCTTGTCGATCGCCGCGTCGACTCCGGCATCCTTCAGGTAGGTCAGGTTGAAGTTGACCGGGCTGGCGCTGTGGAACAGGTTGAGGAACCAGCTGTACGCGTCCGGGTAGTCCGGGTACCAGTACATGAGGAAGATGTCCTGGCGCTTGCCCGCCGCCTTGGCCTGCGCCCACTGCGCGTCCCACTGCATCGGCTTGGCGTCCAGCGTGACGTTCAGCCCCCTGAGCGCCGAGCTCAGCAGCGTCACGAGCGTCTGCTGGTCGGCGTCGCCCTGCGCGTAGGTGAGGCTGAGCCGCAACGCCTTCTTCCCGGGCCCGTACCCGGCCTGGTTCAGCAGCTGGGTGGCCTGCGCGGTGTTCTGGTGCGCGCCGAGCCCGGGGGTGGCGCCGATCAGGCCGTTCGGGACGACGCCGCTGGCGGCGGTCCCGGACCCCTTCAGCGCCGACACCAGTCCGTCGTAGTCGATGGCGGCCTGCACGGCCTTGCGGACGCTGACGTCCTTGAGCGGCCCGGCCGCGGTGTTCAAGAACGCGATGAGGTTCTGGAACGACGGCGTCGACCGGGTCTTGATGCCGGTGGTGTGCTGCGCCTGCGCGAACAGTTGCGGGTTGAGCCGCTGGACGTAGCTGACCTCACCGGTCCGCAGCTGCTGCCAGGCCGTGGTGACCTGCGGGGTGTCCCGGAACTCGATGCTCTTGTAGTGGGCTCCGCTCCACCCGCCCCAGTAGGACGGCACCGCCTTCAGCCGCAGTTCGGTCTCCTGGCCCTTGTTCCAGGACGCGACGGTGTACGGGCCGGTCCCGGCGTCGTGGCCCTGCCCGAACCAGCTCTTGGGGTCCGCGGTGCCCGCGGCCTTGGTGTCGTAGACGTACGCGGCGTACCCGGAGGAGGAGATCAGGTCGAGCGGTGCCGCGTACTTCAGGTGGAACACCAGGGTGTGCGGGTCCGGGGTATCGATCGTCTTCACCGCACCCCAGATGTAGGCGGGGCCACCGTTCTTCTTGATGGTGCGTTCGATCGCCTCCTTGGCGGCGGTCGAGTCCACGGCCCGGCCGGTGTGGAACGTCACGCCGTCGCGGAGGGTGAACGTCCAGGTCTTCCCGTCCGCCGAGGAGACCCACTTGGTGGCCAGCTGCGGTTTGACCTGCTTGACCGTGGAGTCGTATCGGGTCAGCGACTCGTAGATGTTCTGCATCGCAATGTTCTCGTTGGAGTACGAGGTCGCGGGGTCCCAGTCGGTGACCACATTGAGATTGAAGGAGTAGACGAATGGCTTGTCGGTGGAACCGCCCTGTTCGGCGGTACGGACCGTACCGCCGGAGCAGGCGGTGACGCTGACGGCGAGACCCGCTGTCACGGCCACGGCACGCATGCGCAAGGACATGGTCTTGTCTCCTACAACTTACCGAGCGGACCGGCCGCCTTGATGTGGACCCGTGTCGCGGGTTCTGGCAGGTAGCTGAGCGGAACCTCGACGATCTCGACGATGTCGACCGCCGACGGGTCCGCTCCGGCCTGTACGGCTCGCCGGGTGGCGAGCTCACAGGCCTCGTCTATGGCCGCGCGGCGTCCGTCGCCCACCGGCACGATCGTGTCCCAGGAGCCGCTGACCAGCGCGATCGCGGCACCGACGGCGTTGGCCACGTCCCCGTCGTCCGGGCGGATCACGGCACTGACGCCGGGGAGATCGTCAGGGACCAGGAATGATCCGCCTCCGACCACGACCAGTGGGAGGTCGGCCTTGCCGAGGGTCATCCGGTCGACGGCGTCGGCGACGAGAGTGTCGGCCTCCCGGACCGCCGCCGTGAACAGTTCACGCAAGTGTTCCGGGGCGGGGTCCCGGCCGACCCGGCCGCGTCCGGCGGAGACCGCCGCGTCGGTCATCGTGGGAGTGGCGCCACCGAAGACGTACGCCTCCTGAGTGATCCGGTATCCCACCGAGTGGGGGCCCAGCGTGGCTCCCTCACCGATCACCGTGCCGCCGCCGAGGGCGACCGCCAGGATGTCGGGCATCCGGAAGTTGGTACGGACCCCGCCGATCTCCACTCCGGCGGCGCTCTCCCTCGGGAAGCCCTTGACGAGCACGCCCAGGTCCGTGGAGGTACCGCCGACGTCGGCGACGATCGCGTCCTGCAAACCGGACAGGAACGCCGCGCCACGGATGGAGTTGGCCGGTCCAGAGCCGATCGTCAGCACCGGATAACGGGCCGCGTAGTCGACGGCCATCAGCGTGCCGTCGTTCTGCGCGAAGTAGGTCGCGACGTCCAGGCCATGGCCGGCCAGCGCCTCGGCGAGGGCGTTCCTGACATGCCCGGCGACCTCGTACAGCGCGGCGTTGAGGATCGTGGCGTTCTCTCGCTCCAGCAGGCCTAGCGAGCCGATCTCGTGGCTCATCGACACCGCGACGCCCTCGCCCAGTTCCTGCTGAACGATCTCCGCGGCGGCCAGCTCCTGGTCGGTGAAGGCCGGGCTGAACACCCCGGTCACCGCGACCGCGTCGACCCGGCCGGCCACCCCCTGCAGGAACCGGCTGAGGGCGTCCCGGTTCAGCGGCGCGATCGCGGTGCCGTCCACATAGCGGCCGCCGGGCACGATGGCAGCGTCCACCACCACCGTCTTGCGCAGGTCCTCGGGCCACGACTCCAGCGGCGGCACCGAGGCCGTGGCCGGTCCGCCGAGCCGCAGCGCGGCGACCCGGCCGAGCCCGCGCCGCTCCAGGATCGCGTTGGTGGCGTGGGTCGTACCCAGCATCACCCTTCCGACCCTACCGACGTCGGCAGCGAGCCCCTCGAGTACGGCGGCGAGCGCCGCGCGCATGCCGCCGGTGACGTCGGCGCTGGTCGGACGCTTGGCACGGGCGATCACCCGGTCCGTGGCGTCCAGCACGACGGCGTCGGTGTTGGTACCACCGACGTCCACGCCGATCCGCAGATCACGCTCCGGCACGGGCCATCTCCTCCACAGGGACGTAATCGAGGTCGTAGCCGAAGGCGCGGGGACCCGCGATCTCCAGACCACGGGGGGTTCGCCAGAGCGGGTCGCACGGCCAGGCCAGTACGGTGACGCGCTGCCCGTACCGCAGCGACTCGGTTGAGATCGCGGCCGCGGTCTGCGCGTCCACCACGGAGATCAGGTCGGGCACGCTGGCCTGGACCCGGCCGTTCTCCAGCGCGACCAGGTTCTCGTTCTGCAGCTCGACCCGGAGCAGCCGGCCTCGGTCCGCGCCGGTGCCGTCGACGACGAGGCTGCCTCGGACGAAGCCACCCCCCGTACGCCGCTCGATGTCGACGACCTTCCCGGTGATCAACGTCGTGGCGCCGAGGGTCTTGGTGAGGGCGCGGACCGCGTCGAGTGAGTCCTCGACCGCTCGGCCGATCGCGATGGCCTTGCTCACGCTGCCCTCGATCACCGCGCCCCGGAGCTCCGCGGCCGTCAGCACGTAGTCGGCCATCAGCGCCGAGCCACCGCAGGCCACACAGGCCGCTCGGGCGATGCGCTCGGACCACAGGCCGTCCACCGGCCGGATGATGGTGACATTGCCTTGGACGTCGGCGAGGATGACCAGATTGACCGGAATGCCCGCGACGTTCATCGAGACCATCTGGACTTCGGGGAACGCCCTCCCCATCCCGTCGGCGTCGATCAGCGGGACGCCCAGCCGGGCTGCCCACGCCACCGGGCCGACTCCGTTGGAACCGCCGATCTCCGAGGACATGACGCCGGTGACCGGCTTGCCGAAGATGCGCTCCACCTCTGCCCTGATGAGGCCGGGCTCCGCACCGCTCATGAGCATCTCGTGGCCCACGGTGGGTGCGCCGATCCCCGAGAGCGGCAGGACCAGGCCGTCCTGCGACAGTTCACTGAGCGGCACCAGCGGTACCGGGCCGAAGTCCTTGATCGCCCGGATCGCCTGCAGAGTGCCGGTCTCGACATGACCGCCGCCGCCCGTGCCGAGAACCGCACAGCCCCGGGCGAGCGGTGCGATGTCCTCCAGCGTCACTTCTGTCATGGCCTCATGATGTCCATCCGTTGACCTGCACCTATAGGCCAATCACCCCAGAATATTGATGGTTTATGTGTTCATGGCACAATGCAGTCGTGCCCTTGGTCGCCGATCTCCTCCACACCGGATCACGGCTGCCGATCCGGCTGCTGGCCGGCCCCGAGCAGGGCCGCCCGCTGGCCGTGGTGACCGCGGTGGAGTCGCTGGAGGAGCTGTCCCAGGCGCCCCGCGGCGCACTGGCCGTGGTCACCGGCCGGGCTGCGAGCCGCGCCCCCGACTACCAGATGGACGTGGCGATCCGGCAGGCCGCCGAACGCATGCTGGCCGCCGTGGTCCTGGTCGGGCGGGCCACACTGCCGGTCACCGCGGTGCGGCTGGCCGAGCGGGCCAGGCTGGCAGTGCTCACCGCGCCCGCCGAATACAACGTCGCCGACCTGGTCCTCCACATCGACAGGACCATCCGCGGTGGCGCCGCGGACGCGGTCGCCAGGGCCCAGGCCGCATTGGCGGTGATCCGGGAGACCGAACCGGCCGGATCGGTGGAGGAGATGCTGGCGCGGGTGACCACCGCACTGGCCCGCGAGGTGACCTGGGGCGATGGTCCCGGCGAGCCCGTGTCCATCGACGGCAGGTGGCTCGGTTCACTGTCCGGTCCGCCCGACGACGCGGTGAATCTGGTGATGCCGGCGCTGGCCGCCGCGGTGGCCCGGCTGAAGGCCGCCACGCTGGCCCGGGACATGGCCCCGGGACAGACCCGCGCGGAGGTCATCAGCGAGCTGATCATCGCCGAGCGGATGCAGGCGGGCAGGATGGCGGAGCGGGCCCGGGGCCTGGGTTTCCCGGTGGACGGCCTGCACACGGTCGTCTGGATGAGCGCCGACGGTCCCGATCTGGCCGAGCGCCGCAGGTTGTACGACACGGTCACCCTTCACGTACACCAGGCCATGCCCTCCTGGAATCTCGCCCGGGTCGCCGACGACATCCTCATCGTGTGCTCGGACCGCCGCCACACCCCGGCCGCGGACATCCGGAGCACGGCCGAGTCCCTCATCCGCGTCGTGGTCACGGACGAGCACTCCGGCACCGGCCTGTGGTGCGGCATCGGGACCGCGCAGCGGGGCCTGGACGGGCTGCGGCAATCCGCCATGGAGGCCCGCGCCGCGGCATCGGTGGCAGCCCGCGACCGCAAGCGCATCCATGCCTTCGACGCGACCGGTGTAAGGCGCATTCTCGCCGAGGTGGCCGCGTCCGCGCTGAGCAGACGAGTCGTCGACGAACTACTCGCCCCGCTGGACGCTCTCGGTCCCGACCGGGCCGCCGAGGCCGTCACGACACTCTGCTCCTACCTGGACAACCGCGGATCCTTGAAGGCCACGGCACAACTCCTGCACATACACCCGAACACGGTGACCTACCGTCTGCGTCAGATCACCGAACGCCTCGGCGCTGACCTCGCGGACGCCGACCTCGCCTTCGCCCTGCACCTGGCCTGCCGCGTCCGCCTCCACACCTGACGGCCTGGGTCTGTTCGTCGTCGAGGTGACGGTCGAAGGGCGACGTATACCCGAATCTTGTTCGGTTTCCGACCTATACTGACCCGCATGCGCGCGCTGGTGTGTGAAGAGCTGGGATCGGTCTCGGTGACCGAGATGAAGCCGCTGGAGCCCGGGCCTGGTCAGGTCGTCATCTCCGTCGAGGCGGCCGGGGTCAACTACGTGGATGGGCTCTTCGTCCAAGGCCGGTACCAGATCAAACCGCCGCTCCCCTTCGTGCCGGGCGGCGAGGTGGCCGGCACGGTCGCCGCCCTCGGCCCGGAGGTCACCGGGCCGGCCATCGGCACCAGGGTCGTCGCCATGTGCGGGCTGGGCGGATTCGCCACCCAGGTCCTGGTGCCGGCGAGCGCGGCCGTGCCGATCCCGGATCGGCTGGACATGGCCCGCGCCGCGACCTTCATCCAGAGTTACTCCACCGCGCTGTTCGCGCTACGTGACCGAGGCGGCCTGCTCGCAGGGGAGAACGTACTCGTGCTCGGTGCGGGCGGCGGGGTCGGGCTGGCCGCCGTCCAGGTGGCGACCGCGCTCGGCGCCTCGGTACTGGCCGGGGCCTCCTCGCAGGCCAAGCGGGAGGCCGCCCGCACCGCCGGGGCCGCCGCCGTCGTGGACACCACCTCGGCGGACCTCAAGACCGCCGCCCGCGCCTGGTCACCCGGCGGCGTCGACGTCGTGTACGACCCGATCGGCGGCGAACTGGCCGACCCTGCGCTGCGTTCGCTTCGCGACCGGGGACGCTATCTGGTGATCGGCTTCGCCTCAGGAACCATCCCGTCGCTGCCGCTCAACCAGATTCTGCTGCGCAACCGTACGGTGGTGGGCGTGGACTGGGGTTCCTGGTCCATGTCCGATGGAGCCGGCCAGCGCGCTCTGCTGGCCGAACTGCTGGACCTGGTCGCGGCGGGCACCCTCGACCCGATCGCGCCCCAGACCGCCCCCCTGGACAACGCCGCCGAGGTGATGGACGACCTGTTGAACCGCCGCGTCGTCGGCAAGGTCGCCCTCACCCTCTGAGCACTGCTCGAACCTCAGCGGGACCGCGGTTCTGCGGTGAGCGCCACGGCGGCTTCGCTGGTGTACATCAGGAAGGTCATGGACTCCTGAGATAGAGCTGAACGCTGGTGGCGTCATGGGAGAGGTAGCCGATGGACGAAGTCTTCAAGGAACGCGTAAGCGTACAGCCTGCGCGCGAGCCTGGACTCAGGTGAGCATCAATGTCGCCATGTCACGTCCGGAGCCTACGGCGTCACGGAGGGAGATTGGAAGACCCGGGTCGTCTTGCGATGCCTTTGCTGGGCCGAGGGGCTACCCGCAGCCCGTGATTGGCAGATTGCTACATAGACCTCTGCGGTGACGTTGGCACGCAATAGTGATGTGTGTTCGAGGGAAACAGTCCGTGACAGTGCGCACCAGACGCGACCCGCTGCCGCCGGCGCTCATCGCGCTGACCGTGATGAGCGGCTTCATCGACGCGGTCAGTTACCTAGGCCTGGGCCATGTCTTCACCGCGAACATGACCGGCAACATCGTCATCCTCGGCTTCGCCGCCGCCGGAGCCCCCGGCTTCTCCACGGTCGCGTCCTTGACCTCATTGGCAGCCTTCCTCACCGGGGCCGTCATCGCCGGAAGGCTCAACACCGCTCTTCCATCCCAGCGGGCCAGGGTCCTCACCGGGCTGGCCGCCGAGGCTGTTCTGCTCAGCATCGCGACAGTGGCCACGGGCGGCGTGAGCGTCTCCGATGCGGGCGGCCGCTATCTGGGGATCGCGCTGTTGGCCCTGGCCATGGGCCTGCGGAACGCCACCGTACGCGGCCTGGCGATCCCCGACATGACCACTACCGTCCTCACTTCCATCCTCACCGGCCTGGCCGCCGACTCCAGCCTGGCCGGTGGCACCAATCCCAGGGTCGTGCGCCGCGTCGCCTCCGTGCTCTCCATGCTGCTGGGCGCCTACCTCGGAGCCCTGCTGCTGCGGCACACCGGCATCTCGTGGCCCCTGCTGGTCACCGCCGCCTGCGTCACCGTGATCGCTGCCGGCTACGTGATACACCCAGGCTCCCGGCAAGCCTCCACAGCCGCGAACGCGGCACCCCCACACGATGAGAAGTAGACCAGCAGGCGTCGACCTCGCCTCGAGAGCCGTCCAGGCCGATGAGGAACAACCACAGACCCAGGTGGGTTACACCGTCGCCGTGAAGCGAATCTTCACCCAAGGCCCCGGGAAGGAGCCGACCCCATGAGCTACAGCGAGTTCCAGCGCGCGACGATGTTCTTCGACGCCAAGGACTATACGGAGGCGGGACGCATCCTGGCCCCGATCGTCGAGGGGGAGCCGACCAACCGCGCGAGCGTCGAGCTGCTCGGCCGGGCCTACTTCCACAGCGCGCAGCTCAGGCGCGCCGAGGAGACCTTCGTACGGTTGGTCGAGCTGGACCCCGCGAACGGCTGGGCATATGAGGCACTCGCCCGCACTCTGGAGCGTCGGAACCGAGCCGACGAGGCCCGGCGCTACCGGAAGCTCGCACACGCGATGGGTGTGGAGCTGACGGCCGAGATCGAGGTCTCCGTGACCGCCTCGAACCTCGTCGACGATCCACACCCGCGCATGACCCGTGCGCTCTGATGATCGCTCTTGGTGCGAGCAGATCCCGGGGCCGGCCCGCCAAGGACCGGCCCCGGGGTGGGACCTTCGCGCTCGCCTTCATCACCGCGTGGACGGTCGGGTACGCGGTCGGCCAGCACCGCAGGTACGGAGAGGAACTGCTACGGCACCATGCCCGGCTGGCCGAGACCGAGCTGGACAAGGCCCGGCGGGGCGTCACCGAGGAGCGGATGCGGATCGCCCGGAAGCTCCATGACGTGGTCGCCCACAGCATGAGCGTGATCACCGTGCAGGCGGGGTTCGGTCATCTGGTGGGTCCAGCTCGTGATCATCGCCTACCGCACCGGGCTGGTCACCACCCCCTGATCAGACTCTCGACCGTCCCACTGCCGCCGATGAGGCCCGAGAGGGGCCCGTCACATCTGGCCGAGAGCGGCGTGGAGCGTCTCGATGGTGGCCGCGGGGGTGGCTTGGACCGCCAGGCGATCCATGACCGCCATGTAATGATCGAGGTCGTCGCGTTTGTCGAGGTAGAGCGCGCTGGTGAGCTGTTCGAGGTAGACGATGTCGGGCAGATCAGGCTGGGAGAACCGCAGGATGGTGAACGGCGCGCCGATGGCCGGCTGGCCCCCGCCGTGGAACGGCACCACCTGAAGGGTGACGTTGCGAAGCTGAGCCAGCTCGAGCAGGTGCAGGAGCTGTGCGCGCATGACCTGCTGACCGCCCAGGGGGCGTCGCACTACGGCCTCGTCCACCACCACCCAGAGCTGCGGGGTGTCCGGGCGCGTGAGGAGCTGCTGTCGCGTCATCCGCAGGCTGACTCTTCGGTCGATCTCGTCGGGGGTCGCACCCGGGTAGTTCAGGCGGATGAGGACACGCGCATAGTCCTCTGTCTGGAGGAGGCACGGGATGGAATGGGCTTCATAGACGCGGATCAGTGACGCGGCCTGCTCCAACCCGACGTAGGCCTCGAACCATTCCGGCACGGCGTCCCCGTACTGGTGCCACCAGCCGGGGGTGTTGGCCTGGAGGATCAATGCCAGCAGCGTCGATCGTTCCCGCTCATCATGCAGTCCGTAGAGAGTCAGCAGGTCGGCGACATCGCGTTCCTTGAAGCCCACCCGCCCGAGTTCCATACGGCTGATCTTGGACGCGGACGCGCGGATCGCATGACCGGCAGCCTCCCTCGTTACGCCGCCGGCCTCCCGCAGCCGCCGCAACCGAGCGCCCAGCAGGATACGCACGACCGTCGGCCCACCGACAGGCTGGTCGAACAGGTCGCGGATGGGTGATCCAGGGTCTGGCTGAGATGTGATCATGCTCATCGTCACGTTGGAGGAGACAGGACAAAAAAGCAGTGTGACACCCCGGACGCCCTGGCACGGCCACGATGCCGTAACCGGGCCGCACTAGTGTGTGCTGTGGCTGAATCTGCCGATCAAGTTATCAGCGATCACACTGGGCTCATCTCATCTGGCACCAGGGCTCCACCGAAATGGCTGGTGAGAGCCCGGTTCGGCGCTCTCCGGGCCCCTCGGACGGCAGCCGGGCGACGCTGGGTAGGTAGAGCCCCGGAGGGGAAGTAACAGTCACATGGCTACCATCCGTACAGCGAACGCGCATTGGGAAGGCCCGCTCATCGGTGGGCAGGGCAAGGTCTCGCTCGACTCTTCGAAGATCGGGACCTTCGACGTGGACTGGCCCTCTAGGGCTGAGAAAGCCAACGGCAAGACCAGTCCCGAGGAGCTCATTGCCGCGGCCCACTCCACCTGTTACTCCATGGCCCTGTCGCACGGCCTCGCCCAAGCCGGCACCCCGCCGGAGGCGGTCGACACCAAGGCCGACGTGACATTCCAGCCCGGCGAGGGCATCACTGGAATCCACCTGACGGTTCGGGCCCAGGTGCCGGGCCTCTCCGCGGAAGACTTTGAGACCGCGGCCCAGGAGGCCAAGAGCAACTGTCCCGTGAGCAAGGCACTTGCCGGTACGAAGATCACGCTTGACGCGGCCCTGTCCTGACCCTGCACCAAGGGGGTTTCCCGCGCTCGAGCAGATCAGCCCGGCGGATCGTCAGGGTACGGTGAACCAGGCCAACGGCCGATCAACGAGAATTCAGGAATGACGAACTTCCGGGATGCCGCCACACCGCTGTCCGAACGGACTGCTTGGGCGCGGAATCTTAAGACGCCGCTGCGCGAGTTCCTGCGCACCGAGACCGGCGGCGCCGCGATCCTGCTGACCGCGACGCTGGCCGCTCTCGTCTGGGCGAACGTCGACTCGTCGTCGTACGAGGCGGTGTGGCGGACTCGGCTGTCGGTTCAGGTCGGCGGCTCCGGTGTGTCGCAGGACCTGCGCCAGTGGGTGAACACCGGGCTGATGACGTTCTTCTTCTTCGTGGTCGGGCTCGAAGCGCGCCGTGAGTTCGACATGGGAGAGCTGCGCGAGCGGCGGCGGCTCGCGCTGCCGCTCGTCGCCGGCATCGGCGGGATGCTCGTGCCGATCGCGATCTACCTCGGCGTGAACGCGGGCCGTCCGTCCGCGCACGGCTGGGGTGCGGCGATGTCGACGGACACGGCGTTCGCGCTCGGCATGCTCGTACTGGTCGGGACCCACCTGCCCGCACGCCTGCACACCTTCCTGCTCACGGTCACGGTCGTCGACGATCTCGTCGCGCTCGGAGTCATCGCGGTCTTCTACAGCGAGCACGTCGGGGTGGGCCCGCTCGTGGTCGCGATTGCGATCTTCGGTGCGATCCTGATCCTTCTGGCCCTCGGCGTGCGTCAGGGACTCATCTATGTGCTGCTCGGAGCGGCGGTGTGGGTGGCGATGCTCAAGTCCGGTGTCGAACCGGTCGTCGTCGGCCTGGCCATGGGGCTGCTGACCTACGCGTCCCCGGCCGCGCGCGGCGATCTCGAGCGTGCGTCGGACCTCTTCCGGCTCTTCCGCGAGCAGCCGACGCCCGAGCTCGCACGTTCGGCCAGCATAGGACTCGCGTCGGCGATCTCACCCAACGAGCGGTTGCAGCAGCTTTACCACCCATGGACGAGTTATGTGATCGTGCCGATCTTCGCGCTTTCGAACGCCGGGATCACGATCAGTGGCGGCTTCCTGTCGCGGGCCTTGACCTCGCCGATCACGCTCGGGATCCTGTTCGCCTACATCGTCGGCAAGCCGATCGGGATCGCCGGCTCCGCATGGCTCGTCACGGTACTGACCCGGGGCCGGGTACGTCCGCCGGTCGGCTGGGCCGCCGTTGCGGGCGGCGGCACGATCGCCGGCATCGGATTCACCGTGTCCCTGCTGATCGCGACCCTCGCCTTCAGCGGCCCGCAGCTCGAGGAGGCCAAGCTCGGGATCCTCACCTCGGCGCTCTGCGCGTCCCTGCTGACCTGGATCGTCTTCCGCGCGACCGCCATGCTGCCGAAGCGGCTACGGATCCGGGCGCTGCTGGGCACCGCCGAGAGCATCATCGACCTCGGCGCGCCGGTCGATCCGGACCGCGACCACCTGCGCGGCCCCGAGGACGCACCATTGACCCTGGTCGAGTACGGGGACTTCGAATGCCCCTACTGCGGCCAGGCGGAACCGGTCGTCCGCGAGTTGCTCGCCGACTTCGGCGACGTCCGCTACGTCTGGCGGCACCTCCCGCTGAACGACGTCCACCCCAACGCCCAGCTCGCCGCGGAAGCGGCTGAAGCCGCGGCCGAGCAAGATGCGTTCTGGGAAATGCACGACCTGCTGCTCGACCACCAGGGTGATCTCCGTGGTCCCGATCTGATCCGCTACGCCCAAGGTCTCGGCCTCGACACTGAACGATTCCGCAAACACCTCCACAGCCACGCCGGTGCCGCACGTGTCGCGGAGGACCTCGACTCCGCCGACCTGAGCGGCGTCTCCGGTACACCGACGTTCTTCATCAACGGACGGCGGCACCAGGGCGCCTACGACATCGCGACTCTCTCGGCCGCCGTGCGAGCGGCCCGCGCACGCGAATTCCTGAGGTCGTGAGCTCCGCCGCCAAGACCGGCGTCATCCTGAGTTTCCGACGGGCGCCCTCACCCGCACAACCCGGCAAGCCAGTATCGGCACCGCGCCGATAGGCGACAATCAACCTCATGTGGTTTGGAATCCTGGGCGCGATGGAGGTACGGCACACAGACGGGAGCCTGGTGGCCGTTGGTGGGCCGCGGGTGCGCTCGTTGTTGGCCCTGTTGCTTCTGAACGCGGGCCGCATGGTAACCGCGGAGACTCTGATCGACGGCCTCTACGGCGAGAACCCGCCGGACGGCGCCGCGAACGCCCTCCAGTCCCAGGTGTCCCGGCTCCGCCGTGGACTGCGGGACGGGGCCGGAGCCGGCGGCCTGGTCGAGCTTCAGCCGGCGGGCTATCGGCTCACGGTCGATCCTCAGGATGTCGACGTGCACCGGTTCGAGCGGCTCGCCGACGAGGGGCGGCGCGCGCTCGCCGCAGGAGATCACGCTCGCTCCGCCACCCTCCTGCGTGAGGCACTGGACCTCTGGCGGGGGCCGGCGCTGGCCGATGTGACCGACGCTCCCTTCGCCGAGGTACAGGCGGTTCGCCTCGAGGAGCTTCACCTGGCCGCGATCGAGGACCGCGTCGAGGCGGAACTGGCGCTGGGCGAGCATCGGACGCGGGCGCTGGTGGCGGAACTCCAGGAGCTGACGGCCGCGCATCCGCTGCGGGAACGGCTGCGGGGGCAGCTCATGCGGGCGCTGTACGGCTCCGGTCGGCAGGCCGAAGCGCTCGCGGCGTTCGAGGACGCTCGGCGGATTCTCGCCGAAGAGCTCGGCGCCGACCCCTCCCCCGAACTGGCCGCGGTGCATCTCGCCGTCCTGCGGGCTGATACTTCGCTCGCGGCCGCTCCCTCGACGGCCGTACGATCCGGACTGCCCGTCCAGCTCACCAGTTTCGTAGGGCGTGAGGAGGACCTCGAGCGGATCGGCACGCTGCTGGGCAGAGCGCGCCTGGTCACGCTCATCGGTCCCGGCGGGGCAGGGAAGACCCGGTTGGCGATCGAGGCGAGCGGCAGGGAGGACACGGAGGTCTGTTTCGTCGATCTCGCGCCGCTGGGCGACGGGGCCGAAGTGCCGCAGGCGGTGCTCGGCGCGCTCGGTCTCCGCGAGGGTGGGCTGCTTCCGTCCGCGCCGGGTCCGCAGCCCGACCTCGCAGACCGCCTGGTCGCGGCGCTCACCGACCGGCCGATGCTGATCATCCTGGACAACTGCGAGCATGTGATCGTGGACGCCGCCCGGCTCACCCACCGGCTGCTCGGCGCCTGTCCCAGCCTGCGGATCCTGGCCACCACCCGGGAGGCGTTCGGCATTACGGGTGAGTTGCTGCGCCCAGTACCACCGCTCGCGCTCCCCGCGCCGGGCACGCCCCCTTTGGAGGCGCTCGATTACCCGGCAGTGCGGTTGTTCGCCGACCGCGCCGCCGCCGTACGGCCGGACTTCCAGGTGGACACCACCAATATCGACACGGTCCTGCAGATCTGCGGTGCCCTCGACGGGCAGCCACTGGCGATCGAGCTCGCCGCGGCGCGGCTGCGCTCGCTGACGGTCACGGAGGTCGCCGCCCGGCTGAACGACCGGTTCCGGCTGCTGTCGCGTGGCGACCGTACGAAGGCGCCGCGGCACCAGACCTTGCGCGCCGTGGTGGAGTGGAGCTGGGATCTCCTGGACGAGGCCGAGCAGATGCTGGCCAGACAGCTGACCGTCTTCGTGGGCGGCATCACCCCGGAGGCGGCGGCGCGGGTCTCCGTACTGCCTGAGGACGAGGTCGACGACCTGCTCACCGATCTCGCGGACAAGTCCCTGATCGACGGCACCGGCGGCCGCTACCGCATGCTGGACACCATCCATGTGTTCTGCGCCGAGCGGCTGGCCGAAGCCGGCGAAGAGGAACAACTGCGGAGGGCGCACGCGGCGTACTTCCTCGATCTCGCCCAGACCGCCGAGCCCCATCTGCTCCGCGCGGAGCAGTTGGAGTGGCTGGCCCGGTTGTCCGCCGAGCACGGCAATCTCACCACGGCGCTGCGCTGGGCCGTCCATGCCGACCCCATGCTGGCCCTTCGGCTGATGGGCTATCTGTCGACGTACTGGTGGCTGCAGGGACTGCGCAGTGAAGGTTCTCCGCTCGCCGTCGAACTCCTCGACATGATCGGCCCCGAGCCGCCTGCCGGGATGGAGGAGGAGTACGTCTTCTGCGTGGTGAACGCCATGCCGTCTGGGCAGGACCTCGGGGCCCCACTGGCGCAGGCCAAGTCGATCATGAGGGTCCTGGACCGGCCGCCCCGACAGCCGTTCCTCACCTTGATGTGGGCGCTGGCCGCGGGACCCGGCGACTCAGGGGACGTGGACATCGCGAGCATCGAGCGGCAGTTCAGCACTGATCCGTGGTCCCACGCGCTCTTCAAGATCGGCACTGGCATGGGCCGGTTGTTCGCCGGCGAACTGGCCGAGGCCGAGAGGGAGTTCAGCGCTGGTCTTGAGGGCTTCCGTTCGGTCGGAGATCGTTGGGGAATGATGCAGGTCCTGGACGAGCTGGCCAAGCTCGCCGACTGGCGGGGGAATCGGGCGAGGTCACTGGCTCTGACGGCCGAAGCCATAGAGCTGGTCGGGCAGCTCGGCTCCGTGGATGATCTGGCGGACCTGCTGCACCGCCGGGCCGACGGGCTGGTGCGCGACGGCGACCTCGACGCCGCCCGGGCCGACTACGAGCGTGCCGCGCAGCTGTCCCGCAGGGCCGGCAGCCCGGAGGCGGTGGCCGGCGCGCATCGCGGCCTCGGTGAGATCGCCCGGCTCGGCGGCGACCTGGTCGAGGCCCGCCGGCTCTATGAGCTGGCGCTCAGCGCATGCTCGACGGGATTGTTCGACGGTGGGGAGAGGCAGGCGCGCATCCTCATCGCGCTGGGACGGATCGCCGAGGCCGAGGGGAACATCGACGAGGCCCGGTCCTGGCATCAGCAGGCGCTGGACCTGACACTGAACATCCGGTACATGCCGGTGGTGGCCTCCGCCGTAGAGGCCATGGCCGGGGTCGCCCTGCTCGAGCGTGACGGCGAGCGGGCCGCACAGCTGCTCGGCATCGGCAGGGCGCTGCGCGGCGCATCCGTGCCTGGAGACCCCGATGTCGCCCGGGTCACCACGCAGTCCCGCACCCTGATCGGTGACGCGGCCTACGCAGCGGCCTTCGAGCGAGGCGTGACGATGCCCCGGGAAAAGGCGCTGGCCCTCCTCGGTACGTGACGGAGAGTGCTTGGTGCGTGGACGGTCCGTGCCCCCGCCCAGGCTACGGGCCATGCTCCCCATGTGTCATTGCCGAAGTGGTGAACCTACACTCGTGGCCATGATCTATGTCGCCGACGCGAATCGTTACGACCGTCTGCCCTACCGCCGCAGTGGGCGCAGCGGGCTCAAGCTGCCCGCCGTGTCGCTGGGCCTGTGGCACAACTTCGGGGACGACCGGCCCTTGGACACCCAGCGGGCGATCCTCCGGCGGGCGTTCGATCTAGGCGTCACCCACTTCGACCTGGCCAATAACTATGGCCCGCCCTACGGCTCCGCCGAGATCAACTTCGGCAGGCTGTTCCGGGAGGATCTGGCGTCGCACCGCGACGAGATCGTCCTGTCCACGAAGGCGGGCTACGACATGTGGCCCGGTCCCTACGGCGAGTGGGGATCACGGAAGTCCGTGCTCGCCAGCCTGGACCAGTCGCTGACGCGGATGGGCGTGGAGTACGTCGACATCTTCTACAGCCACCGTTTCGACCCCGAAACGCCGCTGGAGGAGACCATGGGCGCACTCGACCGGGCCGTACGGTCGGGGAAGGCGCTCTACGCGGGCATCTCGTCCTATTCACCCGAGCGGACCGCCGAAGCGGCCGCGATCCTGCGCGAGATGGGCACGCCACTGCTCATCCACCAGCCGTCCTACTCCATGCTCAACCGCTGGATCGAAGGCGGTTTGCTGGACACGCTGGAGCAGGAGGGGGTGGGCTGCATCGCCTTCTCTCCGCTGGCCCAGGGCATGCTCACCGACAAGTACCTGGACGGCGTCCCGCCGGGATCCCGGGCGAGCCAGGGCAAGTCGCTCTCCCCCGACCTGCTCACCGACGACTCGCTCCGGCACATACGGGCCCTCAACAAGATGGCGGCCGCCCGTGGCCAGTCGCTGGCGCAGCTCGCCCTCGCGTGGGCACTGCGCGACCCGCGGGTCACCTCCGTGCTCATCGGGGCGAGCAGCGTCGCCCAGCTCGAGGACAGTGTCGCCAGCGTGGACGGGCTGGACTTCACCGCCGACGAACTGGCCGCGATCGACCGGGACGCGGTCGAGGCGGGCATCAACATCTGGGCGGCCTCCAGCGGAGCCTGATCACGACGTGGGGTGGGACCGCCGGTGATCATCGTGGCTTGGGTTTGTCCCAAACCAACGAGTAGCGCCACAGCAGGTGGCGGCGGAAGCGGCAGTCAGGCAACAGGTGCTGCGCCGCCCGGCGGATCTCGCCCCACGCCATGTCGGGGTCCTGGATGGGCATGTCGACCGGGTCCTGTTTGCCGCCTTACCGCAGTGCCTGAAACCGGCTTTGCGGACCAGCAGACCTTCACCGCAACCAATGTCCAGTGCCTCACCACAGTCATCCGGTACGGCGTCGAGCACGACTGGGTGATAGTGCACATTGTGGTTCCAGTAGGTGTCAGGCATCGGGTCACGATACCGATCCCTTACGTCGCGGACACCACACACAGCACCAAGGCCTTGCATGATCACGGAATGCGTTGCGGCCTGTCGAGTCCGTAGTGGTCGCGCAGGGTCTGGCCGGTGTACTCGGTACGGAAGAGACCGCGCCACTGCAGGATCGGTACGACGTGGTCGACGAAGTCCTCCAGCCCGGTGGGCAGGATCGGTGGCATCACGTTGAAGCCATCAGCGGCTCCCTCCCGGAACCACTCCTCGAGCTGGTCCGCGATCTGCTCGGGCGTGCCCGCGATGACGCGGTGGCCGCGGCCGCCGCCCAGCCGGGCGATGATCTGACGGATCGTCAGCCGATCCCGCCGGGCGAGTTCGGCGACGAGTGTGAAGCGGCTCTTGTTGCCGTTGACGTCGTCCTCCGTCGGCAGCACGTCGGGCAACGGCCCGTCCAGCGGGTAGCCGGAGAGGTCGATGTTGAGCATGCCCGAGAGCTGGGCGAGCCCGTAGTCGATCACCTGGAGCTCGGTCAGCTCGTCCTCCAGCCGCAGCGCCTCCGCCTCGGTCGAGCCGATGATCGGGCAGATGCCGGGCAGGATCTTCACCTTCCCAGGCTGGCGGCCGTACCGTTCGGCGCGTGTCTTGACGTCCTTGTAGAAGGTCTGACCGTCGGCGAGCGTCTGCTGGGCGGTGAAGATCGCTTCCGCGTAGCGGGCGGCGAACTCCTTGCCGTCCTCGGACGATCCCGCCTGCACGAGCAGTGGCCAGCCCTGCGGAATGCGCTGGACGTTGAGCGGCCCGCGTACCTTGAAATGCTTGCCGACGTGCTCGATCGCGTGGACCTTCTCGGTATCCGCATATACCCCGGCGGTACGGTCGAGTACCACCGCGTCATCGGCCCAGCTGTCCCAGAGCTTCGTCGCCACCTCGACGAACTCCGCCGCGCGTTCATAGCGGAGGCTGTGCTCGAGATGCTCGTCCCGGTTGAAGTTGTTCGCCTCGGCCTCGGTGCCGGAGGTGACGATGTTCCATCCCGCACGACCGCCGGAGATGTGGTCGAGCGAGGCGAACATGCGGGCCAGATGGAACGGCTCGTTGAAGGTCGTCGAGGCAGTGGAGATCAGGCCGATGTGCTTGGTCACCACGGCGATCGCGGAGAGCAGCGTCAGTGGTTCGAAGCCTCCGGAGACGTTGCTGCCGATCCTGTTGTTCCATATCGCGAGCCCGTCGGCAAAGAAGATCGAGTCGAGTCGGCCCCTCTCGGCCGTCTGGGCCAGCTCCTGGAAGTAGGTGACATCGGTGGCGCGATGTGGCTGGGTCTTGGGATGGCGCCAGGCCGCGTCGTGATGGCCCGGGGCCATCAGGAACGCATTGAGGTGGAGTTGCCGGTGGTCGTCGCTCATCAAAGGTCTCCTGTGGATCAGTGACATGGATTCAGGTGCCGACATGGATTCAGGTGCCGACAGGGACGGACCATCGGGTGAAGCGACGCTCGATCAGGACCAGGATCTGGTTGAAGACCAGTCCGATCACGGAGATCGCGATGATCCCCGCGTACATGTCGCGGATTGCGAAGTTCTGCTGTGAGGCGTTGATGAGGTAGCCGAGCACTTCCTTCGCGCCGACCATCTCGGCGGCGACGAGGACGAGGATCGACGCGGCGCCGGCCATCCGGATGCCCGTGAAGATCGTCGGCACGGAGGCCGGAAGAATCACCTTCTGGAAGATCCGAGGTGCGGACAGGCCCAGCGACTTCGCCGACTTGATGAGGGTCGGATCGACACTGCGCACCGCGCTGACCGTGTTGAGCAGGATCGGCCAGACGCAGGCGTAGACGACGATCGAGATCTTCGAGGTCTCGCCGATGCCGAGAATGAGGATGAAGACCGGCAGCAGGGCGAGCGCTGCGGTGTTGCGGAACAGCTCCAGCAGCGGGTCGAGGATCTCCGCTACCCGCTTGTACCAGCCGATGAGCAGTCCCAGCGGAACAGCGACGGTGATCGCCAGCAGGAACCCGGTGAGCGACCGGATCAGGCTCGCCTCGGTGTTGCTCCAGAGCTGCCCGTTCCTGGCGAGGCCCCACAGCGCCGGGACCGCCTCCGAGAACGGGACCAGGAAGGTACGGTCGACCAGCCCGATCCGGGGAGCGAACTCCCATAGGGCTAGGAACGCGGCAACCGCTATTGTCCGCCTGCCGACGCCGAGCACGGCACCAGAGATCCTCCGGAGCACGGCGCTCTGTCTCGGAGCCGTCCCGGCGGGATGCCCGGTCGTGGTCGCCGTGGGGGCTTCGATGACGCTAGTCAACGGAAACGACCTCCTTCAGCTCTTCCGGCTCTGCGGGCTGTCTCGTGGCGGGCACCCGGCTGAGGTTCTCCTGCCGCTGGGCCGCCGCCACCTCGTCGTGCAGCAGAGACCAGACCCGGTGCCGGTGAGCGGCGAACTCAGGACTCGAGCGAACATCGTCGACCGCCAGTCGCGAGCCCAGGTCGATATCGACGACCTCCTTGATCCGCCCCGGGCGCGAGGTGAGCACCGCCACGCGCCGGCCCAGATAGACGGCCTCGTCTATGCCGTGGGTGATGAAGACGATCGTCTTGCCGGTCTTCTCCCAGATGCGCAGCAACTCCTCCTGCAGCGACTCGCGGGTCTGCGCGTCGAGGGCGGCGAACGGCTCGTCCATGAGCAGCACGTCCGGGTCGTAGGCGAGGCTGCGGGCGATCGCCACCCGCTGCTTCATGCCGCCGGAAAGCTCGTGCGGATAGCGGTCCTCGAACCCGGTGAGCCCCACCAGTTCCAGGTAGTGCCGCGCGAGGGCGGACCGTTCACGCCGGGGCAGGCCCTTGGCCTCGAGCCCGAACTCGACATTGCGCTGAGCACTGCGCCAAGGGAAGAGCGCGTACTGCTGGAACACGATGCCCCGGTCCAGCCCCGGGCCGGCCACCTCCACACCGTCGAGGAGGATCCGCCCCGAGGTCGGCTTGCTGAGCCCGCCGAGCAGATCGAGCAGGGTCGACTTGCCACTGCCGCTCGGCCCGACCACGACGAGGAACTCACCCTCGGTGATTCCCAGGGTGATGTCGTCGAGAGCGTTGAACTCCGTACTGCCCCGGATCTGGAAGGTCTTTCCGACGTGCTCGATGCTGATCTTCGGCTCCGCCATCGTCACTGCCCCCCGGCGGCGAAGGAGTTGTACTTGTTCGTGTAGACGTCGGACGCCTTCACCTTGCCCTTGGGGATCTGGCCCTGCTGCTCCAGCCAGGTGATCCAGGTGTCGAACTCCTTGGCAACGATCACGCCGCCCTTGCCCGCCACCCCGTACGACTTCCAGTACTTCAGGGCATCGGCGGTCTCATTGCGACCGCGACCCTGAACGATCTTGGTCAACCGTGCGAGCACCTGGTCGTGCGGAGTGGTCCGCGCCCATTCGATGGCCTTGCCCACACCGGAGACGAAGGTCCGGACGGTATCGGGGTTCTTCTTGATGAAGTCGTCACGGAAGACGTAGGTGCCCGCGGTGAAGCCGCCGAGCAGCTCGAAGTCGCTGAACACCTTCCTGATGCCGCCGGTGGCCAGGGCCTTGTCCCGGAAGATGCCGCCCAGCACCCCGACCTCGATCTGCTTCTGGCGAATCGACTGCTCGGTGGTGATCGGTGGGACCACCAGCGGCTCGACCTTCTTGATGTCGGCCGGGGTGAGTCCGTTGCGGCTCAGGTAGATGTCGAGGATCGCCTCGGAGTGCGCACCGAGCGTGTTCATCCCGACCTTCGTGCCGATGAGGTCGCGAGCGCCCTTGATCGGGCTGTCGTTCAGGACATAAAAACCGCTGTAGGCGTCCTTGTCGACGCCGTAGTAGCCGATCACTGCAGTGATCGGCGCCCCGGCCGCGGCCAGCTTCGCCACCGCGCCGTTGAACGCACCGCCATAGTCGGTCTGACCGGTGGCCGCCGACTGGATGTCCTGGGGGCCGCTGATCGTGTTACCGACCCACTTGAGCTTGACGTTTCCGAGATAGCCGAGGTCCTGAGCCAGTTCGGGCGGGGTGACCTGGCCGACCGAACCCTGGTAGCGCAACGTCGTGGTCTTCGCGCCGCCGACGGCAGCGGCGTTACTGTCGCCGGCCTTCCCACATGCCGCGACGGCCGCGCCCGCAGCGGCGACTCCGAGCAGTGAAACGAACTGACGTCTGGTGGTGGTGCTCAACTGAGATCTCCTTGGCGTGCGCCGGCAAGAGGTACGGGTCCCGCGACTCTCGGACATGACGGACAGCCGCTCCGGCCGATCGCCGAAGCGCGCGTGTGCTGTTCGGTCACGAGAGGGCGGGTGAGGACGACCGGCGGCGCAGATCGTCTGGAATCACGGGCGGCTCAGCGAAGAGTCTGAGCCGAAAATGGCTCGACCGGTCGTGGCGGCACTGCCACATCGGTGCGCGGATGACGGAGACGGGCTCTCAGCCTGATCGCCCCCGTCGAGAACGGGCGCCGTTAATGCAGACAGAGTGCGCTCGCCTGCCGCCGGAGATCGACGTGCAGGCGAGCGACGAGGAGTTCGCTGCGGCTCACGAAAGCATCATCCTATAGATTTCCTACTAAATCAATAGGATTACCATGAATCACGTATCGGATCGCGCTGACCGTGGCGCACGCCCGGCTGACCACGCTCGCGCCCATTACATGGCTGACGGGCTGACCGGTCGGTCAGCCCGTCAAGTTCACTATGCCTGGCGTCCAGGTTGAGCAGTGCGTCTTGCCGTCGTACGGGCGGTTACGCGGTCACGGTCTGGCCTGCGTCGTCCGTCGCCTCCTTCACGGTGGCCGGGGCCGTGACTGGGACCTGGCGGAGGTAGATGGTGGCGGCGATGGCGGTCGCGACCAGCACGATGGCGCCGGTCAGACCGGTGAGGTTCATCCCCTGGGTGAAGGCCTCACGGGCGGTGTCCAGGAGCGCCGTGCCGGCCTGTCCTGGCAGTTGTGCCGCCGCCGCGGCGGCGCTGCCCAGGGTGTCCTGCGCGGCGTGCTGCACCTGCGGCGAGATCCCAGCCGGCGCCACACCGGCCATCTGGTGGTGGTAGACGGCGGTGCCGATGCTGCCGAGCAGCGCGAACCCCAGGGCACCGCCGAGTTCACTGCCGGTCTCGGACACGGCCGAGGCCGAACCGGCCCGCTCCGGCGGCGCGGCGGTGAGGATCATGTCGGCGGTCAGGGTCGTGGCCACCAGCATCCCGGCGGCCAGCAGCCCGGCGCCGATCAGCACGACGATCAGTGACTGGTGGACGTGCACCTGGGTCATCACGATGAGCCCGGCAGCGGAGATCAACAAACCAGCGCCGATGATGTAGGCCGGACGCACCGTCTTGGCCGCAATGCCCGCCACCGTCATCGCGGCCATGATCGCCGGCATTACCGAAAGGGACCACAAGGACGCGGTGAAGGGGCTCATCCCCTGCACCACCTGCAGGTACTGCGTGGTGTACAGGCTGAAGCCGAGCAGAGCGAAGTTGGTCACCATGTTCACGCTCACCGCGGCACTGAACGTGCGGTAACGGAACAGCCGTAGGTCGATCAGCGGGTCGGGCAGAGTCTGCTGGCGGCGGAAGAACACGAAACCCAGCAGCAGACCGGCCACGATGGCCAAGACCGGGACCACGGCGAAGCCATCGACGGCCAACTGCTTGATCCCGCAGATGATCGGCAGGACCGTGGCCAGCGACAGTCCGGCAGAGAGCAGATCGAACCGGCCGGGCTTGGGGTCACGGTACTCCGGCAGCAGCATCGGCCCCAGGATCAGCAGCAACACCATGGCCGGCAGATTGATCAGGAACACCGAGCCCCACCAGAAGTGGTCCAGCAGGAGCCCGCCCACGATCGGGCCCACGGTGACGCCACCGGTCATCCCGCCGGTCCATACCGCGATGGCCACCTTGCGCTGCCCTGCGTCGTGGAACATGTTGCGGATGAGCGCCAGCGTGGAGGGCATCAGCGTCGCTCCCGCCAGCCCCAGAACCGCCCGAGTGCCGATCAGCATCCCCGCGCTGGAGGAGTATGCGGCACAGACGGATGCGATGCCGAACGCGGCCGCTCCGAACATCAGCAGCTTACGGCGGCCGATCCGATCCCCCAGTGCCCCCATCGTGACCAGCATCCCGGCCAGTACGAACCCGTACATATCCATGATCCACAGCGACTGGGTGCCCGACGGATTCAGATCCGCGCTCAAGAACGGCAACGCGAACAGCAACACGCTCATGTCCATGGAGATGAGCAGGCAGGGCAGGACGAGTACTGCGAGGCCGATCCACTCTTTCCGGCCGGCTTTTGCTTCGATGTTGTTCATGTCTGGAGCATCGACGAGGGCGCTGACCGTTCACGCACCAACCGCTGACCGAGGAGCGCCCATCACCCGAGCGAAATGATGCCCCCGGCAGGTGGCACCGCCGGTCCGCACGTGGCCTAAGCGGGGCGGGGAATGCGGGTTCGCGGCAACAGTCAGGGTTCGGTCCCGTCGATCAGGCCTCGCCGTCCTCGGCGGAAACCTCACGCTCATAGGCTCGGAGAGTCTCGACGAACATCTGCCGCTGCGCGTGCGTCAGCGGTTCGAGGGCCTTCCGCCACGCCTTGGCGCCTTTCGCCAGCCAGGCGTCGACCGCGACCCGGTTGGCTTCGGCGACACTCACGATGGTGCGTCGGCGGTCGGCGTCGTCCTCACGCCGATCCACGACCCCCTTGCGACTCAACTCACCGACCATGAGGCTCACCGTCGCCGGGGCGATCTCAAGTCGGCTGGCGAGTTCGTTGACGCCCAGCGGGCCGTCGAAGAGCAGGTAGGCGAGCAGCGACAGGTGCCGTGGTGCGAGGTCGAGCGATCGGAGCTGCTCCGGAATGGGCATGCGCTTGGCGCGCCCGACCAGGCGCGGCATGAGGAGCAGCAGTGTCCGGATCCCCTCGTCAACGCTCAAGCCGGCATCCGATGACATACTCGATCTCCAAAATAGCTTTGCTATGCAAGGAAAATTACTATCTCCGTAGGGGCCATCGTCCCATGTCGGATCGGAACGAAGGAGTTCCGCGCCGACGGCGGCAAGGTCGGCGACCAGGCGGCAAGATCATCCAGGCCGGCTCCCCAAGCCCGCAGAACAGCCAACAGAACGGGCAGACCAGAAGAACAGGGCTGCTACGGTAAGCGGAATAAAGTTTATCCTTCAACTATTATAGAGAGCGTCAGCCCGGTTCTCCCTGGACCGGCCGTCCACCGCCCGAGGAGGGCATTGTGCCTGCTGTCACCGTGGAGAACCTGCTCACCCTGCCGAGAGTGGCCACTCCGGACCCGATCACGGATACGCCGCGCCCGGTGGTCGGCGTGAGTAACGCGCCCAGCGGTTTCGAGGGCGAGGGGTTCCCGGTCCGCCGCGCCTTCGCCGGTGTGCACACCCGGCACCTCGACCCGTTCATCATGATGGACCAGATGGGCGAGGTGGAGTACGCGCCCGGAGAGCCCAAGGGCAGCCCCTGGCACCCGCACCGTGGTTTCGAGACCGTCACCTACCTGATCGATGGCGAGTTCCGGCACCAGGACTCGGCCGGCGGCGGCGGCCTGATCGGCGGCGGAGACACCCAGTGGATGACCGCCGGATCCGGGCTGCTGCACATCGAGGCCCCGCCGGAGGAGCTGGTCGTCAGCGGAGGTCTGTTCCACGGCCTGCAGTTGTGGGTGAACCTGCCCGCCAAGGACAAGATGATCAATCCGCGATACCAGGACATCGGCCGCGATCAGGTCAAGCTGCTCACCACCACCGACGGCGGCGCACTGCTGCGGATGATCGCCGGCGACCTGGCCGGGCACGAGGGCCCGGGTGCCACCCACACTCCGATCACGATGATCCACGCCACGATCAGCCCCGGCGCCGAGATCACCCTGCCCTGGAACCCTGACTTCAACGCCCTGGCCTACGTGATGGCGGGTGCCGGCTCGGCCGGCCCCAAGTCCCGTCCCGTGCACACCGGCCAGCTCGCCGTCTTCGGTGCCGGCAGCAGCATCACGCTACGGGCCGACCAGAAGCAGGAGTCGCGGTCACCTTCCTTCGAAGTAGTACTGCTCGGCGGACGTCCGATCGGTGAGCCCGTCGCCCAGTACGGCCCGTTCGTGATGAACAACCAAGCCGAACTACAGCAGGCCTTCGAGGACTTCCAGGCCGGCCGGATGGGCCACATCCCCGCCGGACACAACTGACCTCCTGATCAGAACCTCGGCCCGGCGGGTATGCCCGCCGGGCCTGGGCCGTGGCCCGGCGGGCAGGCCCACCGACCATGGCTAGGCGGAGATGTGCTGCTTCGGGTGCTCGCGCTTGTAGAGGCGGGTGGCCTCCCGGATGACGTGACCACGATCAATGTACGTCGGCGGCGCGTCCGTCCAGCCGACGGTGTCGTTCATGATGTGGATCGCGGCTCCGATCGGCACGGCGAGGACGATGACGACCGCGCAGACGATCATGACGGTCCAGGCGTTCAGGATGAGCGCGATGCCGCCCACCAGGAATGCCGTGAGCACCGTGGCGACCAGCAGCCACGAGGACGGCCTGCCGTGAGGGTGCCCGGAGCCGGACACCGTACGCGGCATGTTTTCGTCGGTGGGGCGGGCGACCTCGGGGAGCGCCAAGTCCTTCCGATCGGGCAGAGCCGAGTCCTTCCGATCAGGCAGCTTCCGATCGGGCAGAGAGGTCATGGTCGGTCACTTCCTTCGCTGTCCGTGCGCCCTCGGCCACTGGACGAGGCCCCCTTCGGCGAACGGATGTGCAGTATGGATGCGATAACTCTAGGTATACCTCCCCAGGTCAGGACATACCAACGGCTCCCCCTCCGTGATCATGCGATCGCCCGAAACGATTGCATGATCACGGAGGGGGACCAGCCGACCGCAATGCGCCTATGACACTGGTCAGCTCGGCGACCAGGCCCGCCACCGTGGTCGAGTCGTTGCCACCGATGGTCACCGTCCGCAGCTCGTCCGGCTTGGGCAGCTTCTCGACGATCACGGGGAGAGACTCCACCAGCTTGGCCTGGACGCTGATCGGCGTCTGCTCGTTCTCGGTGGCGGTACGGATCCTGTCCCGCTCGAGTTCGAGGAGCGCCTGCCCATGGACGGACTCGGCCCGGGATCTGGCCAGGGCCAGCTCACCGTCGGCCTCGAGACGCTTGAGCTCCTGGTCCCGCTGGATGCGCAGCCGGCCCGTCTCGGCCTCCTCTTCGTGCCGCTCTCGCTCCAGCCGCAGTGCGTGCAAGGTGGTCTCCTTCTCCACCTCGGCCACCTCGCGGGTGTCACCGTGCTCCCGCCTGGTGCGCCGCAGCTGTTCGGCCGCCTCGGTGTCGAAGCGACGGGCCGCGTTGCGAGCGCGGAGTTCGGCGAGTTCCCGTTCGTTCTCGATGCGCTGGGTCTCCTTGAGGCGGCCGGCCGACATCTCCCTCTCGGAGATCACTCCCTCGGCCTCCAGCTCGGCCAGCCGGGCGATCCTCGCCTGCTCCGCCCGGTACGGCTTCTGCAGGTTCTCCCAGAGCTGGGACGAGCTGACCACGGCCTCCTTGATCTGCACCGTGACGATGCGCAGACCCAGTCCCTGGTCACTGTTGTCCTCACCTTCGGCCACCGCCCGCAGACGTGCGGTCAGTTCTTCGATGATGGGCTGCTTGTCGCTGAGCACGTCATGAACGCTCATGGTGGAGACCTTGTCCTTGATCGCGGCCTCGGCCTGCTCCCTCAGCTGGAGGTTCACCAGTCGCATCGGATCCTCGAGATCGCTGAAGTCCAGCTTTCGGTAGGCGGTCGCGAAGTCCTGGATGATCCACTGAACGTAGCCCTGCACCAGCACGCCCTGCAGTTCCTGGCAGATGCAGTACGCGTTGATCAGGATCGTCTGCGTCGCCCCGGGCACGACCAGGAACGAGTCCGCCGCAGGGTTGTAGCGGAACGAGACGCCCAGCCCGATGTGCAGTGGCGCGGCGCGGCCCCGCCGAGTGTGCACCACGAAGGCGTTCGGCGGCACGAGCACAGTTTTCCAGCGCCAGAATCCACTGATCCGCACGTCCACTGGGCCGGTCGCCGGCCGATCGGTGACCGCACCGCGCTGAGCCCGTTCCCGCCTGGCGAGCGGGCTCGCGAAGGCCTGCGGGGACGCCGGCGCCTGCCTGGACCTGAGGTCGCCCTCGAGCACAGCCTGCTGCGCCACGACCTGCTCCAGGTAAGCGTTGCCCTTCTCTGCGGACGCCATCGCTCCTCCTCGCCATCCTCCACGGACAAATCATCAGACCGACCGTACGGCTCGTAGCCGCTATGTGATCGATGATTCGCGGTAAAGGGTGCGAACGGGGGCAGACCCTATGGATCCTCCGGTGCCCATTCGCCGAGGAGCCCAGCAACGTCGACTCCGACACTCTCGAGCTGCAGGATGGCCGCCCGGACTCTCTCTTCGGGCGTCGGTTCGACCTGACGAGCCCCCCAGCGCTTGCGAGCCGCGTCGCTGGCCAGACTTATCCCCCAGAGCAGCAGCGCGCACGCCAGCAACACGATCACGAACAGCACCATGTAGAGGATCAGGTCGTCGACAGGGCCATCGTTCATTCGGGCCCCCGCCCGGCCTGCTCGGCGGACCTCCCACCGGGTCGTGGCACATAGGCCTGCGCCCTGTCCTGGGTCAGGTCCTCGAAGGAAATCGGCTGGACCGGCCCGAGCCTGGCGTCGAGCTCGAGGGCCTCGACCAGAGAGTCGCGCATCCCCGCCAGGCCGACGATCAGTCGGGCATGGGTGCTCACCAGCTCACCGACCCTGGCCGTCACCTCCCGGTCGAGTGCGGTGGCGACCCTGGCCTCGAGCTCGATAGATCGCTTACGGGCGTCCGCCATCAGCCGGTCGGCTACCTCGCGGGCGCTCCGCAAGGTCTGCTCGGCCTGCCGTTTGGCCTCGGCGACCCGCGCGTCGGCCTCTTCCTGAGCGAACCTCAGCACCCGGGAGACGTGCCCCTGCGCCGGCCCGAGGGCCGTCCACCCACCAGGCTCTCCCGGTGCCTGCTCCGGTCCGACGTGCAGGCCACGAAGCTCACGGCGCACCTCGGCGACGAGCTCGTCCACCTCACGCCGGGAGTATCCGAGGAATCGGACCCCGAACTCCGGGTCTCGGCCCGGCTCTCCATGATCGGCCATGCCAGCCGACGCTAGTCACCCACTAGAACACCCGTGGTCGTGACACGTGCCGGATGAAAGAACCTTGACGTTTTCAAGAAGTTACGTTTTCCAGAAGACACGGTGAGCTGATCTGATCCCTCAGAACCGGAGTGCCTTCAAAGTGTCGCTGACGACGCTCACCGGATCCGGGCTCGCGAGCAGTTCCGGGGTCGGGGACAGGTGCAGCAGAACCGTGGTCACTCCGGGATGGACGTGGCGGGCGATCCGTTCACGGCACTCCTCGAGGGAACCGTGCACCCACAGTTCGTCGACCACCTCATCGGAGAGTGCACGGGCGGCACCCGCCCGGTCGCCTGCTTCCCACCGCTCCCGGGAGGCCTTGAGCCGGTCGCCCCGCCCCAGCCAGTCGTGGAAGGCGACGTACGGCGGCTGGTTGAGGATCCAGGAGAGGAAGGCGCGCGCCTCCGTGCGGGCGTACGAGGCGTCCGTGGTCGGGCTGACGAACACCTTGACGACGAGTTCCTGGCCCGGCGCCCGAGGCCCGGCCGCCTCGACCACCGCGGGCACGTCATCGGCGGCGAGCACGTTGGTCATGGCGCCGTCGCCCTCGCGGAACGCGAGCCGCAGCATCCCGGGGCGGAGCGCGCCGACGATGACCTTCGGCCGGTGCGGGAGCGGCTCACGAAGCTGGAACCCGTCGACCTCGAAGGTCTCGTACGACTCAGAGACGTACTCCCCGTCCAGAGCCCGGCGCAGGAACTTCAGCGTGTCGCGCACCCGGGCGTACGGCCGGTCGTGGGCCATCCCGTTGAGCGCCGTCACATGGGCGGGCACCGAGGAACCGATGCCCAGCACCACCTCGCCGCCGAGTTGTGCCAGGGTTGCGGCGGTCTGGGCGAGAACTCCCGGACCACGGGTCTGCACCGGGACGATGCCGGTTCCGACCCGCAACCCGGGTGCCCAGGCGGCGGCCGCCGCGAGCGGGGTGAAGCCGTCGTGGCCGCCGCCCTCCCCGGTCCACACGTCGGTGTAGCCGAGATCGGTCAGCTCCACCAACAGCGGCCGGTGGGCGGCGAGGCCCAGTCCGGGCAGTGGGAGGGTGACTCCCCAGCGAACGGTCATCCGAGCTTTTCGCGGCCGTGCGGGGCGTCCCAGTCGGCCCGGTGCGGTTCGACCGCGATCCGCCATGAGGCGTCGTTGAAGAAGCTCGGCTTGGGCTCTTCGCTGAAGTGCGTGAAGGAGTCGAAGTCGGTGGTCTCCCGGAACGCGGGCGTCTGATAGAGGTCGCGGGCGTAGGCCCACAGGTTGGGGAAGTCCACCAACCGCCGCTCGCTGACCTTGGCGAGCGGGTTGTAACCGAGGTCGAAGCGGGCCAGTGTCACCCACAGCCGCACATCGGCCTCGGTGATCTGGTCGCCGAACAGGAACCTCCGGTCGGCCAGCCGCTCGTCCAACTGCTCCAAGGTGGCGATCAGCAGGTGCCGCAGCCGCTCGTAGTCCTCCCGCGTGGTGGCCCCGGCGACCCGGTAGGTGCCGTTGTTGACGGTCTCGTACACCTGCTCGTTGAGCGCGTCGATCTCCGGGCGCAGCGCCTCCGGGTAGAGGACGAGCTCATTGCCCCACTCGTCGAAGGCCGTGCCCAGGTCGAGGGTGATGTCGGGGAAGTTGTTGCTGACGACCTTCCCGGTGGTCCGGTCCCACAGCGTCGGCACCGAGATGTGGCCCGGGTAGCCCGGCTCGGTCGCCTCGTACGCCTCCCGCAGGAAGCGGAAGCCATTGACCGGGTCCGCGCCACGCGACGCCCGGAACGCCCAGCCGCGTGAGTCGCGCACGTCGTCGACGTACGACAGCGAGACGACACCGTCCAAGCCCTTGAGCGAGCGGACGATCGCGGTGCGCTGCGCCCATGGGCAGAACCAGCCGACGTACAGGTGGTAGCGGCCCGGCTCGGCCTTGAACCCGCTGGAGCCGTCGGCGGTGATCCGGCCCTGGAACGGATAGACGGGCCGGTCGAAGCCCTTGCCGCGCTCGAACCCGTTGCCGGGACCGTACTCCCCGTAGGTGTCGTAGTCGACGGGACCTGCGTAAGGGGACTGTGTCATCGATTCCTCCTCGGGAGATGCCCCGCCGCGGTGGGAGGGTTGCCGGCCGACCAGGCGGGGCTTCACATCGACCCTTATAACCTACTTAACGAGTAGGAATAGCGCAACGATCGACATCCTGGACGAGATCACCTGAGGGCCGGCCGGTCGCTCTATGACGTCACGACGATCACCTCACCCTGCCGGGCCCAGGCCTCGGCGAGGAGCTCGTAGGAGCGCACACGATCGGTGTGATCATGGGTAATGGTCGTCACGAGCAGTTCGTCGGCCCGCGTGACCCGCTGCAGGACGCGCAGCTTCTCGACGACCGTCTGAGGGGATCCCACGAACTGTGTGTCGACCCGGTCGGCGACCAGGACACGGTCCTCGTCGCTCCAGGTGTGGGCGGCGGCCTCCCTCGGTGAGGGGAACGGGATCGCTCCAACGCCGGTGCGGATGCTGCGCACCCACAGCCCGTACGGCGAGGCCAGCTCCCGTGCGAGGTCGTCGTCGGCCGCCACCACCGCGTCCGCCGAGACGACGACGTACGGCTCGGCCAGCGCAGACGAGGGTTTGAACGCCTCCCGGTAGGCCTCGACGGCCTCCAGGACGCTGGCTGGGCTGACGTGGTAGTTCGCGGCGAACGGCAGTCCGCGCTCCCCCGCGACCTGGGCGCTCTGCCCGCCGCTGCTGCCGAGGATCCAAAGCTCCACGCCGGCGCCCCCACCCGGCTGGACGTGCGCCTCGATGCCATCGGCGGAGCGGAAGGTGCCGCTCAGCAGCGCGATGATGTCGTCGACCTGCTCGGCGAAGTCCGGCGACTCCGCGCCCGGCTGCTGCAGGAGCGAGGCATACAGCGCGAAAAGCGGCGACCGTGCGAGCGAGGCGAACGAGAACGGCGCCGGGATGAGCAGGCCGTCCACGATCCTGGCCTGCTGTGGCTCGGTGGCGGCAGCGCCTTTCGCCGCCTTGAGGAACTCGGCCCGGCGCTGCCCGGACCGGCCGAGACCCAGGTCGATTCGGCCCGGGTAGAGCGCGTCGATCAGGCCGAACTGCTCGACCACCGACAGCGGGGTCTGGTGGCCCAGTTGCACGGCGCCGGAACCGACCCGGATGCGGCCGGTCGCGGCGGCCACCAGGCCGATGAGCACAGCGGGCGCCGAGCTGGCGACGCCCGGGGTGAGATGGTGCTCGGCCAGCCAGTACCGGTGGTAGCCGAACTCCTCCGCGCGCTGCGCGAGATCAATGGTGTTGCGCAGTGCGTCGCCCGCCGTGCCGCCGGAGGTGATGGGTGCCAGGTCGAGAATCGAGAGAGGGATGGGCATGAGCTACCTTCCGGTCGGGACGGTCTCGGCTGGGGGAAACGGCCGGCTCGGGATCTCGCGCCGCAGGACGGGGGCGATGTCGCTCTGGAACAGCTCGAGGGACGTGCGGTGCTGGTCGTCGGTCAGGCCATCGGCGTCGGCCTGCAGGTGCATGACCTCATGCCCGAACCGCTCGTGGTAGCGGTGCACCTTGTCGATGATCTGCTGAGGGCTGCCGACCAGGATCGAGCTGCGCTCGATGGCGTCCTCCAGCGAGTGGAACACCGGGTCGAGCCCCAACTTCCGGAACATCGCCAACCGGGCGTTGAAGAGCGGGCGATAGGTGTCGATCGCCTCCTGCGAGTTCTTGGCGGCGTAGTAGCCCGCGCTGCCGGCTCCGACCAGTGCGTCGGCCGGGTCGTGCCCGTAGAACTCCCAGCGCTCCCGGTAGTACTGGATCAGTTCCGCGTACGGCTCGATCGGGTTGGTGACGTTGGCGGAGAAGAGCGGGTCTCCGTATTGGGCGGCCAGATCCACCGACTCCTTGCTGGTGGCGCTGCCGTGCCAGACGCGGATCGGCTGCTGCAGGGGCCGTGGCCAGGTCTCGGCGTTGTCCAGCGACGGGCGGAACCGCCCGGACCAGGTCACCTTGTCCTCCCGCCAGAGCCGCCGGAACAGCTCATATCCCTCGCGGTTGCGGTCCCACTGGTCCTCGCCGGTCACGTGGAAGAGCTGGGCCTGGGCGGCCCCGTTTCCCTTACCGATCATCAGTTCCAGCCGGCCGCCGGAGAGATGGTCGAGGGTGGAGTAGTCCTCGAAGGCCCGCACCGGGTCGAGCAGGCTGAGCGTGGTCACCGCGGTGAACAGCCGGATCCTCGAGGTGAGGGCGGCGATATGGCTCAGCACGACCGGTGGGGAGGAGGAGATGAACGGCCGCTCGTGCCGCTCACCCACACCGAAGCCGTCGAACCCGAGCTCCTCGGCGAGGACCGCGTTGTCCACGACCTCACGGAGCCGGGCAGTGGTCGGCTTCTGCTCACCGGTGAGGGGATGTGGCGTGTGAAAGATGAGTGTGATCGCCAGGAACTTCATGCGAGGTCGATCACCTTTTCCATGCAGATCGAGAAGGTCATCCACTCGTAGGGCGGGAAGATCGGGATGCGGGTGTACCCCTCCCGCTCGTAGAGCCGCACGGCGTCGGGTTGACGGTCGCCGGTCTGCAGAATGATCCGCCGGACGCCGAGCGCGCTGGCCGCCCACTCGGACGCGTCCAGCAGCGCGGTCGAGACACCCTTGCCACGGTGGGAGGGTGCGACGTACATCCGCTTCAGTTCAAGGTCGCCGCCGGTCCAGCGCAACGCCACATGCCCTACGGGCAGGTCCTCACCGGTGTCGGGAAGCCCGGCGTGGGCGACCCCGACGTAGGCCACCGCTTCGGCGTCCACGCCGAGCGCCTCCGGCAGTTCCTGCCGCTTGGACAGGAAGTCCGCGAGCCGATCGGCATAGCGGATCTCCATCTCGGTCTCCATCGCGTTCCTCAACGAAACGGCCACCGGATCGTGCCATTCGGCCGCCCGGACCGTGATCGCCGCAGCACTCTGCTTGTTGGGAGTGCTCATGCCACCTCCACGTAGCGGTTGGCGGGCCGCGACAAGCCGAGTCGACCCCGCAACGTGGTCGCCTCGTACTCGCGGCGGAACGCCGCTCGCCGCTGAAGCTCCGGGACGAGGCCGCGGGCGATCGCCGTCACGTCGTGCGGAAGCACACCCGGACGCAGCCGGTAGCCGTCGTAGCCCGCCTCGCGCCAGTCGAGGAGCAGATCGGCGAGCTGAGGGGAAGTACCGGTGAAGACCAACGCGTCGGAGACGAGTTCGGCCCCGTCGAGCTCGTCCAGCCGGGCCTTGCGATCGGCGGCCACTGCGGCATCGTCGTCGAGGAAGACGACCAGATCCGCGAAGACCCTCAGAGGATCGCCCTCTCGGCCCACGGCGGCCTCGGCATCCCGCACCTGACCCAGGATGGCGACCGCCTGATCGCGGGAGTGCGGGGTCACATAGACGACGTCGGCGCCGCGAGCGGCGAACTCGTACGGCACGGTGTCGTGGGCCAAGGCGGTGATCAGTGGCTGACCCTGCGGCGGACGCGGGGTGATCGAGGGCCCCTTGACACTGAACCACTCGCCGGCGAAATCGATGTAGTGCAGCTTGTCGCGGTCGATGAAGCGGCCGGTGGGCGCGTCGCGGATCTCGGCGTCGTCCTCCCAGCTGTCCCAGAGGCGCCGGACGACCTCGACGGCGTCGGATGCCTCACCGAACAGATCCGCCACGTGCCGGACCACCACCGGGTCGTTGCGACTCTCCAGGGTGAGACTGAACTCGGGGAACTCCCGGCGCCCGAAGTGGGCGGCGTCGCTCCGGCGGCCGGAGATCTGTGGGCGCCAGCCGGCCCGGCCGTTGCTCACGAAGTCGAGGGTGGCGATGCCGATGGCGACGTGGAACGGCTCGGTGTGGGTCGTGCTCGTCGTCGGCACCAGCCCGATGCGAGAGGTCAGCGGTGCGAGCCGCGCGGCGAGCAGCACGGCGTCGACCCGCCCGCGGATCTGGTCGATGCGGCCGTCCGGACCGTCGAAACTCGAGGACTGCAGGCCGAGGGAATCCTCGAAGGTCACGAAGTCCAGCAGACCGCGCTCGGCCTCGGTGACCAGCTCGGCCCAGTAACCGGCCGTGAAGAGCTCCGAGGGACGGGCGGCCGGGTCGCGCCAGGCCGCGGGGTGCCATCCGGCGCCGTCCAGCGCCACGGCGAGATGGAGGTCGGGTGCGGTCATGATGATGCTGCCTCTTCCTGGGTACGGGGTGCGGCGAGGCCGAGGTGATCGCGGAGCGTCGGGCCTGTGTAGTCGGTCCGGAAGACGCCCTTCTCCTGGAGCAGCGGCACGACCTTGTCGACGAGGTCGTCGAGCCCGCTCGGGGTCAGATGCGGAACGAAGATGAAGCCGTCCGCGGCGTCGGTCTGCACGAACTCGTTGATCTGGTCGGCCACGGTCTGCGGGGTCCCGATGAAGGACTGGGGAGCGGTGACCTCGATGGCGAGCTCGCGGATGGACAGATCCTTCTCCTGCGCCAGCGCCCGCCACTGGTCCACGATCGCGCCCCGGTCGCCCCTGAACTGCGCCCGGCCCTTGGACACGCCCTCGGCCAGATCCGGTTCGAGGTCGGGCAGCGGACCGTCCGGGTCGTAGCCGGACAGATCCCTCCCCCAGATTCCTTCCAGGAAGGCGATCGCGGTCTGCGGGCCGACCTGCGCCCTGCGGATCTCCGCGGCGTGCTCCGCGGCCTCCTCCTCGGTGTCACCAAGGGCATAGGTCACCGCAGGAAGGATCTTCAGCTCTTCAGGCCGGCGTCCATACGTGGCCAATCTGTCCTTGACGTCCTTGTAGAAGGCCCGCCCTTCCTCCAACTTGCTGTGCCGGCTGAAGATGACGTCGGCGGTCGAAGCGGCGAATTCCCGTCCCTCGTTCGAGTCCCCGGCCTGGATGATCACCGGTTGCCCCTGTGGGCCGCGCGGGACGTTGAACTCTCCTGAGATGGAGAAGTGCCGGTCCTCATGGCGGAAAGAGCCGATCCCATCGGGCCGTACGAACTCCCCCGACGCCGGGTCGGCCAGCACCGCGTCGGACCTCCAGGAGTCCCAGAGTTCCCTGGCCACCTGCAGGAACTCGGCGGCACGGGTGTAGCGATCGGCCTCATCGAGATAGCCGCCGCGCCGGAAGTTCTCGCCGGTGAAGGCGTCATAGCTGGTCACCACGTTCCAGGCCGCCCGGCCGCCGCTCAGATGGTCGAGCGACGCCAGTCGTCTGGCCACCTCGTACGGTTCGTTGAAGGTTGAGTTGACCGTCGCCGCCAGCCCGAGGCGGGAGGTGACCGCCGCCAGGGCGGACAGCACGGTCAGCGACTCGGGCCGCCCGACGACGTCGAGATCGTGGATGCGGCCCTTGAGCTCGCGCAGCCGGAGCCCCTCCGCGAGGAAGAAGAAGTCGAACTTGCCGCGCTCCGCGGTCTGCGCCAGCCGGAGGAAGGAGCCGAAGTCGATCTGGCTCTGCGACCTCGGGTCGGACCAGACCGTGGTGTTGTTGACGCCGGGAAAGTGCGCCGCGAGGTGCACCTGCTTGGTAGTGGGCATGGTGTCGTCTCCTAACGGTGAAGAGGTGTCATCCGAGAATCCGTTCGGGTTCAGAGACCGGTTCGGAGATGGACTCGGGAACAGGGTCGGTCGCGTGCGCCAGCCGCGGAATGGCCGCCAATAGCTCCTTCGTGTATTCGCTGCTCGGAGAGTTGAAGATTTGGGCGACGTCCCCGGCCTCCACCACCTGCGCGTCCTTCATCACCAGCACCCGGTCGCTCACGTGGTGAATGACCCCGAGGTGGTGGGATATGAACAGGTACGCGACGCCCAACTCTGCTTGGAGGTCCGCGAGGAGATCGAGCACTTGCGCCTGAATCGTGACGTCGAGCGCGGAGACCGGCTCGTCGCAGACGATCACCCGTGGCCGGGGTGCCAAGGCACGGGCGATGGCGACCCGCTGCCGCTGTCCGCCCGACAGCCGCAGCGGCCAGCGGTCCAGGATCGAGGCGTCCAGGCCGACCTGCTCCAGCAGTTCCACGCTCCGGTCGCGGCGGCGCACCCGGGGCTCGTCGCCCACGCTGAGCGCCTCGTCGAGGATCCGCCGCACGCTGAAGCGGGGATCGAACGAGCTCAGTGGATCCTGGTAGATGACCTGGATGTGACGGCGCAACTCCCTGCGTTCCCGGGGAGCCAGCCCCCGCCAGGGCCGCCCGTCGATCTCGACCTCGCCGCCGTCCGGCTCCAGCAGGCCGAGCACGAGGCGGGCGGTGGTGGTCTTACCCGACCCGGACTCGCCGACGAGGCCCAGCGTCTCCCCGGCCCTCAGCTCGAACGACACCCCGTCGACGGCGAACCTGCCGCGAAACGCCTTGGCCAGGTCCCGCGCCTGGATCACCACCTCCCCGATGCTGCGGACGATCGGCCGCCTGCCCTGGTCCTCCTGCTGTGGCTCATCCTGTTGCGGCCCATCCTGTTGGGGCTCGGTCTCAGCGGCCGACAGCCGGGTGCCCTTGGCGTGCTCCATCGGAACGGCGGCCAGCAGCCCCCGGGTGTAGGGGTGTGCAGGCTCCCGCAGCACCTGGTCGGTGGGCCCCTCTTCGACGACCACCCCGTCCTTCATCACCAGCACCCGGTCGGCCAGCTCCGCGACGACCGCCAGGTCATGGCTGATCAGCAGCAGGGCCGTACCGGATCGTTTGCGCTCGGCCAGCAGCCGCAGGATCTGCGCCTGGACGGTGACATCGAGAGCGGTCGTCGGCTCGTCGGCGATCAGCAACCGCGGGTCGCACGCGATCGCTGAGGCGATCAGCGCACGCTGGCGCAGTCCGCCCGAGAGCTCGTGTGGATACTGCTTCGCACGCAGCTCCGGCTCGGGCACCCCGACCTCACGCAGCAGCTCGATGACCCTGTCGGTGACCTCGCCGCGCGGGACGGTCCGGTGCAGCCGCAGTGCCTCCGCGATCTCCTTGCCGACGGGCCGCAGCGCGTCGAGGGAGACCAGCGCGTCCTGCAGGATGTAGCCGATCTGAGTGCCACGCACGGCCCGCCATTGCCGCTCGCTGAAGGTCGACGCGTCCTTGCCGGCGACCGTCAACGATCCGGTACGGACCCCGGCGCCGTCTCCGCTGAGGCCGATCAGGGTACGAGCGGTGACGCTCTTCCCCGAGCCGGACTCACCGACGATCGCCACGGACTCCCCGGGATGCACGGCGAGCGATACTCCCCGTACGGCTTGGATCGTTCCGAACGAGACATGCAGGTCGGTGATCTCAACGATCGGCCCACGAGCGGTGTCACTGCTCACGAAACCCTCCCTTCCACCAGCCGCTGGAGGTGACGGCCCACAACGGTGATCGACAGCACGGTGAGCGTGATCGCCACGCCGGGGAAGACCGCGACCCACCAGGCGACCGAGAAGTAGTCACGTCCGCCGGAGAGCATCGCCCCCCACTCCGGGGCCGGTGGCTGCGGCCCGAGACCGAGGAAGCTCAGCGACGAGGCCGCGACCAGGGCCGTGCCGACCTCGATGGTGGCCAGTACCAGCAGGGGGGCGAAGGCGTTGGGCAGGATATGCCGCAGGATGATCCGGCCTCGGGTCAGGCCCAGTGAGGTCGCGGCCTCCACATAACCCGAACGCCGGATCACCATCGTCTGGCCGCGGACCAGCCGCGCATAGCTTGGCAGCGTGAACGCGGCAATGGCAAAGATCACGTTCAGCGTCCCCGGTCCGGTCACGGCGATGACCAGCAGGGCGAGCAGCAGGCTGGGCAGCGCCATCAGCACCTCGACCAACCGCATGGTGATCTCGTCCAGCACCCGTCCGCCGAGTGCGGCCAGCAGGCCCAGCGCCGAGCCGAGGGTCACCGCCAGAGCGGTGGCGCCCAGCCCCGAGAGCAGCGAGGGCCGGGCCCCATAGACGACCCGGGTGAACAGGTCGCGCCCGTTGGCGTCGGTGCCGAGCAGATGCCCGTGGCCCGGCGGCTGAAGCGCGGAGATGGCGTCCGTGGCGTTCGGGGAGCCGTGCACCAACAGGCCCGGCGCGATCGCCGCCAGCGCGATCAGAGCGAGGAACAGCGACGCCGTCCACACTCCGGGTCGCGGGATCCTGCGCCCCGCCCTCGCGGGCACCACTATGACGGCCGTGGTCACTGTGCACCTCGCAACCGCGGGTCGATGAGCAGATAGAGGAGGTCGATCAGCATGTTGACGACGACGTACAGGAGGGCGATGACCAGGACCACCCCCATCACCACCGGCAGGTCCTTGTTGTTGACCGCGGTGAGCGTGAGCTGGCCGATGCCCTGCCGTGAGAAGACCTGCTCGATGATGACCGAGCTGCCGAGCAGCAGTCCGACGAGCCAGCCGGTCAGAGTGACCGCGGGCAGCAGTGCGTGCCTGAGCGCGTGCCGGAGCCGCACGCCCAGGTCCGACATGCCACGGGACCGCGCGGTCAGGACGAAGGGCTCGTCCAGGACGAGTTCCAGGCCCTCCCGCATCACCTGCGTCAGCATGGTCGTGACGGGGATGGCGAGGGCGATCGCCGGGAGTACCAGACCGGAGAGGCCCTCACCCCCCGCCGCGGGGAACCAGCCGAGCTGGAAGGAGAAGACCGTCAGCAGGAGGATGCCCGCCCAGAACGACGGAATGGAGATTCCGATGAGCTCGATACCGGAGAACAGGCCGCGGATCCAGCGGGCCCGCCGGGCCGTCAACAGTGCCACCGTCACCGACACCACCACCGCCAGCCCCAGTCCGGTCAGGGTGAGTTCGAGGGAGGATCCGAGCTGCGAGCCGACAGCGGAGGCGACCGACTCGTGCAGCTGGTAGGACTTCCCGAGGTCTCCCCGCAGCACCCTGCCGAGATAGGTCACGTACTGGACGAGCAGCGGCCGGTCGAGCCCGTAGTCGGAGATGATCTGGGCCCGCACCGCGGGGGTGACCGGCGAGGTGCCGATGAGGATGTCAATGATCTTGCCTGGGGTGAGGTGCAGGGCGACGAAGGACACCGTGACCGCACCCCACAGCACCAGCAGCGACGTACCGAGCCTGGTCAGGATCCGGCGAGCCACCCGGCCCCGGCCGCCGGGGGCCATCCGCCCGGCCGTCCGGGTGGCCCGCTGCGAGGTCTCCGTCATCCCTTCGCGACCCATGCGTCATAGAAGGTCGGGTACGCCTGCGGCTCCCAGCCGATGCCGTGCGTCTTCTTGCTGGCGCCGAGCAGGTAGTTGAAGACGTAGACCGGGAACACCGCGGCGTTATCGGTCACCTTCTGCTGCACCTTGGTGTAGAGGTCGGCTCGCTTGGTCAGATCGGTGGTGCCCAGCGCGTCGCCGAGCCAGCCGTCGACCTCCTTGTCGGAGTAGCGCGCGCCGTTCTGCCCGAAGCTCTTGGCGGTGGTGATGCTGGAGGTCGCGAAAAGGTTGCGCAGGGCGTCCCCGTCGGCGCGCTGCCAGCTGAAGTCGGCCAGGTCGTAGTCGCCCTTGACGAACGTGGCCACGTAGTCGTTGGGGGTGACGTCGACGAACTGGATCTCGAACCCGATCTTCTTGGCCTCTGCCTGCACCTGCTCTGCCAGCGTCTGGCGCTGCTCCCGGGCGAAGGACTTCAGGAACGGCCAGCGGATCGTCAGCCGCTGACCGCCCTTGGTGCGGTAGCCCTGCGCGTCGTGGCCGGACCATCCCGCCTCGTCCAGCAGCTTGCCGGCCGCCGTCGCGTCGTACTTCCACTGCGTTTCGGTGCCCTTGTCATATCCGAGCGTGGCGGGCGAGACCGGGCTGAAAGCGGGGTCGAACGCGCCGAAGTAGAGCTTCTTGACGATCGTGGAGAAGTCGATGCCGTCCCGGAAGGCCTGCCGGACCTTCTGGTCGGCGAACGGGCCGCTCGTGGTGTTGGGATAGTAGTTGTAGTTGCCGCCCGGAGCCTGACGCTTGTCGATGGTCAGCTTGGAGTTGGCCTGGACCTGCTTGACGTTGACCGGCGGCACGCTGGCGATCGCGTCGATCTGGCCGCTGGTGAGCGCTCCGAGCCGTACCGAGTCCTCGGTAAGGACTTTGAACTGCAGCTTGGCGAGATAGGACGCACCGGTGTGCTTGGCACCCTCAGGTGCCCAGTTGTAGTCGGCTTTCTGGTGGTAAGTGATGCCCTGGTGCGGGGTGAAGGCGTCGATCACGAAGGGGCCGGAGCCGACCACCTTCTTGCACAGGGCGTCCGGTGCCTGGGTCAGCGACTGCGCCGACTCGATACCGAAGTACGCGGTGGCCAACGCCGCCAAGAACGGGGAGTACGGCTTGGAGAAGGTGACCTTGGCCGTCTGTGGATCCACCACGGTCGTGCCGGTGTACGGCCCGATGGCGGTCGCGGCGAGCTGCGACCTGGTCTTGGGATCGACGATGTGGTCCAGATTGGCCTTGACCGCCGCCGCGTCGAAGGCGGTTCCATCGCTGAACTTGACGCCCTGGCGCAGCTTGAAGGTGTAGGTCTTCTGATCCGGGGAGATCTGCCAGGAGGTCGCGAGCCAAGGGTGGATCTTCCCCTGGTCGTCCAGGGAGACCAGCGAGTCCAGCGCGGGCCGGGTGAACAGGCCCGCGACATCCTGCGGACTCGCATGCGGGTCAAGGCAGATAGGTTCGGTGTTCACTCCGAAGGTGAGCGTGCCGCCCTTGACCGGCGCACCACTGGAATCACCGACCTTGTTGGAGGCGGACGTGCCGCCGCACGCGGAGAGGAACAAGAGGGAGACGAGGGGCAGTCCCACGAGGTGGGGTCTGCGGATGGGGAGCATGGGGGTGTGCCTTTCCTGCCTTGCCTCAATTACCTATTTACATAGTAGGAAAAGTAGGTTTATGAGTCAACCAGTGACACCTACACGTGTGTAGACGCTCTCTGAAGTACGCCACCAGGATCGTCCAGCTGTCATCGGAGGCGTTGACCAGCGAGGAGCGACCGTATGTCCTACATCATCAACCCGGAGGGCCTGGCGCCCGCGCAGATGGCCGGCGAAGCGTGCGCCTCCTGCGCAAAGAGCTGGCCCGCCCCGAGCGTATGCATCGGGCAACTGCCGGGCGGGGGGACCATACGGTGCTGTCCCGAGTGCGCACAGGCCGTGGCACCGTATCGACCTGAATCGTCCCGATGAACCCTTAAGATCTGGTGGCCTGCCGCCCCCCGAGCAGCCACCCGGTGCCGTCCGCCGAAGGCGAGTTCACCCAGGCCAAGGCGTACAAAGGGGAGACGGCGACCTGGATGCTCCAGCCCCGCCTGCCCGCCTTGCGCCCGCCCGGAACACCAGCCGGGCCGCGTGCAGCAACGGGACGTACTTCTCCCTGAGGTTGCGGCTGACGAGTTCACCCAGCCGCCGTGGGCGGCCGGAGAGCCGCTCGCGCAGCGGTTCCAACCGAGTGCCCGCCACGAGCTCTCGGCCGCTCAGTTCGAGTCCGTACACCACTAACGGCCTCCGTCGAGTCGTGGCGTGTCCCGCACGAGGAGAGGTTCCAGCTGCGGACACGCCACGAGTCAACGAATGGATCAGGGCAGCAGGGTGTCCAGGAAGGTGTTGCTGAAGACCCGGCTCGGGTCGCAGGAGTTGAGCGTGGCGCGGGCGGTGTCGAAGTTGTCGTTCGAGGGCTGCCCGGCGTTGAGGGCGTTCTTGATGGTGGAGCTCAGGATCGTCGAGTCGGTCCACGCCCCGCCGCTGGTGACCGCCCATGCCTTCGACCACTCCGGTCGTACGGTGGCGTACGAGCCGGTGTAGTTGGACCAGATCCACTGTTCCATCTGCGCGTAGAACTGATTGACCTTCGGGGTACCCGGGATGGTGCCCATGTCGAGCCAGACACAGACGTCCCACTCGGGGTGGTCCGGCCGCGGCCGGACCGAGGACAGTTGCGGGGTCACCGCACCCGATATCCCGTCGACCTCACCGGGCTGGTCGAGCCCGGTGACCCGGATCTCGATCGGCCCGTTCATCGGGTAGTCCCCGTTGGCCTGGAACGCGTTGATCGTGGAGACGTACTTGGTGTAGAACTCGCTGACAACCCGCTGAATATTCGCCCGGGAGGTCACCACGGCATAGCCGGCCTCGACGATGCGCAGGGTGGTCGGCTGGACGTACAGCAGGGTGTTCTTCGACCAGCCCCAGATGTCCCAGGTGCCGGTGGTGATCAGGCCGGAGCCGACGATCGCCATCTCGCCGTTCTCGAAGGTCGGGGTGCCCGACACGTTGCCGGATACGACCTGGGAGATGAAGTCCGAGGTCGACTGGTCGACGAAGTTGGCGAAGGTGTAGTTGTACGGAGCGTTCACCTGCTTGGACAGCAGCGGCTTGCTGGGCTTGACGTACCACTGCTTGATCCACGGCACGGTGGTGAACGGGAACCAGATCACCTCGATGCGGCCGCAGCTGTTGACCAGGCTGGCGAAGGAGCTCGACCCGGCCGAGGCTGGTGCCGCGAAGACGTCGGTGACCTGGATGTCGTACCTGCTGGTGCAGCGCAGCCGCTGGTTGGTGCCGACCTGCAGCGTCACCTCGGTGACGAACGCCCGGCCGAGATGGGACAGGAACGCCTTGATGGCGGGGTCGGTCCGCTGGAAGGTCTTCAGGACGTACGCGTTGGCCGCCGAGTCCCAGACGACCGCGGTCAGCGACCGGATGAGGTTGCTGAACGAGCCGTAGCTCATCCCGCCCGGCCGGCTCTCACCGGTCGCCGGGATCGCGGAGCCGTGCGCGTTGATGGCGAGCACCCCGCCAAGGGTGATGTCGCCGGGAGCCGGGATGGCGGCGAACCCGAGTCCGGCCGACTCCAGCTGGCCGAGCAGGCTGTCCATCGAGATTCCGGCCTGCGCAGTCACCGTCTTGGGTGATCCGCTGGAGTTGATGCTCACCGC
>JAOPYO010000006.1 GCA_025964575.1 Actinomycetes bacterium
GCCGCCGGTGAAAACGATGCGGACGATGAATCTACGCGGCATGGCCGGACCCCTTCGTAGACATGTCGCTTCTTCTACACCGGCCCCGGCCCAATGGTTCCCGCACGGCCACGTGTCATTGGGCCGACCGGGCGATGGCGAGCGCCCGAGTCTTCTCGAAGGTGCCCTCCATCCGTACGGCCACACGGCCGGTGTCCCAGATGATGGTCCTGCCGGTGACAAGCCGGGCGGACGCCGTGTCGGCCGTGCCGTCGCGCCGTATGTACATCAGCTCGTGAGGCCGCAGGATCCAGAGGCCCGGGCGGCCGTTCACCTCGATCGCGCTCGTGTCTTCGGCGTAGACGAACTTCTGGAAATAGATGGGGTCGAGAGTGCCGTCGAACTCGTCCACCCGCACCTGGCCAGAGGCAGTGCGGTGGTAGACCAGCGACAGGACACGACCGCCGTCGCTCACCACCACCTCGTCGGGTCTACCAAGGGCCGCGGGCACCAGGATCGGGAACGCGACGAGGCGCCGCGCCCGATCCAGGGACATCCGCTGCTCTCCCGGAAGGGCCGGGGTAGAGGTCGGCGAAAGCCTCGGGCCCGCCCCCTGACTCAGCTCCACCCCCGCGAAACGCAAGACCCTCACGACCACGGCTCGCCCCTGCGGAGTCACGGCCAGCAGGCCGATCAGCGCGGCAAAGGTGACGACGGCCACCCGCCACCGGGCACGGAACCGGTGCGGCCGCGCCATGTGGGGTCGTTCCAGCCGTCGCCGCACTGAGGCGGTCAGATCGGGGGCTGCAGGCACGTGCACCTCACGACCGAGCACCCTGAGCTCGTCCTCAAGCTCGTACCGGTCGGCGTGGTCAGCCACCGGTGGCCTCCTCTCCCGGCGCCACCGTGAGAAGCCCGCGCAACCTGCCCAGGGCCCGGAACGTCCGGGACTTGACCGAGCCGCGCGGCCATTGGAGCACTTGGGCGGTCTCGGCCTCGGTCAGTTCGAGGAAGTAGCGGCAGATGACCGCCTGACGTTCCTTGTCCGGAAGTGCGCCGATGGCCGCGAGTAGTTCGCTGCGCCGCTCGCCGGCGAGAACCTGGTCCGTCGGGCCGTCGCCCGCCAGATGGACGTCGCCCGGCTCTGTGGTCAACAGCCTTACTGCCAGGCCGGCGCGCCGACGGCGAGAGCGGCTGAGATTCTTGGTCTCGTTGACCACGATGCGCAACAGCCATGGAGCAAACGGCTCACCGGTGCGGAACCGCGACAGATGACGGAATGCCTTCACGAAGGCCTCCTGCACGACATCGTCGACCTCATCGCCGGCACCCAGCAGAAAGGCGGCCCGGTGGGCGGGCGCGGTGTATCGGGCGACCAACACCGCATAAGCGTCCAGATCGCCGTCAAGGGAACGGGCTATCGCCTCGTCGTCGTCGATGGTGATCCTCGGGGTCGTCCGCAGTCGTCCTGGCTTACACGTATGGATACACCGCATCGCGGCGAAAGGTTCTCGGCCGCCAGGACTTCTGCCATGCGGTCAAGAGGGGCCTGTTGTGGGGCGGGTGGGATTCGAACCCACTCAGCCGAAGCGCCTGGGTTACAGCCAGGCCCGACTCTCCCGCGTCGGCGCCACCCCTGGGACGAGCCCGGAGTGGACTCGTGTCGTACCCCCGACAGGATTCGAACCTGCACCATTCCTGCTTCTCGAACAGGCGCCTCTGCCAGTTGGGCAACGGGGGCATAGTGCGGCTCCCGGGATTCGAACCCGGATCTCCGGCCGTCTGAGGACCGTTCCTCTTACCGTTGGGATAGAGCCGCGAGGATCGAGGAGGCGTCACTCGGATCGGCGCGGCCGGGGGTTCTGCTCAGGGAGCGAGGAACAGGCCGTGGCGGGCGAGTGACGCCCAGCGCAGTCGATATCGAAGCTGCTCCATGGCCGGTCCTCCTTTCAAGTCCCATCTCAAGTCCCACCGCCGTCTTCGACGGGCGAACGAGCCCTACGGTGCCAGTGGCACCCGTACTGTCGCAACGCATTTACCGGCGGGCGGAGGGCGGGCGGTGATCCGAGGGGCCGACCTGTCCTCGGTGTTTCCGGCAAACCGCGGCGGGTAGGCGACGAATGAGGCCCGAGCCGCAACCGCCTGCGGCATCAGGCCGTGTCCGGGCCGACGTCGAGGTGACACAAAGCCGTCGACTCATGAGACGGTCCACCGGGGAGCTGAGATGGCACTGCTCGTCGGCACATCGGGGTGGCAGTACCGCGACTGGCGGGGTGTTCTCTATCCGGACGGCCTGCCGCAGCGGTCGTGGCTGGAGAGATACGGCGAGTGCTTCAGCACCGTCGAGAACAACAACGCCTTCTACCGGCTGCCCGCGCGGGAGACCTTCGAGAAGTGGCGGGACCAGACCCCCGGCCGTTTCGTGATGGCGGTGAAGGCGAGCCGGTTCCTGACGCATATCAAGCGGCTCAAGGACCCGGAGGAGCCGGTGGAACGCCTGCTGGAGGCGGCCAAGGGGCTGGGTGACAAGCTCGGCCCGATCCTGCTCCAGATCCCTCCTAACCTGCAGGCGGACCCGCCGCGCCTCGCCCGGTGCTTGAGTTGCTTTCCCGAAGCCATCCGGGTGACCGTCGAGCCGCGGCATGACTCCTGGTGGACCGATGAGACCCGCGACGTCCTGGAACGGCATTCCGCGGCCCTGTGCTGGGCGGACAGGCTCGGCCGGCCTCTGACCCCGCAGTGGCGGACCGCACCCTGGGTTTATGTGCGGTTTCACGAAGGGGCCGCCCGGCCGTGGCCAATGTACGGCGACCAGGCGTTGCGTTCCTGGGTACGCCGCCTGGCCGACACGTTGGCGGGGGGCGGCGACGGCTACGTCTACTTCAACAACGATCCGGGCGGCGCCGCCGTGCGGAACGCCTTCCGTTTCATCGAGCTCGCCGACGCCGACGGTATGGTGCCTGTCCGTACGCGTGGATGCCGTCAGAACCCATGATCGTCACTTCCGGCTCGGCCTGAAGTCCGGGGGGATGTCCCAGATGCGGACAGCGCGCCCCCGCCCACGTCACCAGGTCACAGCTCGCCGTCCGCCTTCTCGGGGAGCGCAGCCTTGATCGCGGAGGTCAGTTCGATGAGCACGTCGCCGGGCGGCTGAATCGTCGTCGGAACGGTCACCTCGACGTAGGCCTGCCGCCCCACGGCGGTGAAGGTGACCGGCCGGTCCACGGGCTCCCCGAACCAGGCGATCCCGTTGAGGGTCACCAACGGGGACGTGGGCTGCAGTGCGGCCGGACGGCCCACCCCGCAGCGCAGGGCGATCGCGGGGGAGCCCCAGACCGCCACCAGGGGGGATTTCGGCTGGGTGGACCGGCGGGACTGCCCATGCAGCTTCTGCGGGAGCCGCAGGCCCGCGCACAGCTTCGAGGTGGTCGTGTCCGGGCTCGGCAGTGGTACTTGGACCGATCCCGCGCCGCACCCCGCAGCCAGCAGGAGAACAGGCAGAAGAATCAGAGTGAGGCGGTGCAAGGAGTCCTTCAGATGTGCACGATCGGGCAGGTCAGGGTGCGAGTGATCCCTTCGACAGCCTGAATCTGCGCGACGACGAGCTTGCCCAGCTCATCTACGCTGCGCGCCTCAGCCCGGACGATGACGTCGTAGGGACCGGTCACGTCCTCCGCCTGATTCACGCCGGAGATGCTGCCGATCTCGCGAGCCACGTCGGCGGCCTTGCCGACCTCGGTCTGGATGAGGATGTAGGCCTGCACCATCACGTCCTCCCCATGTGCTCTGTCAGAGCGGAGAAAAATCACCGTTGAACGGCCACCGTACCCTCTATCGCGGAGCTAGGGGGAGTCGGTGGGGGCTTCTTTGGATGATCTGTGACTTTTTCGGAGGTAAGACATCAATATCGGAGATCTGGGCGAGTTCGGTCTCATCGCCCGCATAACCGGGCGTCTGACGCAGGGGGCGGAGGTGGAACTGGGGCCCGGCGATGACGCGGCGGTGGTGCGTGTGCCCGACGGCCGGGTGGTGGCGAGTTCGGATCTGCTCGTGGAGGGACGGCACTTCCGGCTGGAGTGGTCCAGCGGGTACGACGTCGGACGCAAGTCGGCGGCGCAGAACCTGGCGGACGTGGCCGCCATGGGAGCCCGGCCGACGGCGCTGCTCGTGGGGTTCGGTGCACCCCCCGAGACCGACGTGGCCTGGGCCGAGGCGCTGTGCGACGGGCTGCGTGACGAATGTGACCTGGTGAGCGCATCCGTGGTCGGCGGCGACGTCGTCCGCGCCCCTCTGGTGATCGTCGCGATCACCGCGCTCGGCGATCTCGCGGGTCAGCCGCCGCTGACCCGGTCCGGGGCCCGCCCCGGCGATGTGGTGGCCGTCCGGGGGCGCCTGGGCTTCGCCGCCGCGGGGCTCGCCCTGCTCTCGGCCGGCCTGGAGGGCCCGGCCGAGTTGATCGATGCGCATCGCCGTCCGCAGCCGCCGTACGACGCGGGTCCGGAGGCCGCACGGCTTGGCGCCACGGCGCTGCTGGACGTCAGTGACGGGCTGGTGCAGGACCTCGGGCACATCGCGGATGCCAGCGGTGTACGGATCGAACTGGACGGGGCGGCTCTGCCGGTTCCGGCGGTGCTGGGACCGGACGGCCGCCACCACGTCCTGACCGGGGGAGAAGATCACGCTTTCGCTGGAACGTTCCCCCCCGGGGTGTCGCTACCGGCCAGTTGGAGGGTGGTCGGACGGGTCGTGGAGGGGGCGGGTCTGGCTGTTGACGGGGACTTGTACAGCTATGGTGGCTGGGATCACTTTTCCTAGCAAAACCTGGTAGTTCATGATTTCTGCGTTTCCTGTCCGGTAGGCATAACTGGTGTGGTTTTGGTAGAACTTCCAAGACCGAAAAGGAACGGGATGGGACGACACACCAAGCTGATGGAAGATCTCAGGGGCGTGAAGGCCTCCGTCGAGGAGTCGAAGAAGAACGGGGGTCTGCGCTGGGTCGGCAGGGTTCCGCTGTTGCCGATGCTCGCCTTGGTGGTCGCCATCGCGTTGGTCGGGTACGCGTGGACCACGAAGCAGATCTCGCTGAACTTCGCCGGTGCCGCGCCTCCTCAGGCGAAAACGCCCAGCGATCGGAGCCACACTTCCGGAGCGCGTGCCAGCCGGGGGGCGAGCCGGCAGAACGCGGTCGCCGTCACCTTCCGGGTGACGAGCAGCACGGCGGGTGGGTTCAGGGCTACGGCCACGCTCGCTAACCATGGCGCCAAGCCTGTCAAGGGCTGGACGCTGGTGTTCCGCATCCCGAAGGCGAAGATGATCGGCGCCTCGGGTGCCGTGCTGCTCAAGTCGGCCGGCTCGGCCGGCTCGCCGGCCACCTTCCGCGGTGCTTCGGTGATCGCGCCCGGCAAGGCGGTTCGTCTGGTCTTCACCGGCACCGGCCAGTTCACTGCTCCGTCGGGCTGTCGCCTGGTCGGCGTCCTCTGCCGCGTGGCCTGAAACTTCCCCAACCTCTGCTGTGATCTTTATGCCGTGCTGTAGGCGCGCCAGGAAGCTCTGCCTGTCGGCATCGACTGCGAGATCACCGCGGGGGAGGGCTCGGCTCGCCTCATCCGCGCGACACTAAACTGATCTCCATGATCGCTCCTCCTCTGGTGCTCACGATCGCGGGCTCCGACTCCGGTGGTGGCGCCGGTATTCAGGCGGACCTCAAGACGATGCTCGCCCTCGGGGTGCACGGCATGAGCGTGATCGCCGCTGTGACGGCCCAGAACTCCCTGGGGGTGCAGGGCTACTGGGAGCTGCCCCCCGAGGCTGTACGGGCCCAGCTGGACTCCGTGCTGACCGACATCGGTGCACATGCCATCAAGACCGGCATGCTCGCGTCGTCCGCTCTGGTGGAGACCGTCGCCGAAGTGCTCGCGGGGGTGGACGTGCCGGTCGTCGTCGATCCCGTAGGGGTGTCCAAGCACGGGGATCCGCTGCTGGCCGCCGACGCGGTCGATACGGTCCGTACGGCGCTGCTGCCCACCGCGACCGTGGTCACGCCGAACCTGTGGGAGGTGGAGCAGCTCACCGGCGTCAAGGTGGTCGATGAGTCGGGGTTGCGTGAGGCGGCCGAGGCGGTAAAGGCGCTCGGTCCGCGGTGGGTGCTGGTCAAGGGGGGCCATCTGCCAGGGGAGCCGGTGGACCTGCTCTTCGACGGTACGACCGAGTACCGCTTCGCCGGGACCCGGCACGACAACCTGCACACTCACGGCACCGGATGCACGCTGGCCTCCGCGATCGCGTCATACCTTGCCCTGGCGGCGATGGAGCGCGGCAGTGGGGGCGGAACACCGGATGCGGACCTCGTCGACGCTGTGGGCAAGGCCAAGGAGTACGTCACCGGCGCGATAGAGCACGGGTTCGCCCTCGGCGCCGGCATCGGCCCCGTCGACCACGCCTGGAGGCTACGGCAGTCATAGGCACAGCTCGCCAGAACGGCAAAGTCGGCCCACCAGTCGCTGATGGGCCGACTCGGACGCCACGACCGGGGCGATGGCGAAGGGCCAGCGGCGAGCAAGCGGGGCTTGCGAGCACACTGGCCCTAGGACCTTCGGCGTCAGGCTACGGGGCGCTTGACCTTGCCTGCCTTGATGCATGAGGTGCACGCGTTGATCCGCTTGGTGGAGCGGCCGACGACCGCACGAACGCGCTGGATGTTCGGGTTCCAGCGGCGCGGGGTGCGGCGGTGCGAGTGGGAGACGCGCATGCCGAACCCGGGTCCCTTGCCGCACACGTCGCAAACGGAAGCCACGGGAAACTCCAAAAGGTGTGTCGAAAATCGATGGCCCTGAGTGGGCGCTCGCTGAAGAGGTCCCTGCCGGGACGCTTTGGTCAGAGTAGCCGACCCACCGGCCAGTCGGCGAATCGGCCGAAGGAGTGACGTCAAACTTCGGTCACACCGGGACGGTCCGCACGGTAAAGAATACTGAGGGACGACTCAATACAACAAAGAACGCGGCGAGGCCGGGAGGTATGGGTGCGGGAGGTCCTCGACGTGGCGGCCGTACGCCGGTGGTGCAGGCTCGCGGCCGACGCGCTCGGCCGTACCCGGGGGGAGATCGACGCCCTCAACGTGTTCCCGGTTCCCGATGGTGACACCGGGACGAATCTGCATCTGACGGTGCTGGCGGCGGCCGAGGCGGTGGAGGCCCTGCCGACCGGGGCCGATGCCGCGGCGACCTGGCGGGCGCTGGCCCAGGGGGCGCTGCTGGGCGCCCGAGGGAACTCCGGAGTGATCTTGAGTCAGGTCTTCCGCGGTCTGACCGAGGTCCTCGGTAAGGACGGCTCGGCCAAGAGCGGTGACGTCCTCCTCGAGGCGCTCGAGTACTCGTCGGTGCTGGCCCGCACGGCCGTGGGGCATCCGGTGGAGGGCACGATCCTCAGCGTGCTGGAGGCCGCCTTCGCCGCGGCGCAGATGCGGGCGTACGAACCTACGCTGGCGAATGTGGCCCGCGCGGCGGCCGATGGAGCCCGTACCGCTCTGCTGCACACCACGGGACAGCTGGACGTCCTGGCCAGGCACGGCGTCGTCGACGCCGGGGCGGCCGGGCTCTGCATCGTGTTCGACACCCTTGCCGCGGTGGTCTGTGAGGAATTTCCCGACCGGTATGACGTGCCGGCCCGCGTGGCCGTGGCCGTACGCGAGGCGCCGGAGGAGGAACGTGGCCCCGGCTACGAGGTCATGTATCTGCTGGACGCCGACGACGGGGCGGTCCCGGCGTTGCGGCACGAACTGGACGGGCTCGGCGACTCGCTCGTCGTGGTCGGGGGCGACGGCCTGTGGAACGTCCATGTCCATGTCGACGACGTGGGGGCGGCCATCGAGGCGGGGCTGGCGGCGGGGCGGACGCACCGAATCCGGGTGACGTATCTGCAGTCGGCCGGTCAGCTCACCGGGTTGCGGCAGGCCCCTTGCACCGGCCGCGGGGTGGTCGCGGTGACCGCGGCCGACGGGCTGGCGGAGCTGTTCGAGAGCGGCGGGGCCCACGTCGTCCGGCGTGAGTCGGGCACGGTCCCGCCGCTGGCGGTCCTGATCGAGGCGATCCTGAGCGCCGGGGACGAGGTCGCCGTGCTGCCGAACGAGCCGGAGGTGCTGGCGATCGCGCAGGCCGCGGCGGACAGTGCCCGTGACAGCGGAGTCCGGATCGCCGTGGTGCCGACCAAGGCCTCGGTCCAGGGGCTGGCGGCGCTGGCCGTCCATGACCCCCTGCGGCGCTTCCACGACGATGTCATCGCGATGACCAGGGCGGCGGGGGCGACGAGGTTCGGTCACCTCGAGATCGCCGTGCACGAGGCCTTCACGAGTGTCGGCATCTGTCAGCCCGGTGACGTACTCGGACTGATCGAGGGCGACGTCTGTGTGATCGGCACGGACCTGGTTCAGGTGGCCACCGAGGTCCTCGACAGGATGCTGTCGGGTGGTGGCGAGCTCGTCACGCTCATCCCCGGACTCGCGGCCTCCGCCGAACTGCCCGGGATGCTGGAGGAGCACCTGCACCTGAGCCGCCCCGACGTCGAGGCCGCCGTCTACGAGGGCCGCCAGGAGCTCTATCCACTGCTCATCGGGGTGGAGTAGCTCCAAGGACCCGCCGAATGCTGTCGACCGCGCGGTCCAACTCGTGGGTCGGCGCGATCCGCTCCGCCCATCCCCACCACAGCCACCAGTCGCCCCGATCGCCCCGCTCAATGATCACATGCTCCTCTAGCCCCGGCATCGCGGGATTGAGCACATGCAGGCTCGGCGGTCGGCCGATCGGCAGGTCCAGCCTCGCGGACAGGCCCGCTTCGCACAGCAGCCCGGCGAGTTCCCCCAGGTGGGCGCTGGCGGCGCCCTGATCGGCAACGGTCTCTTGCACGTGGGTTACCACGACTATTTCCATTCCTTGCGTTGACTTGGGGGGGCCACTTAAAGGTTGCGTCCGCTTTACCTGAACGCGCAACTGAACAGCCGATTCTTTACCGTCGTGCGCTCCTTCCGTGATCTTGCGGAGGGCCGGGGCCCCGGACGGGCCGCTTGTGTCGGCGGGATGGGCTGTAATGGGTGTCGTGGCGAAACCCGACGAGCCGCTGCGCAAGGTGCTCGGTGACAAGACGGCCAAAGTGATGGAGAGCGGTCTCGGCCTGGACACGGTCGGGGACCTGCTGCATCACTATCCGCGGCGCTATGCCCATCGCGGCGAGCTCACCGATCTGGCAGCGCTGCAGGACGGCGAGCACGTCACCGTGATGGCCGAGGTGGTGAAAGTCCAGGGGCGGACGCTCAACCGCAAGCCCGACTACGTGCTGGAAATCACCGTCACCGACGGGACGGGTGAGCTGAAGCTGAGTTTCTTTGGCCGCAGAGGCTCCTACAAGCCCGAGAAGGAGCTTTCCCCCGGCACCCGCGGCCTGTTCTCCGGGAAGATCTCCACCTACCGGCCGAGGACCGGCAGGCCACAGCGCCAGCTGGCCCACCCCGAATACCGGGTGGTGGCGGCCAAGGGGGCCGCCGAGGCCGCTCAGGAATGGGCCGAGGAGATGATCCCGGTCTATCCGGCCACCAAGGGACTGGACACCTGGACGATCCAGGACTGCGTGAAGTTGGTCCTCGACACCCTGGACCTCGGACCGGATCCGATGCCGGCGCCGCTGCTGAAGCGGCACGGTTTCGTCGGCCTCCGGCAGGCGTACGAAGGCATTCACCGGCCCGGGGACCAGAGCGAGCTCGCCCAGGCGCGCAAGCGGCTGAAGTGGGATGAGGCGTTCGTTCTCCAGGTCGCCCTGGCCCAGCGCAGGCGGGCCGCGGGCGCGTTGCCCGCCAAGCCCCGTGCCCTCGCCGAGGGTGGTCTGCTCGACGACTTCGACCGGCGGCTGCCGTTCACCCTGACCGATGGGCAGGTGGCGGTCGGAGCGGAGGTCGCCACCGATCTGGCCCGCGAGCATCCCATGCACCGGCTGCTTCAGGGCGACGTCGGCAGCGGAAAGACCGTGATCGCCCTGCGGGCGATGCTGCAGACCGTCGATTCCGGCGGGCAGGCCGCGCTGCTGGCGCCCACTGAGGTGCTCGCCCAGCAGCACTACCGCTCGATCATGAACATGCTCGGCCCGCTCGCCCAAGCCGGTCAGCTGGGCGGGGCGGACAACGCCACCCGGATCGCGCTGCTCACCGGGTCGCAGGGCGCGAAGGCCCGGCGCGCGGCGCTGCTGGACGCGGCCTCCGGAGCCGCCGGCATCGTGGTCGGCACCCATGCGCTGCTGCAGGAGCACGTGCAGTTCGCCGATCTCGGCCTGGTCGTGGTGGACGAGCAGCACCGCTTCGGCGTCGAGCAGCGTGACGCGCTCCGCGAGAAGGTGGCCGGCGGACGCCCGCACGTGCTGGTGATGACCGCGACGCCCATCCCCCGTACGGTCGCGATGACCGTGTTCGGGGATCTGGACACCTCGGTGCTCGCACAGCTGCCCGCCGGCCGGGCCGAGATCCAGACCCATGTGGTGCCGCCGGAGAAGCCCGGCTTCTTCGTACGCGCCTGGCAGCGGATCCGTGAGGAGGCCGAGAAGGGTCACCAGATCTACATCGTCTGCCCTCGGATCGGAGAGCAGGAGGGCGACGAGGGGGACGTCGCACCCAAGGAAGTGGAAGGGGAGGACGCCCGGCCGATGCGGGCCGTGCTCGAGGTCCTGCCCAAGCTCGAGAACGAGTGGCTGCCCGGCCTGCGGATCGGGGTGCTGCACGGCAAGCTGCCCTCCGACGAGAAGGACGCTGTGATGCGCCGGTTCACCGAGCGGGAGCTCGATGTCCTGCTCGCGACCACCGTCATCGAGGTCGGCGTCGACGTGCCCAACGCCACCGTGATGGTGATCATGGACGCCGACCGCTTCGGAGTGTCCCAGCTGCACCAGCTGCGCGGCCGGGTGGGCCGGGGCGGTCTGCCGGGACTGTGCCTGCTCGTCACCGACGCAGCCGAAGCGACCAAGGCCCGTGAACGGCTGACCGCCGTCGCCTCCACCACCGACGGGTTCGAACTGTCCCGGCTCGACCTCGAGCAACGCCGTGAGGGTGACGTGCTCGGGGCCACCCAGGCCGGCCGCTCCTCCAGCCTCCGGCTGCTGACCCTGGTCTATGACGAGAAGGTGATCCTGAAGGCCAGGGACGAGGCGGCCGCGCTGGTGGACGCCGATCCCGATCTGGCCGGCCACCCGCTCCTCGCCGCCGAGCTGGCGGCACTGGTGGACGAGGAGCGCGCGGAGTACCTCGAGAAGACCTGAGGGCATTCCCTACTTATTAGATTGACTTTATAGGAAAGCTGACCGACCATGACAGAGTGACTCCGAAGCCCCTCATCGCGCGACTGCACGTCGATCTCCGACGTCAAGCCAGCGCGCTGTGTCCCCGTCGCTGACTCCGCAGATCCAGTCAGAACCCGACGGCCCGGAGGCCCAGCCATGACGATCACCCAGACCGAGCTCACTATGACCGCAGATCCGATTCCGAACCGCCTCGACGACCTGAGGAGCCTCGCGCGGCGCCGGCCCGCGCTCTCCGAGATCGAGGACTATCTGCGGGACCCGGACCCGGCCGTCCGGCATGCCGCGGTCGCGCTGCTCGCCCACACGAACCCGCAGGGTGCGGGGGACGCCTTCGCCTGGGCTCTCGCCGACGCCGACGACCGGGTGCGACGGACCGCCGCGGACGCCCTCAGGGTCCTTCCCGAAATCTACATCGGAGGGGACGGCGTCAATGCGCTGCTGCTCGCCGCGGCACGGGGCCGTGACGCCCAGGTACGCGAGACCGCGGCCGAGATGCTCCGACTGCTCACCGAGGGTGCCAAGGAGCTCTACGCCCAGGGTCTGCATGATGGCGAGCCGCATCTGCGTGTTCAGGCCATTCTCGGACTGGTCGCGCTGAAGGCGGTCACCGAGGTCGGGGAGGGCGCCGACGACCCGGCCCGCGAGATCCGGGTCGCCGTCGCCGAGGGCCTCGGCGGACTCGGCACTCAGGTGGGCATCACGGCGCTGGAACAGCTCATCACTGACCACGACCCGGTCGTCCGGATGGCGGCGCTGGAGGCCGCGGCCGAGCTCGGCGTTCCAGAGGCGCTGTCCGGCCGGGTCGTCACCGCCGTCGCGCACGTCAGCTGGCAGGTCCGCAGGCGCGCCGCCATGGCCCTCGGCGCCGCGTCGCCCGACATTTCGATCAACCCGCTGATCCGGGCACTGAACGACCGGATCGTGGACGTACGGCGAGCCGCCGTCCAATCCCTCGAGCGCTGGGCCGATCGCCCCGAGGTCACCCAGGCCCTGACCGAGGCTCTCTCCGACCCCGACCCGGGCGTCCGCACCCAGGTTCGCTGGGCCCTCGCCTGACCCCTCCGTGCTCTCGCCCACCCTTCGTGATCATGTAATTAGTCGACGATCGATTGCGTGATCACGAAGGGAGGGGCTCTCTCGCCGCGGAGGACGGCAGACTGGAGCCCGTGAGTAGGGTCATCGCGGGCAGCGCAGGGGGACGGCGGCTGGCCGTGCCACCGGGACGGGACACCAGGCCGACCAGTGACCGGGCCAGGGAGGGGCTGTTCTCCACGGTGCTGGCATTGCTCGGCCCTCTCGAAGGCTGCCGGGTGGCCGACCTCTTCGCCGGGTCGGGGGCGGTCGGGCTGGAGGCGCTGTCCAGGGGGGCGGAGCATGCGCTGTTGGTCGAATCCCACCCACGGGCCGCCAAGGTCATCCGCGACAACATCGCCTCACTGGGCCTGCCCGGTGCCGTGCTGACCACCGACCGGGTGGAACGGGTCGTTCAGCGTGCGCCCTCCGAGCCGTATGACCTCGTCTTCGCCGATCCGCCGTACGCGCTGTCGGCCGACGCGGTGACCGAGTTGCTGGAGGCCCTTCGGGACCACGGCTGGCTGGCGGCCGACGCCTTGATCGCGGTCGAGCGGGCCACCCGCGGCGGCGAGCTGGCCTGGCCTGCGGGCTACACCGCCGAGCGGGACCGCAAGTACGGCGAGGCCACCTTCTGGTACGGCCGCGCAGAGTAGACCACAGGGGCCGGGGGAAGGGCCTGTAGTGCGGATTTGGTACGGTCACGCCCGCAGGCCTTCGCCGGACCGAAGGGGACTAACCTCGTGCGTCGTGTCGTCTGTCCAGGCTCCTTTGACCCCGTTACGCATGGGCACCTCGACATCATCAGTCGAGCTTCCCGGCTCTACGACGAAGTCGTTGTCGCTGTATTGATCAACAACACCAAGCAGGGTCTCTTCACGGTCGACGAGCGCATCGAGATGCTCGGCCTGGTGACCAAGGAGTACGGCAACGTGAAGGTGGACAAGTTCCACGGCCTGCTCGTGGACTACTGCCGGCAGAAGGACATCCCTGTCATCGTCAAGGGGCTGCGGGCAGTCAGCGACTTCGACTACGAGTTGCAGATGGCGCAGATGAACCACCGGCTGGCCGGGGTCGAGACGCTGTTCATGTCCACCAACCCGCTGTATTCCTTCCTCTCGTCGAGTTTGATGAAAGAGGTCGCCAAGCACGGTGGGGACGTCTCCGGACTGGTCCCGGACATCATCCAGGAACGTCTGGTGGAGCGTCTCGCGCAGGGGTGATCCCGCTCTCGGGCGGGCCGGTCCGACAGTCCCGAGTTGGGCTGTCGACCTGCGTTCGGTACGCTTGGTGTCGGCCATGCCCGACGGCGGTGTTTCGTCGTGCCTCACGAAAGCAGGAAAACTCTGAATCGCCGCGATCCCAACGGTCCCATGGCGCTCGATACCCGCGCCCTGGGTCGGCGTCCGGGATCTATGCGGACAGAGCACCTGGTCGTGCCGGCACCGGCGGATCTCGGCGTCGAAATGGTCGGCGTCCCCAAGGACGCGGACCTCGAGCTGGACATCCGGCTCGAGGCGGTGATGGAGGGCGTGCTCATCTCGGGCACGACGCGCGTACCCCTGGTAGGGGAGTGCGCGCGATGCCTGGATCCGATCACCTCGGAATTCGAGGTGGAGTTCCAGGAGCTCTACGTCTACTCGGACACCCGTTCAGGCGGGGAGGCCGAGGAGGACGAACGCCGCCTCGAAGGAGATTTCATCGATCTCGAGCCGGTGCTCCGGGACGCGGTGGTGCTCGCGCTACCGTTGTCCCCGCTGTGCCGGGACGACTGTCCCG
>JAOPYO010000008.1 GCA_025964575.1 Actinomycetes bacterium
AGGTACTCGTGGCCGAGACCCTTAAGAAGGGCACCCGCGTGACCGGTGCCGAGCGCGACAAGCTGGCGTCGGAGCTGAAGAAGCGCTACGACTCCGGTGAGAGCATCCGCGCGCTCGCCGCCGCCACAGGGCGCTCGTACGGATTCATCCACCGCATCCTGACGGAGTCCGGCGTGAACCTGCGCGGACGCGGTGGGGCGACCCGAGGCAAAAAGTCCTGAACATCCACCCCCGCAACAGTGCACCACCACCCGAACCGCCGCCGCGGCCGACCCAGTAAGGTCGAGCGCGGCGGCGGGCCGGGCCACTGAACCGGACCGTCGCGACGCATGCACAGCCAACCCCTGGGGAGGGAGCGTCATGACGGACCCGGCAGTGGGCACTGCAGTGGATGTTGAGGGCCTGACGGCCGAAGACCTGGCACAAGCGGGTCTTCGGCTTGGAGTTGAAGGCGGCGTGGCCACCGTCACGCTGAACCGTCCTGAGCGCCGTAACGCGCAGACGCCCAGGACGTGGCAGACCCTTGCCCGCATCGGCGCGACGCTGCCGGAGGACGTACGCGTCGTGGTGCTGCGTGGCGAGGGGCCGTCCTTCTCCGCCGGTATCGACTTGCGCACCTTCACCCCTGAGGGGATCCCGGGCGAGGAGCCCGTGCTCAGGCCAGGAGCCGGCCCCGACGAGCTCGAGAGGGCCATCGCGGGCTATCAGGAGGGCTTCACCTGGCTCCGGCGGCCCGACATCGTGTCCATCGCGGTGGTGCACGGGCATGCGATCGGTGCTGGGTTCCAGCTGGCGCTGGCCTGTGACCTGCGGATCGTGGCGGACGACGTCAAGTTCTGCATGAAGGAACCGGCCCTCGGGCTGGTCCCCGACCTGACCGGCACCAAGCCGCTGGTCGACATCGTCGGCCTGCCCCGGGCGATCGAGCTGTGCCTCACGGTCCGCACCGTCCTGGCCGACGAGGCCCGGGAGCTCGGCATCGCCCAGCTGGTCGTGCCAGGCGAGGAGCTGGACGCGGCGGTCCAGGATCTGGTCGCGGCGCTGCTGAAGGTCGACGCGGGCGCCGCGGTCGCCACCAAGCGGCTGCTGCAGCAGGCCCCCGGCAATACGCTCGAGGAGCAGATCGCCGTCGAGCGGCGGGAGCAGGTCGGCCGCATCCTCGGCACCCGTTCGGCGTAGCCGGGGTTCGGCTGCCCGCCCGGTCAAGGAATAGGCTGGGCACTTACATGATTACACCAGGGGAGGGCGACGCGCTTCACCCCCATGGCTACGCCCCATCACCCCCGTGGGACTGACCTCTGGAGAGCATTGTGGACATGCCGGGCAACGGCTTTCAGATGATGGCGTCGTTCCGCCGGGACAGCTCCGTCACCCAGGAGAAGCTCAAGCCCGGCACGGTGAAGCGGATCATGGGCTACGCCCGGCCGTACATCCGTGATCTGGTCCTGTTCCTGATCCTCAACGCCGTTGCCGCGGTGATCGTGATCGCCGGTCCGCTGCTGATGCAGGCGATCATCGACAAGGGCATTCTGCAGAAGGACACGAGCCTCGTGGTCTGGCTGGCGTCCGCGGTCGCGGGGCTGGCCCTGCTGGAGGCGGTGCTCTCGCTCTTCCAGCGCTGGTATTCCGCGCGGATCGGCGAGGGCCTCATCTACGACCTGCGCACCCAGGTCTTCGACCATGTCCAGCGGATGCCGGTGGCGTTCTTCATGCGGGCCCAGACAGGCTCACTGGTCAGCCGGCTCAACAACGACGTGATCGGCGCCCAGCGGGCGCTCACCACCACGCTGTCGTCGGTGGTCTCCAACGTGATCAGCCTGGTGCTGGTGCTGGGGGCCATGGTCTGGCTCTCCTGGCAGGTCACGCTGATCGCCCTCGTGCTGCTGCCGATCTTCGTGATCCCGGCCAAGCTCGTCGGGCGCCGGTTGTCGAGGATCAGCCGCGAGCAGATGCAGCTGGACGCGGAGATGAGCTCGCTCATGACCGAGCGCTTCAACGTGGCCGGAGCCATGCTGGCCAAGCTCTACGGCCGCCCCGCCGAAGAGTCGGAGATGTTCTCCGGCCGGGCCGGGCGCGTCCGGGACATCGGCATCGTGTCCGCGATGTACGGCCGGATCTTCTTCACCGCCCTGACGCTGGTCGCCGCGCTGGCCACCGCCATGGTGTACGGGGTGGGGGGCGTGCTCGCCGTGGACGGCACCCTTCAGCTCGGCACCCTGGTCGCTCTGGCCACCCTGCTGACCCGGCTGTACGGCCCGCTGACCGCACTGTCCAACGTCCACGTCGACGTGATGACTGCGCTCGTCAGCTTCGACCGGGTCTTCGAGGTGCTCGATCTCAAGCCGATGATCGACGAGAAGCCGGACGCGGAGCCCATGAAGGCCGAGGACCGCGCCGCCCCACAGGTCGAGTTCGACCATGTCACCTTCCGGTACCCCGCGGCCGCCGAGGTCTCGCTGGCCTCGCTGGAGTCGATCGCCCGCACCGACACCTCGCCCAGCAAGACCGTGCTGCGTGACGTGTCCTTCACCGCCGCCCCCGGCGCCCTCGTCGCCCTCGTCGGCCCCTCCGGCGCCGGCAAGACGACGATCACCCAGCTGGTCTCGCGGCTGTACGACGTGACCGGCGGGGCGGTCCGCATCGGCGGTCAGGACGTCCGCGAGGTCACGCTCGAGTCGCTGCGGGCCGCCATCGGCGTCGTGCCGCAGGACGCGCACCTCTACCACGACTCCATCCGCAACAACCTGCTCTATGCCCGGCCGGACGCCACCGAGGAGGACCTGTTCGCGGCTCTCAGGGCCGCGCAGCTCCACGATCTGGTCGCGGCCATGTCCGAGGGCCTGGACACCATCGTGGGGGACCGGGGCTACCGGATGTCCGGCGGCGAGAAGCAGCGGCTGGCCATCGCCCGGCTGCTGCTGAAGGCACCGTCGGTCGTCGTTCTCGACGAGGCCACCGCCCACCTCGACTCGGAGTCGGAGGCGGCCGTGCAGCGGGCCCTGCAGATCGCGCTGGCCGGCCGTACGTCCCTCGTCATTGCGCACCGCCTCTCCACCATCCGGGAGGCGGACCAGATCCTCGTGATCGACGACGGCCGCATCGTCGAGCGCGGCCGCCACGAGGAGCTGCTTCTGGCCGGTGGGCTCTACGCCGAGCTCTACCACACTCAGTTCGCGCGGCAGGAGACCCTGCCCGAGGTGCAGGTGACCTCCACCGCGGGATGAGCGGGCCCGACGATCCCGCCCTGGAGGGCGCAGTATCTTCGGTTATGGTCACTACGCTCAGTGACATCCAGAACCTGACGTCACGCCGGTCACGACCCGGAAAGTAGCGGTCCGACCTCAAGAAACAGGCGCATATCGCGCTGGGAAATGGTCCGCGTTCGGATTGTTATCGCGGCAGTGTGTAGTAACCCGTGCACTGCGGGTAGTGCCCCATAGGTGAGTGCTGGGACGAGATCACGCGCACGGTGGCTCTGGGCCACAGTTTCGGCGGGATGCACGGCGGTCCTGCTGTTCGCCGGGGCGCAGGTGGGTGGCTGGCGCGAGCCCGTCACTCATACGGCCGCCTACCGGGAGGCCGGGGTGACGTCGTCGCCGGATGTGTCGGCCAGGCCCGCCTATGCCGGCCGGGCGCGGGTCTTCGGGCTCGTCACACCGGGAGCGGACTCCGGCCAGGTGCTCTTTGCTCCGGCCCGCCGGATGCAGCCGAGCGGCCCGGAGACCGTGTATCCGGCAAACGTGGAGCCTTACCAGGAGCTGCCGCTCGCTCCGAACGCCCAGATCCGGGTGACGGCTCCGATCGCGCTCGAGGATCTCCCGGACTACGTGCAGGGCGTCAAGGTCTCCGCCCAGCGGTTCCCGGGGCTGTACCGCGAAGCCGATCAGCGGTACGGCCCGTTCCTCGACCGCGGGCACATGTTCGAGCTCTGGTTCGACGACCAGGGGTGCATCGTGCGTATGCAGCAGATCTTCAGCCCCTGACCGCCTCGCCGCGCGCGGAGGATCATGCGACGCGCCGTGATTCCGGCAGAGCGTGCGGTGACGCGATCCTGCTGACACAGTGCACTCGACCTTTTACTTCAGGTGATATCCGGGGGGATCGCATGAAGCACACTCGAGCAATAGGCATCACGATCCTGGCGGCCGCGGTGACACTGACCGGCTGCGGCGGTAGCAAGAGAGCCAAGGTGTCCGGCGCCACTGGCAGCGTGTCGGCAGTAGCGAGTGGGCTCCGGCCCAGCGCGTCGGCGGCGACCACCGTCCGGGGCACGGTCCGGGCCGGCGGGTACTGCTCGGTCGCGAACGCCGCGGGCAGGACCGCGGAGGGCACGGAGGTCCGGTGCGTCACCAGGCCGGGGGAGACTCGCAAGCGCTGGGTCGTGGTGACGGGTTCGACCGCGGGTGCCAAGGCCGGCAGGTTCTGTACGCCGGAGGGCGCCACCGCCAAGGCCGCGGACGGCACCATGCTCACGTGCACCAAGAAGAGTGGTCAACGGCAGGCCCGCTGGGTGAAGAAGTAGAGGCTCTCCCGAGAACCCGGCACATATGGACCGTGCCGGGGTTCTCTGCCTGCCACCGGCCCTTCCACCACCCCGCCGCGAAGGACAGGGCATCCTCGCTGTAGACATCAGGTGACAGCAGGGAGGACCGATGCGGGCTGTGGTGTATGAGGGGTTCGGTCGGCGACCGGAGGTGTGCGAGGTCCCCGACCCCGCGCCGTCCCCGGGCGGAGCCGTCATCCGGGTCGAGGCGACGGGGCTGTGCCGCAGTGACTGGCATGGATGGATGGGCCATGACCCCGACATCCGGTTGCCGCACGTGCCCGGCCACGAGTTCGCCGGGATGGTGGAGTCGGTAGGCGCCGACGTTGTGCGCAGGCGGCCGGGCGACCGCGTGACGGCGCCGTTCGTCTGCGCGTGCGGGCGCTGCGATGCCTGCGTGGCCGGTGACCAGCAGGTCTGCGAACAGCAGACTCAGCCAGGCTTCACCCACTGGGGGTCCTTCTCCGGTTATGTCGCGATCGAGAACGCCGATGTCAATCTTGTCCCGCTGCCCGAGGAGCTGTCGTATGTCACCGCGGCGAGTCTCGGCTGCCGCTTCGCCACCGCCTTCCGTGCCGTCGTCGCCCAGGGCCGGGCGGCACCCGGCGAGTGGGTGGTGGTGCACGGCTGTGGGGGAGTCGGGCTGTCGGCGGTGATGATCGCGGCTGCGCAGGGGGCTCGCGTGGTGGCCGTGGACGTCTCGTCCGAAGCCCTGGCGCTGGCCGAGAGCTTCGGCGCGGAAGTGTGCGTCGACGCGTCTGCAGGCGACGTGGTCGCGGCGGTCAGAGAGACGACCGGTGGTGGCGCGCACGTGTCGGTCGACGCGCTGGGCAGCCCGGTGACGTGTGCGGCGTCGATCGAGGGCCTGCGGCGCCGCGGGCGGCATGTCCAGGTCGGCCTGCTGCCGGCCGCCGCCGGGCGCCCGGCCGTCCCGATGGAGCGGGTCATCGGCTGGGAACTGGAGATCCTCGGCAGCCACGGCATGGCCGCCCACGCGTACGTGCCCATGATGGACCTGATCGCCGCCGGGACACTCCGCCCCGACCTGCTCGTCACCGGCACCATCGGCCTTACCGAAGCGCCCGCGGCCCTGATGGAGATGGGTGACGCGCCGCCCACCGGAGTCACGGTGATCCTCCCAGCAGCAACTTCGCGGAATTTAGGAGGCTGACCGTCTCGGGGCCAACGTCCCGTGGCCGGCGCCGGTGAATGTTGCCCAGGCCTGTGCCGAGAGCGGACCGAGGTCTCCTCTCGTGGTAGATGATCGTCCGAGTCGTGACGGTTCCCAGGTCCTCAGTTGGGTTCCGTGATCGATTCGGCACGCCATGATGACAAGAGGTCCGCCGGACCTTCGTGTGAGGCGGCATGATCCGTGATCTTGCTGTTCGCGCCGACGTGACTGCAGGACCACGGGGGCAGAGGGATTGCCGTGCGGGGAGCACTGGTGGTGGCCGTCTGCTGTCTGGTTCCGGCGGCCGGCTGATACGACCCGGCGTAGGCCTGGGTGCCCGGAGGCATGCTGCGGCGTCGACGGGGACCGGGACTTGACCGGCCCGACGTACTTCGCTGTACGGCGGTGTGGAGGCAACCGAGGCGTCACCTGCCAGAGGGACGCTGTCGAATGATCGTGTGAAGACGCACGACGTCTCGTAGGAGGTGGGACAGTGCAGCTGTCCATCAAGCGTGGGTTCGGCCGTTACACGGCACTCTTTGTCGGCCTTGGCGCCGCCGGCCTGGCCATCGGCTGGATCGGCCCGGACATCACCGCGACCCTGATCGCCAACCGTTCCCAGTGAGCCGGGTGGACGCGCACGTCTGGGACGTCGACTTTTGTCCTGCGGCTCTTGGGCAATGAGTACTGACATGAGTACGTGCCCGTGCCCGGCCCCTGGACTGGACATCGACCAACTGGTGGACTGGAGTCGTCATGCGCGCTGTTGTCTATCAAGGCATCCACAACGTCGCGCTTCGAGAGGTTCCCGACGCGACGATCGAGGAACCGACCGACGTGGTCATCAGGGTTACCTCGAGTGCGGTCTGCGGCAGTGACCTGCACATGTACGACGGCCGACCCGAGCCGCCTCCGGGACTGATCATGGGTCATGAGCCGCTGGGCTTGGTCGAGCAGGTGGGAAGCGCCGTACAGAGGGTGACGGCCGGAATGCGAGTCGTTGTACCAACGCATCTGTACTGTGGCGTCTGCTACAACTGCGCGCGCGGCTTCACCGCGTCCTGCATGCGGGTCCGCGAGGACGGGCTGGGCGCGGCCTATGGATACGCCGGTATGGGCGACTACCCCGGCGCCTGGGCCGAACTGCTCCGGGTGCCCTTCGCGGACGCCAACTGCGTGCCCGTCCCCGGCACGCCCGGCGACGACAGGGAGGACGACTTCGTACTGCTGGCCGACGCATTCGTCACCGGATGGCATGCCACTCATCTGGCGCGGGTGTCCGCCGGCGACACGGTGGCCGTCTTCGGCGCGGGAGCGGTCGGCTTGCTTGCGGCCTACTCCAGCGTGCTGCGCGGCGCGGCGGTGGTCTTCTCGGTAGACCGGGTCCCCGAGCGACTGACCATGGCCAAAGCACTGGGTGCGGTGCCGATCGATTTCACGCGAGGTGACCCGGTCGAGCTGATCATCGAATACCTGCGTTCGATGGGGCTGCCGCTGGCCGAGAAGCCTTTGATCGGCACCGACGTGGTAATCGACGCCGTCGGCTTTCAGGCCCTGGACCGCGCGGATGTCTCGAAGGAATCGGCCACCCAGGTCATCTCCGACGCCGCGCGGCTGGTCAACCCCAACGGGCGGCTCGGCATCGCCGGCGTGTATCCGGCCAAGGACCCTCGTGCTCCTGAGAGTGCCGAGACTGACGGCTCACTCAGCGTGCTGTGGGGGCGCTTCTTCGGCAAGAGCGTGAGCATCGGCTTCGGCCGCACCAACGACCGCCAGTACACCGCACTGCTTCGCGACCTGGTCACCGCCGGACGCGCCAGCCCAGGAGCGATCGTCTCGCACCATGGAGCCTTGGAGGACGCGCCCGCTCTGCTTGCGGAGTTTCGCCGACGCGAACACGGTGTCGTCAAGGCGGTGCTCCAACCACAGTCTCGGTGACGGGCACCCGGCCGCCTCGCGCCGACCCGCGTCCTAGCAAGTGCACCTACGAGGGAGGCTTGGCACTGGAGGATCGGCTGCGATGTGGATCAGGAGGCGGTGTCCGTGGTGAGCGGGTAGCCGAGGCGGGTCAGCTCGCGGCCGGCGATGCGCTCGACCTGCTGGGCCTGCTTGCCGTTGAGGCGCTTCTTCCAGGCGCCGATGGCGCGTCCCCCGGCATCACGCTCGCTCCTGCGGACCAGGCCGGAAAGGGTGGCCTTGGAGAGGCGGGCGCCCAGATAGGCCGACATGTCCGCGGTGACGCGGCCGGGCCGGGTGACCAGATCCTCGTAGCGCACCGTGAACAACTGTTCCGCCGGAGTCTGGGCGCGCAGCCGGGCACTCAGCCGGATCGCGCCGCGCCAGCGCAGCGCGCACTTGACCGCCATGGACGAACTCGCCCACCGGTGACGCTCGGTCTCGTCCTCCACCCCGAGGAATGGGTTGGGGAAGACGTCTTCGAGGTTGGAGAAGCCCGGCTTGAACCAGGTGAGGCAGCGATCGTCGTTGAGCATGTCCGCGACGACGTCCCGCCCGTCCCGGATCACCTGGAGCAACTGCGCGTCGGGGAACGCGTCCAGCAGCACGTCCGCGCTGTAGAGCAGATCAAGTGAGGAGTCGGCGAAGCGCTCGACGCCACGCGGTTCGACGCACGGTCCCGGCTCCGCGAAGCTGCTCAGGGCCCGGCATTCGGCCGAGCATTCCGTGCAGCCCTGCGGTGAGATCCGCCAGGCAGCGGCGTAGGCGTCGCGCAGGACCCGGGCGGCCCCACGCTCCTGATCCGTGGCGATGGAGGGTCGGCGCGCGAAGGCGTACGTCACTCGCAGCACGTCCGGGCGGCCGGCCGTCAGGTGGAACCCGGTGGATCGTTTGAGCGCACGCGCCAGGAGATCCGTGCCGGAGTGCGGCGCGCCCAGGACAAACACCGGCTGGCGGACCTTGGTGCCATTGATCACCAGGATGTGCGGCGTGGAGCTCATAGTTGCCACCAAGTGTTGCACCTCGGGCGTCCTGGTGTGACGCGGCACACGCTTCGCCGACCAACGCGGATGATCAACGATGGTACGGGTTGGATCGGGATGGGGTTCCTGGTTCCGGTCTGGGGTCTGGCCGGGTTCTGCACGGGCTGTTGATCAACGTCGGTATGGGCTGGATTGGGATGGGCCGCCGGGGACAGAGGGGTGATCAAGCGTCCGCCGCCTACGCTGATGAGTCATGAGTACCCTCCGTGAGTGGCTTCCGCAGGCGACGGCGATCACGGTCCTGACCGGTGCGGGGATCAGCACCGATAGCGGCATCCCCGACTTCCGCGGGCCGCAGGGCGTCTGGACCAAGGACCCTGCCGCAGCCGCGCTGTCGTCGATCGACAGCTACGTCTCCGATCCGGATGTACGGCGGCGAGCGTGGCGGGCCCATCGGGACCTCACTGACCGTCCAGCCCGCGGCCGCGCTGTGCCTGGAGGCGATCGAGTTCGGCGCGCGGTTCGTGATCATCAACGCCCAGCCCACCCCGTATGACCAGGTCGCCGATGCGGTCCTGCGCACGCCCATCGGCGAAAGCCTGCCCACTCTGGTGGACCTCGCCATTAACAAGCTCTAGCCAAATGATTTGATTTGTGATCATCTGGCCATGTTGCGGCGAAATCGGCTGGCGCGATGTGCGAACAGAGGTCTTCCGTTACGGAGGTTTCTCCTGACAAGCTCTACTCCGTCGCGTATCAAGGAGGAGTCGATGGGCGGGGGCGCTCACGGCGGAGGCCGCCCCGAGAAGGACTCCGCAGAGCTTCGCATGCGCCGGTCGGCGCACGCGCTCACAGTGGGTGGTGCTCCATGACCCAGGCCCGCCACGATGACAGCGCGCTCGATTCATTGGTCGTGCTCGTCGCGGAGAGCCTCGGTTACGCCTGCCAACGGGTGCCTGGGGACGTCATGCTGCTCGAGGGCGCCAACCGGCTGCACGTCAGCATGCGCAATCTCCGTCAGCTGGCGCGACTGGTGCCGCGCGACGACTGGCCCGCGCTGGTGTCGGACCACGTGTCGACGATCGTGACGGCGATCGAGGAGCCGCTCGATCTCAGCAACTTCGAGCTCGCCCAGCACCTGCTGCGCACCCGCATCTATCCGGCCGAGGCCGACAACGGCATCCTCGCGGCCAGGCCCTTCGCCCCCGGGCTGATCGAGGCCGTGGTCGTCGACACTCCGACCACCGTCCGGACCGTGACAATCGAGGAGGCGCAGGCCTGGCCGGTGTCGCTCGACTCGCTGTTCGTCCTCGGCCGGGCCAACGTGCGCTCGGACGGCCCGCTCCAATGCGAGGAACAGGAGGTCGGCGGCGTCCGGTTCTCGGTGCTGCAAGGCTGGACGTTCTATGCCGCGACCCATGCGGCATGGCTGGAGGACTATCTCGAGCTCGGCCCCTATGGAGCGCTGGTCGTGGTGCCCAGCAGGAGCATGATCGCCGCATATCCGATCCAGGGCCGGAGCGGGGCGGAGCCGTGGGCGATCTCACCGCACGGGCACGGCCCGGTGGTGCTGGCGGCCACGGAGCTGCAGGCTCAGGCACAACACGCCTACGAGGAGGGTCCGGGTTCGCTCAGCCCGCACCTGTTCTGGTGGCGGGCAGGCGCACTGACGCTGCTGGAGACCCAGTACGACGGCGACTCGGTGGTGCTGCCCAAGGACTTCCTGGCCGTGCTCACCACGCTCACCGCCGAGCCCGGTTCGTCCTGACACCGACACCGACATCAGCCCAACGGCACCGTGGTGAACCCGTACTAGCGAGGTGAGGCCGACGGGCCATCGTGTCGGTCGAGGTCGTACGCCGTTCGGATCAGGGGGACGTGAGTGAAGGCCTGGGGGAAGTTGCCCACCTGGCGCTTCAGCCGGGGGTCGTACTCCTCGGCGAGCAGCCCGACGTCGTTGCGCAGGCTCAGTAGCCGTTCGAACAGTTCACGTGACTCCTCCTCCCTGCCGATCAGGCGCAGTGCGTCCGCCATCCAGAACGAGCAGGCCAGGAAGGCGCCTTCCTCGCCGACCAGCCCGTCGGACGCCTCACCTTGGGAGGTCGGATAGCGCCGGATGAACCCGTCTTCCGAGAGCTCTCGCTGCACCGCTTCGATGGTGCCCACGATCCGCGGATCCTCCGGGGGAAGAAAGCCGACCTGCGGGATGAGGAGCAGGGACGCATCCAGCTCCGCCGAGCCGTACGACTGGGTGAAGGTCATCCGCACCGGGTCGTATCCCTTGTCGCAGACCTCCTGGTGGATCTGGTCGCGGATCCGCCGCCAGTGCTCGACCGGGCCTGGCCGGCCGAACTCCTCGACCATGCGGACACCCCGGTCGTAGGCCACCCAGCACATCACCTTGGAGTGCACGAAATGCCTGCTGGCCCCACGGACCTCCCACAGCCCCTCGTCCGGCCGAGACCACCGGGATTCCAGATACTTCAGCAGGGCCATCTGCATCGACCAGACGTGCGGCTCGGACTTGAGGCCGGAGCACTCCGCGAGGTACAGCGAGTCCATCACCTCGCCGGGCACGTCCAGCTGGAGCTGGCGGGCGGCGCCGTTGCCGACGCGTACGGGCTTGGAACCCCCGTAGCCGGGCAGCCAGTCGACCTCCCACTCGTCCAGCCTGCGTTCGCCTCCGACGCCGTACATGATCTGGATGTCGTCGGGGCTGCCGGCCACCGCCCGGATCAGCCACTGCCGCCACGCGTAGGCCTCACTGCTGTAGTCGCTGCGCAGCAGGGCCTCCAGGGTCATGGTGGCGTCTCGCAGCCAGCAATAGCGGTAGTCCCAGTTGCGGACGCCGCCGATCACCTCGGGCAGGGAGGTGGTGGGCGCGGCGACGATGCCCCCGGTGGGCGCGTAGGTGAGTGCCTTGAGAGTGATCAGCGAGCGTATGACCGCGTCGCGCCACTGCCCGTGGTAGGTGCACAACCTCACCCACTCCAGCCAGAGGTGCTCGGTCTCCACCAGGGCGAGCAACGGATCGATCGGCTCGGGGGAGGACAGGTGTGAGGGGTGCCAGGTGAGCACGAACGGCACTCGATCGCCGGCGCGCACCGTGAACTCGGCGGTATGGGCGAAGTTCTCACCCTCCAGCTTGATCGGGCCACGCACCCAGACGGAGTCGGGTCCGGCGATACCGGCCAGCTGCCCGTCGACGGCGTGCATCCACGGGATGATGTGGCCGTAGTCGAAGCGCAACCGCAGCTCAAACCGCATCGGCACCTCTCCGCTGACCCCTTCGACGATGCGGACGATGTCGGGCGCCTCGCCGCGGTGCGGCATGAAGTCGATGACCCGCACCACACCCGTGGGGGTCTCCCACTCGGTCTCCAGGATGAGCGTCTCGCCCCTGTACCGGCGGCGTGAGGACATCGGGTTCACATTGCTCGGGGCGATCCGCCAATGGCCGTTCTCCTCGTCCCCGAGCAGCGCGGCGAAGCACGCGGCGGAGTCGAAGCGGGGGAAGCACAGCCAGTCGATGGAACCGTCGCGGCACACCAGCGCGGCGCTCTGCATGTCACCGATCAGCGCATAGTCCTCGATACGTCCCGGCATGGTTCCCCTCATGGGTCTGGACGTGATGGATGTGGCCCTGGCGGGTGGGGTCTAGGTACCGTAACGCGATCTCGTCGGCGCCGCCCTGATGATCGGCGAGTCACCGAGAGGTTTCCCAGCGTAGGCCGGGGTCCTCGTGCTCAGCATCCTGGGTTCAGCCGAGCTCCGTGCGTGACGTTCTGTCCGTTATCTGGGATCTGTGCAGGGGCAGAAACGTGTAAAGGCTTGCCTCGGTGTCTTTTCGTTACCGGCGAGACGTGCGACCTTGGCAGGAAGGAGCAGTCCGCCGGGAGACCTTGGAGTGTGATGCATGCGGATACGTGACATTCTGCGGCGCAAGGGGGGCACGGTGGCGACGGTGCGCCCGGATGCTACCGTCCGCGAACTGCTGGCCACACTGGCAGAACACAACATCGGCGCCGTCGTGGTCTCCGCGGACGGCGTCACCATCGCCGGCATCGCCTCGGAGCGGGATGTCGTACGGCGCATGCACGAACGCGGAGCCGATCTGCTCAGCGGTACGGTCTCGGAGATCATGACCTCGGAGGTCCGCACCTGCGGGCTGAACGACATGGTCGACGGGCTTCGTCGGATCATGACCGAGCACCGCATCCGGCACCTGCCGGTCGTGGCGGACGGCAAGCTGGTCGGGATCGTCAGCATCGGCGATGTGGTCAAGAGCGCCATCGACGACCTGGAGACCGAACGCGAGCAGCTGTTCGGCTACATCCAGAGCTGATCCGGGCGGTCCCGCTCCCGGGATCGGGAATCCTCGGCGAGGGGGGCGCGGGCCGGACACCTGCCCGGCCGGCATGACGTCGGCGCCCGGGAGCCGCCAGGGTCGCTCAGACGTACGCGGGCAGCGGCCGGGCGAGCGGGGCGTTCTCGACGTCGCGGTAGGCGGCGCAGAGCCGTCCGACCGCGTCCCGCAGGATCTCGGGAGGCAGCACGTACGGCAGCCGTACGTAGTCGTCGAGCACCCCATCGGTGCCGAACGCGGGGCCGGGAACGACGCGTACCCCTCGCCGCAGCGCCGCCTCGGCGAGCGGAGTGGCGACCGGCGCGGGCAGTCGCGCCCACAGCGACATCCCGCCGTGTGGGAGCGTGAACTCCCAGTCCGGCAGCGACGCGCGCAATGCCCCGGCCAGCGCGTCCCGGTTCTCGGCCAGCTGCTCCGCGCGTTCCGCCCGGACCTCGCAGACCCGCAGCAGCAGCTCCCGCACGATCAGCTGATCGAGCACTGGGCTGGCGATGTCGATCGACTCGCGGGCGATGACCAATCGGCGAGCGATCGGCGAGGTGGTCCGGATCCAGCCGATGCGCAGGCCGCCCCAGAACAGCTTGGCGGCGGAGCCGACACTGATCACCCGGCCGCCCGAGTCGTACGCGGCCAGGGGGGGCGGGACGGCGGGCGGGTCGATGGCCAGTTCGGCGAAGGTCTCGTCGGCGACAACATAGGAGTCCGCGCGGCGGGCGGCATCGACGAACGCGGCCCGGTCCGTGTCACTCATCAGATGGCCGGTCGGGTTCTGGAAGTCGGGGATCGTGTAGGCGAGCCGGACCGCGGCCTGCCGCAGGCTGCTCGCGACGAGCTCGACGTCCCAGCCGCCGTTCACCCCGGCGGGCACCAGGCGGGCCCCGCGGCGGCGCACGGCGTCGAGGGCGTGCGGATAGGTCGGTGACTCGAGGAGCACGGCGTCACCGGCGTTCACCAGTGTCTGCATCAGCAGGGTGAGGGCATGCTGGGCGCCCGTCGTGACCACGATCTGGTCCGGCCGGGTGGGCAGGCCACGCTCGGTGTAGCGCTCGGCGATGGTCTCGCGCAGCGGGGCCAGCCCGGCTGGTTCGTATCCGGGCCCGGAGCTGTAGCGGGGCAGTTCGGCGACCGCCGCCATGACGGCCTCCTCGAAGATCTGAGGGGCGGCCGGCGCGGCGCAGCCGAGGTCGATGTCCTCGGGACGGGTGGGCGAATGCGCAATCCCGAACCGGCCCGGGTCTCGCGCGGTCATGAGGCTCGGCGGGAGTGCGGTCCAGCTGCCCGCGCCCTGCCGGCTCTCGACGAACCCTTCCGCCCGCAGCGCGTCGTAGACGGCGGTGATGGTCGTCCGGCTGACGCCGAGCACGGCGGCCAGGTCACGCTCTGCGGGCAACCGGACCCTGAGCGGCAACCGCCCTTCCAGCACCAGGCCGCGAACCGCCCGGGCCAGCGCGGCGTAGTAGGGCCGCTCGGCAGGGACGTCCTGCAGTAGCCGGCCCAGCTGGGGACCGCTGACGTGTCGTACCACCATAGAACCACTTTTTCAGATTGGCTCTTAAGTTTCAAGGCCATTTTCTGAGTCAATGGAGTGGTCTGCCCCTGTCCTCCCTAGATGTTGGAGAAAGATCAGAAAGGAACGCCTCAGTGGCCCTGTTGGTACGCCGAGTGGTGCAACTTTATGCAGGACTGGCCTTGTACGGGCTGGCCATCGCCCTCCAGGTGTCCTCCAGCCTGGGGAACGATCCCTGGGACGTCTTCCACCAGGGACTGACCCGGCGGTTCGGGCTGTCGATCGGCACCTGGATCCTGATCGTGGGCGTGCTGGCGATGCTGTTGTGGATCCCGCTGCGGCAGCGGCCGGGTGTCGGCACGATCAGTAATGCCCTCCTGGTCGGGGTGTTCGCCGACGTCTTCCTGGCCGTACTGCCGCATCCGGAGGGTCTGCCACTGCGCTGGACCTATCTCGTCGTCGCGATCCTGGCCGGCGGATTCGCCACCGGCCTCTACATCGGTGCCGGGCTCGGCCCGGGACCGCGGGACGGATTGATGACGGGGCTGGTGGCCCGTGGTCACTCGATCAGGGTGGTGCGCACCGGCATCGAGCTCAGCGTGCTGTCCGTGGGCTGGCTGCTCGGCGGAACGATCGGCGTGGGCACCCTGCTGTACGCCGTCGCCATCGGCCCGTTGTCGCACGTCTTCATTCCGGCGCTCGCGATCAAGCGGCCGGCGCCGGTCACCGAACCAGAACCCGAACTGGAGCCCGTCGCTTCCTAGCGACCCGCCACGGCCGACCCGCCACGGCCGACCCGCCAGGGAAGACATGCCGGCCCGCTACCCCTCGAGGCCGAGCTCTATCGTCGGTCCGGCGACACTCGGGGCCCCCGGCAGCGGCCGGTCCAGAACCTGCCGGAGACCGGGCTTATCGGTGGCGACCTGGAAGGCGGCCCGGGTGTGCACCGGTGCGCCGGGACGGCGGACATAGGGCACCACGCGGAAGTCGGCTTGCAGGTTTTCCGGCGTCACCGTGCACCGGACGTAGCCGCGGTGGTTGTCGAAGAACTTCAGGTGTGGATTGTCCTCCAGGATGGTGCCGGTGTCCTTGTGCCAGTCCGAGCCGTCGCCGCCACTACTGATCGACGTGCCCACCAGTTCCGTGCCGAGGGTGGCCGAGTCGGGGTCGTTGAAGTCGGCCTTCAGTTCGGCCGCCCAGTTCGAGTGGACGTCACCGGTGAGCACGACCGGATTGCGGATACGCCGCTCTGCGATCGTCTTCAGCAGCCGGGTCCGGGCGGCCGGGTAGCCGTCCCAGGAGTCCATCTGGAACATGTCCCCAGGAGCGAATTCGCGCTGGGAGAAGAAGACCTGCTGGGCGATGATCTGCCAGCGGGCCCCTGACGTGGAGAGCCCGTCGGTCAGCCAGCGCTCCTGAGCGTCGCCGAGGATCGAGCGGCGGGGATCGTCGCGCTCCGGGCTCGCAAGCGTGGTCCCGCCCGGAACCGGAGGGCGGTTACGGTACTGGCGGGTGTCCAGTACATGCAGGTCCAGCAGGTCCCCGTAGCCCAGCCGGCGGAAGACCCGCATCTCCCGGCCCCTCGGCGCCGACGAACCGCGCAGCGGCATGTGCTCGTAGTAGGCCTGGTAGGCGGCGGCCCGTCGCCGCAGGAAGGCCGCAGGATCGCCCCGGGGGTCGAGGTAGTTGTCGGCGACGTCGTGGTCGTCCCAGGTCACGATCCACGGGGCCGCCGCATGTGCTGCCTGCAGGTCGGGGTCGGTGCGGTAGACCGCGTGCCGGAGGCGGTAGCTCGTCAGATTCATCGCGGTCGGCAGCCCATGGCTCCGCGCGTCCCCGCCGGGGGCGGGATACACGCCCGGGCGGTACTCGTAGATGTAGTCGCCCAGATGGAGGATCACGTCGAGATCCTCGTCGGCCAGGTGCCGATAGGCGGTGAAGAATCCATGCTCGTACATCTGGCAGGAGACGAACCCGAACTTCACCGTCCGCACCGTTTGATTCGGTGCGGTCCGGGTGCGGCCCACCGGGCTGATCTCACCGACCGCCCGGAACCGGTAGAAGTAGTCGTGGCCAGGGCGCAGCCCGCTCACCTCCACATGGACCGAGTGCGCGAGTTCGGGCCGGGCGACCGTGTCGCCCTGCTGGACGATGGTCCGGAACAGTTCGTCCTCGGCGATCTCCCAGCGGACCGGGACCGCTTCCGGAGTCATGCCGCCCGGGGTCGCCGGGTCGGGGTCGAGCGGGTCGGGAGCCAGCCTGGTCCACAGCACGACCCCGCCCGGCGACGGGTCGCCGGAGGCCACCCCGAGCCGGAACGGCTGGCCGGGAAGGCGCGTGCGGCGTGCCGGTCGGGAGAGGTACGGTCCCGTACCCACGATCAGCCCACTACTGGAGAGAAACGTCCTGCGATCCACAGGAGGAGACCCTGGCGCCCCGCGCCGGTGTTCCGACGCGGGACACGGGCGGGAGGCGCCGGTTTTGAGATTCCTTAACCGATCGGCGACCGAATGCCCCTCCGCGATCAAGGAATCGTTGCACAACGATTCCTTGATCGCGGAGGGGCATGTTCGCCGGCATCCTATTGGATGCATCGTCAATTAATGCGGTAGATGTGAATCCCGGTCACGTGACCGAGGTGACATCCTTTCGGTGATGACGAGCGGACTTGCCAAATGCTCTGGATGCCCATATTTATAGGGGTTTTGGACGTCCAAGTAAGTTACGCTCCCGTAGGAAATACCACCTGCCTCATGAGGCGGCCAGGAAGCGAAGGAGATCAGGTCGGCATGCCGGATAACCCTTGGATGCACGGTCACCCCGAAGAGGCGCCGGCAGCGGGCATAGACATCTCCACCCCCAGCTTCGCCCGGGTCTACGACTACTTCCTCGGCGGCAAGGACAATTTCGCCGCCGACCGGGAAGTGGCCGACATGGTGTTGCAACTCGTGCCCGAGGCGCCCGTCGTCGCGCGGGGCAACCGTGTGGCCATCGAGCGCGCGGTGCGGTACCTGGCAGGCGAGGTCGGTATCCGGCAGTTCATCGACCTCGGGTCGGGCCTACCGACCTCCAGCAACGTTCATCAGTTCGCCAAGGACTCGATCGACGGCGCCCGGGTCGTCTACGTCGACAACGACCCGATCGTCCTCGCCCACGGCCGGGCGTTGCTCGCCGAGGACGGGGTGGCCGCGGTGATCCAGGCCGATCTCTACGAACCAGAGAAGATCTTCTCCGAGCCGATGCTGACGGAGCTGATCGACCTCTCACAGCCCGTCGGCATCATCCTGGCCGCGATCATCCACCACGTGCCCGATGAGCGGAACCCCCAGGCCGTCGTCCAGGCGCTGCACCAGTTCGTGGCCCCCGGCAGCCACTTCATGCTGACCCATCTGCACGACTCCGGCGACGACCCCCGCGTCGAGGAGGCCAAAAAGATCCTCCAGCAGGGTCTCGGTGGTTCGTACTTCCGAAGCGCCGCCGAGATCGAGAGCTTCATGGCGGGCCTGACGATCCTGGAGCCCGGAGTGGCCCATGTGACCGCCTGGCGCCCCAATGGGCCCGTGGGGGAACTGGAGCATCCGCTGCACACCCAGATGGCCGGGGTGCTCGGCCGCAAGGATTGATCACGCCAGCCGGGAGGCCCCGGTGTAGACGTTCATCGACGTGCCGCGCAGGAATCCCACCAGCGTCAGCTCGGACTCGGCGGCCAGATCCACGGCCAGCGACGAGGGTGCCGACACCGCGCACAGCGCGGGGATCCCGGCGACCACCGCCTTCTGGACCAGCTCGAAGGAGGCCCGGCCGCTGACCATGAGCACCTTCCCGCTCAGCGGCAGCCGACCCTCCCGCAGCGCCCAGCCCACGATCTTGTCGACGGCGTTGTGCCGGCCGACGTCCTCCCGCACCGCCAGCAGGGCGCCCTCGTCGTCGAACAGACCCGCGGCGTGCAGCCCGCCGGTCCGGTCGAACACCCGCTGAGCCTTCCGGAGCGTGTCCGGCAGTCCTGTCAGCACACCAGGATCAAGCCGTACGCGGTCGGCTGCGAGGTCGTACGGCGCGCGGTGCCGGAGCGCGTCGATGCTCGTCTTGCCGCAGACCCCGCAGGCGCTGGTGGTGTAGAACGCGCGCTCCACCGAGGCGTCCGGCGGTGCGACCCCTTCGGCCAGGGCCACGTCCACGACGTTGTAGGTGGGCTCCCCGGACTCCCCGACGTCCGTGCAGATCCGCATGGCGGTGAGATCCGCGGCGCCGCTGATGACGCCCTCCGCGGTGAGGAAGCCCGCCACGAGGTCGAAGTCGTCGCCGGGAGTGCGCATGGTGACCGTCAGCGGGCGCCCGGAGATCCGGATCTCCAGTGGCTCCTCCACGGCCAGGGTGTCCGGCCGCTCGTTCCGCCGCGTCGCTCCGTCGATGCGAAGCACCTGCCGTCGTACAGTCACCCTGCCCATGGACCGAGTTTATGCCCGGCCAGGCCCGGCTTTCAGTACGGGTCGTAACCACCGGCGATGGCGGCCGGCGAGGTGCGCAGGTAGTCGAGGGCCTTTTGGGTCGAGAGCACCTTCGACGGATGGTGGTTCGGCTTGAGGTAGATCGGCGCCTCGCCGAGCAGCATCCGGAAGACCCCCGGGATATGACCCTTGCGGACCGACCTGCGGTATTCGCGCAGGAACCGGAGCTTGGTCATCTTGTTCTCGACCGTCCGATCCTGGCCCACCAGGTAAAATCCGCCGCCGAGCAGCGCCCAATAGAGGAAGAAGAGGGAGACCGCCCACGCGACGACGCGCATCGGGTATTTGCCGCCGAGATGCTGATAGACGTCGAAGACGACCGACCGGTGCTCGACCTCCTCCGCGCCGTGCCAGCGCAGCAGATCCAGCATCGTCGGATCCACGCCGGCCTTGTCGAGCTCCTTCGCCTCCATGATCCACTGCCCCAGGACCGCGGTGTAGTGCTCGATGGAGGCGACCGCGGCGAGCTCGAACATCAGCAGCCGTCTGGCCCTGCGTGGAGACATCTTCGCGCGCTGACCCGGACGCTCGTCGTTGCCCTTGTTCATCTGGTCGGTGATCTTGCGGGTATCGATCCCGCTCTTCTCCAGCAGGTTGTCCAGCACCCCCTGATGGGAGCGGGCGTGCACCATCTCCTGGCCGATGAAACCCTTGATCTCTTCCTTCAGCTTCTCGTCGGTGATCTCGGGCAGGGCGTCCTTGACGCACTGGATGAACCACCGTTCACCCGCGGGCAGCACGATGTGGAAGGAGTTGATCAAGTGTGTGCCCACCGGGTCGCCCGGGATCCAGTGCAGTGGGGTCTTCTCCCAGTCGAACGAAACCCGACGCGTCTTGATCGGCGGATGACGCTCGTCGATGCCGGGCGACCGCCCGTCCTGCGCGTGTCCGTCGTCCATGGAACTCCCTCAGACGTATGTGCTGCATATGCCGCATGTGCCACGAAGGCCAGCAGATGTCGGTTCAGGCTCGGCAGAGCACTATGGCGCGTCCGGGGGCACTCAAAATAGAGCATTCCGCAACAAGTTTTCGTCTCGGAATGGTGACTCGATTCACAACCTGTTCGTCACGCCCCCACCCGGGCCCGGCGGAGCAGTGCCGCCGAGCCCTGGCCGCAGGCTCGTGGACGGCGATCCGGTTTCAGTCCCGGATTCCCCGCGGCCGGGGCGTTCGCCAGTCGTAGCGCATCGCCAGCATTCGCAGCACGAACGTCAGCAAGGCCGCGCCGAACGAGATCAGCGGTCCATGAGTGTGCAGGGCTTCCGCCGTCGCGATGGCCGCACAGCCGATCATCGCCGGCAGGGCGTACAACTGCCGGTCGTACAGAACTGACGGGATCTGCCCGCTCAGCATGTCGCGCAGGATGCCGCCGCCGACCGCCGTGCACACACCGAGCAGCGCCGCATGGAACGGCGACAGCCCATAGGCCAGCGCTTTGAGCGTCCCCGTGACCCCGAACAGGCCCAGCCCGGCGGCGTCGAACACCATGACCGCGGGCAGGATGCGCGTCACTTGCGGATGCCAGAAGAAAACGATGGCGCCGGCGACGAGCGGCACCATGACGTACCGCAGGTTGGTGAAGGCCGCCGGCGGCACCGCGCCGATCACCAGGTCGCGCAGGATTCCGCCGCCCAGCGCGGTCGTCTCCGCCAGCACCACCATGCCGACCAGGTCGAGCCGCTTGCGCACGGCCGCCAGCGCCCCCGACACCGCGAAGACGAAGATGCCCGCCAGGTCGAGGACGTCCGGGAACAGATCTCCCGACACCGCTACAGAACCCCCATGACCGCACTCTGGCAGCCCGCGGGTCTCCTCCGGCGGACCGGCGCGCGGACCCGCTCAGCCGGACGCCCGGCGACCGCCGGCCTCCCCTTCGCTCAGCTGAACTTCGAGTGCGGGCGCTCCTGAAGGACACCGTCGACGTAGATGTCGACCTTCTCGTTGTAGAAGGCGATCAGACCGGCGACCTTCTGGCTCTCCGGCAGGGGCGCCCGGTACGACCAGGCCAGATCAGGGTGAACCTGACCGCCGGCACGGATCGCCCAATACTCCGCCTCACCCTTGTACGGGCAGTGGGTGAGCGTCTCGGTGTGCTCCAGCAGTCCCATGCGCACATGCGTCTTCGGCAGGTAGTAGCGGACCGGCAGCCCGGTCTCGAACAGCAGCCGCGGCGCGGCCGACTCCGCCACCGTCACCCCATCGACTTCCACCCGTACGTGCCGGGAGGAGGCCAGGACGTCCACGCGCTTGTACGGGTCGCGCGGGTGGACGTAGATCTCCTCGTCCTCCTCGAACCAGCCGTCGAAGGCGTCCCACTCGAAGCGGACGAGGTCACGGAGTTCCTCGATGGGGGAGTTGTGGTAGCGCAGAGCGGCCCCGGCGACCTCCTTGCCGCCGGCCTTCACGGTGTAGAGGCTGCCGTCGCCCCGGCTCGGCGAGTGCTTCACCTCGCCGTCGGAGGCGAGCAGATCCACCCGGACGTTCGCGGACGGGAAGTAGTACGTCGGATAGTAAGGAACCTCCCACACCAGGACCGGGGCCGCGCTGTCGGCGATCACCTCGCCACCGAGATAGACCCTCACGCGCTTGGCACTTGGTTCCACGCGGACACTGCCGCGGCTCGCACTCATATACGAGACCAACGTCCGGAGCCGTACGGCTATTTCGGTAAGCCCGGCCCGTGCCCGCCGGGGAGGGGAGGTTCCCTGGCCACAGGTGTTCGGGGCGTGTCGAGGCGCGGGCCTACCGGGCCTTGAGGTCGTCGGTGAAGCGGCGGAACGTCTCGCGGGAGAACAGCAGCGCTCCGCCGTCGGGGTTCTTGCTGTCCCGTACGGCCACGGTCCCCACCAGCGAGGCGACCTCCACGCAGTCGCCGCCATTGTCGCCGCTGTGGCTGGACTTACGCCACAGCACTGCGACCTCTACACACTGACCGCCGTTGTCGCCGCTGTGACTGGACTTGCGCCATACAACCGCGACTTCTACGCAGTTCCCGCCGTTGTCGCCGCTGTGACTAGACTTGCGCCGGGCACCGTTCAGGTCCATCGTTCTTCCGCCGTCCTAGCGATGAGTTCGAGTGACTGGTCCACGGGCAACGCCCGCGACCGGATCGCCTCGAACCGTTCGGCGAGGGTCGCCAGATCCTGCGGCTCGCCGGTGGTGATCCCCCGGGCGGACGTCTCTACGTACGCTACCTCGGACCGATCCTCCAGTGTGGCGAGCACGAAGGAACCGTTGATCCCGCGGTGCCGGCGGGAGGGAACAACGTGGATGCTGATCCGCTCGGAAGCCACCGCGACCAGATGGTCGAGCTGGGCGCGCATCACCTCGGGACCGCCGACCTCGCGCCACAGCACGCTCTCGTCGAGGACGCAGATCACCAGCGGCGGGTCCTCGCGCTCGAGGATCTCCTGCCGGGCCATCCGCCCCGCGACCGCCGTCTCGTCGCCGTACAACAGGTCGCGCGCGTAGTCCTCGGTCTGCAGCAGGCCGTCGACCACCGATAGCTGGAAGGATCGCAGCACGGTGGCGTCGGCCTCGTGCAGGTGCCAGTCGAACCAGGACGGATAGACGCTGGGTTTGAGTAAGCCGTCCCAGAGCCGGGTCAGCGCGTCACCGGTGTCCAGCGCCGGATCCATCTTCAGCGCGAACTCGCGGCGAGGCATCTCCTCGGCGCGCTCCACCGCGCCGACGAACGACCCGGCGTAGTTGGTCTTGGAACCCAGCTGCTCCTGCGACAGCCCGGAGCGTTCCCGGTAGGTGCGCAGCTCGGAGCCGAAGAGGGCGAGGGGGGATGAGGACGGATCGAGGGGATTGGGCCGTCTGGGCATGGGCCACGCTCCGTTGGCAAGCTCCGGCAAGCCCACAGGCGCGGTTCACCGGTCACTCACAGTCTGTAGATATAACGGTCACCCTGAGTATGGATCGTGGGACAGGCTGACGCCACAGCAATCAAGATTTCTGCGATGGCGCGACTCCTATGGCCGATGGCGATGTGAAGGACCTGTACGACGGCGGTTTCCCGGCGTGGGCGCTGCCGCCGGACGAGACGGGCGCGGGCTTCGCGCGCTCGGTGGTGAAGGCGGTGTTCGGGACGCTGGGCCTGCCGGCCGAGCTCACCTACGACACGGCCGTCGCCCTCTCGGAGCTGGCCACCAATGTCCACCGCCACGCCCTGGGAGGGACGGCCCCCGCAGGGCTGCCGGAGCTCTGGGCGTACGTGCGCTGGGGTAAGCGCCGCGAAGTCGTACTCAAGGTGTACGACTCCGCGCCCTGGCGGGGAACCATCTCACCTGGTCCGCTGCGCCCGCATCCCGCCTCGGAGGGCGGACGTGGCTTCGAGGTCGTGGCCGCGTTGACCGCCGAGCACGGCGGCCGGTGGGGAATCCACCGGACGCGCTCGCGCCTCGGAGCCCGGCCGGTGCCGGGCAAGGCGGTGTTCGTCGCGATGCCGATCCCGGCGGACACCCCGCCCCCCGCGCCGAAGCCGGACCGCCTGGTGGCCGAGGAGATGTACGCCCTGCTTGCGGCGAGGGGCCTGGGCAGGATGCACGGATCGTACGGCTACGGAATGGCTGTGATCTGCGTACGGGCCGGAGTGCACATCTGGATCCGCGAGGACTCCCTCTCCTACTGCGCCCCAGGCCACGGCACGGCGCGGCACCCGCTCTCCGACGCGATCGAGGTGGTCGAGCAGGTCGTCCAGCGCTGCGAGGACCTCGACGCGCCACCTGGGTGAGTGCAGCGTCTAGCGGACGGTGAGGACCACCTTGCCCGTGACCCGGCCGGTGTCGCCCAGTTCGTGCGCCTTGGCGGCCTGCTCCAACGGGAAGGCGGCCTCGATGACCGGACGGAGTGCGCCGGACTTCACCAGCCCGGCCACCGCGAGCATCCCCGCCTGGTCGGCCTCGACGAGCATCAGCCGCTGGCGGACACCCAGTTCCGCGGTCAGCTCCGTCATGAGCTGGGCGTCCGAGAGCACGAGGGAGATGAGGATGCCGCCCTTGCGGAGCGTCCGCAGGGAGCGGGCCGTGTAGTCGCCGCCGACGAGGTCGATGACCACGTCGACCTTTCCGGCCGCCTTCTCGAAGTCCTCGGCGTGGTAGTCGATGAGCTCATCGGCGCCGAGTTCGCGGAGCAGGTCGTGCTTGGGCGCGCTGGCGGTGCCGATCACATGTGCACCCAGCGACTTGGCGATCTGGACTGCGAGGTGGCCGACGCCACCGGCCGCGGCGTGGATCAGGACGCGCTGGCCGGGCTGGACATCGGCGGTGTCCACCAGGGCCTGGTGGGCCGTCAGTGCGGCCAGCGGGACCGCGGCGGCTTGGAGGTGGTCGAGCTCGGCGGGCTTCCTGACGAATGTGCGTGCGGGGGCCGTGACGTACTCGGCGAAGGAGCCGTGGCCGTGCGGATAGGGCAGCATGCCGAAGACCTCGTCGCCGGCCTGGTGGATCGTCACGCCGATGCCGACGTCCTCGACCACGCCCGACACGTCCCAGCCGAGGACCAGCGGAAGCCGTCCTAGGAAGCCGGGCACCTGCCGGTGCTTCCAGTCGGTCGGGCTCATCCCGGCCGCATGGACCTGCACCAGGACCTCGGACGGTCCGGGAACGGGCCGCTCGATCTCGACTTCCCGCAGCACTTCGGGGCCGCCCAGCTCGTCCTGGCTGATCGCCCGCATCGTTGTCGTTGTCATGCGCACAGACTGCCGCCGCAGGCACCCGGTCAGACAGTGGCCCGAAGGTCAAACTGTGCAAGAATCGGGCCATGCATCGGGTGGTCGTGCTCGCCGTGGACGGCGTGATCCCTTTCGAGCTCAGCCTCGCGTCCCGGATCTTCGGAATCGCCTGGGATGCCGACCGGCGGCCTCTGTACGAGGTGATCACCTGCACACCGGATGGTAGGCCGGTGGCCACGGCCGCCGACTTCTCCGTCGCGGTCGCCCATGATGCCTCGGTGCTGGCCACCGCCGACACCGTCGTCATCCCGGCGTCCGAGGCGATGGCCGAGATCACCGGCCCGGACGCCCTGCCGCCCGCGCTGGCGGACGCGCTCGCGCTGATCCGTCCCGAGACCCGGATGGTCTCGATCTGCCTGGCCTCCTATGTGCTGGCCGCCGCAGGCCTCCTGGACGGCCTGCCCGCGACCACCCACTGGCGGCACGCCGGGAACTTCCAGCGGCTGTTCCCCGGCGTCAAAGTGAACCCCAAGGTCCTGTTCGTGGACGCGGGCCGGATCCTCACCTCGGCGGGAGCTGCCGCCGGCGTGGACCTCTGCCTGCACCTGGTCCGCCGCGACCACGGCAGCGGCATCGCCAACGACGTGGCCCGCTCCTGTGTCGTCCCCCCGTGGCGGGACGGCGGCCAGGCCCAGTACATCGAGCGTCCCGTCCCCGAGGTCTCGGACGCGGGCACCGCGCTCACCCGTGCCTGGGCCCTCGACCGGCTGGACCACACGCTCCCGCTCAAGGATCTGGCCGCCCACGCCGGGATGAGCCGCCGCACCTTCACCCGCCGCTTCCGCGCCGAGGTCGGCCAGAGTCCCGGGCAGTGGCTCACCCAGCAGCGGGTCGACCTGGCCCGGCATCTGCTGGAGCACAGCGAACTGCCGGTCGACCGGATCGCCGAGCGCTCGGGCTTCGGCACGGCCGCCTCGCTGCGTCAGCATCTGCAGAGCGCGATCGCGGTCTCCCCGAACGCCTACCGCAGGACCTTCCGCGGCTAGTCGAGACGCCACCTCGGGGTTGGGCAGGATGCACGGATCGTACGGCTACGGAATGGCGGTGATCTGCGTACGGGCCGGAGTGCACATCTGGATCCGCCAGGACTCACTCTCCTACTGAGCCCCGATGAACGGCACGGTGCGGCATCCGCTCTCCAACGCGATCGAAGTGGTCGAGCAGGTCGTCCAGTGCTGCGAGGACCTCGACGCGGTCGACAGGTGAGACGGTGCGTCTTAGCCGATCAGGCGTCGCCGTGGATCTCCCACCGCGTCCAGCACGAGGTGCCACGGATAGCTGTCGATCTTCTCTGCGCCGGTTCCGGGCTGGTGCGGCTCGAACTGTCCCCGGCCGACGAGCACGCGCACACCCATCAGCTGCAGTTCGGCGATGCTGCGGGCCAATACCGGGTTGGCGGCCAGCGCCGCGTTGAGGAACGGCAGTACGGCCGTGGGGACGCCGAGTGGGACCAGCTCGGCGAGCAGGCCCAGCGCGTAGTTGTCCGAGGTGCCGTGCGCCCACTTGTTGATGGTGTTGTACGTGGCCGGGGCGACGACGATCGCGTCCGCGCGCGGGAAGGTGCCGGGCTCGCCGAACTGGCGGTGCCGGCTGCGGGCGGGATGGCCGCTGAGCTCCTCCACCGCGAGTACGTCGAGGAAGTCCACGGCCGACGGGGTCGGGATGATCCAGATGTCCCAGCCGCGTTCCTGCGCCAGCCGGATGAGCCGATGGACGTGCCTCGCCGGACCGGCGGCGCACACGATGGCATAGAGGACGGGGCGGCGCGCGGGCTGGGTCACACTGGTCAGTTCAGCGTCACAGGGGCCCCTACGGCAAGTGGACCGGACCCGGGGACAGATCATTGTGGCCGACCGGTCGTCTTCCCCGCCCCAAAAGAGACGTGATCACGCAACCGTTCGACGAACGATCGCATGATCACGCAGGGAATCTCTTCGCCCTGACCGTCCCGCGGCGGATGCGCGGGATGGTCAGGGCGAGAAGCATGACCTTCTAGGAGCTCACGGCTTTCAGCCTCGGGGTCATCCGCTCAGCAGTGCCGGTTCCCGGGGCTCGGCGGGAACGGGCTCTTCGGGCGGCTCCACGGACAGGTGCGGGAGGCGCTTGTCCAGCCAGGTGGGGAGCCACCAGTTGGCGCTGCCGAACACATGCATCATGGCGGGGACCAGGATCGTCCGCAGGATGAAGGCGTCCAGGGCGACCGCGGCGGCGAGGCCGATGCCGAACTCGGCGATGGTGCGCTGGCCACCGATGGCGAAGGCGACGAACACCGCGATCATGATGGTGGCGGCCGCTGTGATGACCCGGCCGGTCTGGGCCTGGCCGATCCTGATCGCCTTCCTGTTGTCCCCGGAGTGAACCCATTCCTCGTGCATCCGGCTGACCAGGAACACCTGATAGTCCATGGACAGCCCGAACAGGATGGACAGCATGATCACCGGCAGGAACGCCTCGATCGGCCCAGAGGCGCCCATGCCCAGCGGGTCGGAGCCCCAGCCGAACTGGAAGAAGGCCACGACGACACCAAAGGATGCTCCTGCGGCGAGCAGGTTCATCACCGCGGCGGTGAGCGGCACCAGCAGGCTGCGGAAGGCGACGAGCAGCAGCACGAAGCCCAGGGCGACGATGACCGCGATGAACAGCGGCAGCTTGCCGGTCAGCACGCCGGCGAAGTCGTTGAAGATGGCCGTCGCACCGCCGACGTAGACCTTCAGGGAGTTGCCCTGCTCTGCCGCGGGGACGAGGTCGTGACGCAGGTGCTCGATCAGATCGGAGGTCGCCTTCGATTGCGGCGCAGAGGACGGGATGACCTGCACGATGCCGACCGTGGCACCGGGCTTCATCGGCAGCGGAACCACTTCGGCCACGCCCTTGATCTGGCCGACCTGCTGGGCCAGCCGGCTCAGTGCCTGCTGGTCGGCGGCCGTCGGCGTCTGCGCGACCAGCTGGAGCGGGCCGTTGAAACCGGGCCCGAACCCGTCGGCGAGCAGGTCGTACGCCTGGCGGGTGGTGCTCGAGGTGGGGTTGTTGCCCGCGTCGGAAGAGCCCAGGCGCAGCGAGAAGACCGGGACGGCCAGGACCGCGATGAGCGCCAGTGCCACAACGGACAGCAGCTTGGGGCGGCGCTCGACCACTCCAGCCCAACGGTCCCAGACACCGGCCTTCTCGACCGCGGCGGATCCGCCCTTGGCCAGCCGGCGGCGTTCGCGGCGGCTGAGGGTCCGCATGCCGAGGAAGCCGAGCATCGCCGGCAGCAGGGTGATGGCTCCGATCACTGTGCACAGCACGGTGACGGACGAGGCGATGGCCATGCCGTTGAGGAAGCTCATGCCGAGCACGAACAGGCCGAGCAATGCGATCACCACGGTGGCACCGGCGAACAGCACCGCCCGGCCGGAGGTGTCGATCGCCTTGATGATCGACGCCTCGACTGTCAGGCCCGCTTTCAGGCCGGTGCGGTGCCGGGTGACGATGAACAGCGCGTAGTCGATGCCGACGCCCAGGCCGATGAGAGCGCCCAGGATCGGGCCGATCTGGCCGATGGTGAAGACATGGGTGAGCAGGCCCACCGCCATCAGGCCGGAGCCCAGCCCGGCGACCGCCGTCAGGATCGGCATCAGCATCGCGAAGAACGAGCCGAAGGCGATCAGCAGCACGATCGCGGCTGCGACGATGCCGATGAGTTCGCTGCTGGACGGGGGAGTCCGTTCGAGCTGACTGATCGTATTGCCGCCGAGCTCGACCCGCAGGCCGTCGGTCCGCGCGCCCTTGGCGGTGTCGATGACACGCTGTACGTCGGGCTTGGGCAGCTTCTGATCCTGCTGCGTGAAGGCGACCTGGGCGTAGGCGGTGCGGCCGTCCTTGCTGATCTGCCGGGCTCCCTGCCGCCCGTAGGGGCTGGTCACAGAGGCGATCGACGGCAGTTTGGAGATCTTGTCGAGGGTCGCGGTCATCCGCTGCTGGATAGCGGTGTCCTTGACGGTGGCGTTCTGCCCGACCTGCCAGACCACCGTGGCGCTGGCGCCGGACTGGGCCGGAAGGGACTTCTGTAGCAGGTCCAGGGCCTTGGTGGACTCGGTGCCGGGCAGCGAGAAGCTGTCGCTGTAAGAGGAGCCGACCGAAGCCGAGGTGACACCCAGCCCGACGAGGGCGCCCAGCCACAGCAGGACCACGATGAGCCGGTGTTGATAACACCAGCGTGCGAGCGTGGACACGACGAAAAAACCTCCAGAAATGGTTCACGGGACCCGGGTGGGGCGCCCCGGGCAGCGGGCTCAGGCCGTGTGACGGCCGGGACCGGCAGTGATCTACCGATCATTGGTTCAAGCATGTCGTCTCGATGAGGCGGACTCGTCGGCCACAGGGAGGGTCTTGCCACTACCGCGTTCGCAGTAGCCGCCCAGCGGGGCTACTGCGGGGAGGGGCCGCTCGGAGTTACCAGCCGCGTCTCGTAGGCGATCATCACCAGCTGTGCCCGGTCGTGTGCGCCGAGCTTCACCATCGCCCGGTTCACATGGGTCTTGGCCGTGAACGGACTGATCTGGAGCCGGTCGGCGATCTCGTCGTTGGTCAGCCCGGCCGCCACCATGATCATGATTTCGCGTTCCCGGTCGGTGAGCCCGGACAGCCGCTCCCGAGCGTGATCCGAGGCCTCGGCGGGTCCGCTGAGGAAGCGGGCGATGAGCCCCCGGGTGGCCGCGGGGGACAGCAGCGCATCACCCCTGGCCACGACCCGGATCGCCTCCTGGAGATCCTCGGCCTCCACGCCTTTGCCGAGGAACCCGCTGGCCCCCGCCCTGAGCGCCGCGAACACGTACTCGTCGATCTCGAACGTCGTCAGCACCAGCACCCGAACTCCGGCCAGGCCGTCGTCGGTGGTGATCTCCCGGGTGGCGACGAGCCCGTCCATGTCCGGCATCCGGATGTCCATGAGCACGACGTCGGCCTGGGCGGAGCGGGCGAGATCGACCGCTTCCCGGCCGTTCGCGGCCTCGCCCACCACCTCCAGATCGGGGGCGGAGTTCACCAGCACTTTGAAGCCCGCTCGCACCAGGGCCTGGTCGTCGGCGAGCACGATGCGGATCGTCATGCGCAGAACCCCCGGGACTTCCGGGCGCTCTGCGGAAATGGCAGCACGGTCCGCACCTGGAAGCCGCCGTCCGGTCCCGGGCCCGCCGAGAAGGTCCCGCCGACCGAGAGCGCGCGCTCACGCATGCCGAGCAGGCCATGGCCGGTGCCGTCGGCCGCTCCGTCGCAGCCGATTCCGTCGTCGGTCACCTCCAGGCGCAGCTCGCCGGGACCATAGCCGATGTGGAGCACGGCCGATGCGCCGCCCGAGTGCTTGCTCACGTTCGTCAGTGCTTCCTGCACCACCCGATAGGCGGTCAGATCGACGGTGGCCGGCAGCTCGCGCGCCTTACCTTCGACGTGCTGCTCAACCAGGAGGCCGCTCGCCTCGAAGGACGCGATCAACTTGGGCAGCCGGTCGAATCCCGGGGCAGGATCGGTGGCCAGGCCCTCCGGAGAGTTCGGCTGACGCAGCAGGCCCACGGTCGTCCGCAGTTCGTCCAGCGCCGCCCTGCCCGCCACCCTGATATGGGTGAGGGCCTCCCTGGCCTGAACCGGCTCGGTCTCCATGACATGTGCCGCGACGCCCGCCTGCACATTGATCAGAGCGATGTGGTGGGCGAGCACGTCGTGGAGTTCCCGGGCGATGCGCAGGCGTTCCTCCATGACACGGCGGCCCGCCTCCTCTTCCCGCGTCCGCTCGGCTCGCAGCGCGCGCTCCTCGATGGCCGTCACATAGGCGCGGCGGCTCCGTACGGCCTCTCCCACCGCGGCGGCGAGCGCGGTCTGGGCCACCAGTCCCACGATCTCGGAACTGATCCACGACGTGTCGCCGAACAGGATCCCTGCACCGGCCAGGATCACCGCGACCACCGTCGTCATCCATAGGGTGGTGCGGCGGGAACTCCCCAACGCTACCGTGTACGTGGCGATCATCGTCGCCAGCATCAGCGGGCTGCGGAGCCCCCCGAGGGCGAGATAGACCGTCATCCCGGCCGTAGCGACCACTAGGACCGTGCGAGACCACCGACGCCGGAACACCAGGGCCCCGCAGACCACCGCGCCGAGTAGCACGGTCGTCAACGTCAGAGGTCCCGACTCGGCCTTGGGGTGGATCACGGGCACGACCAGGGCCAGCACATAGGTGGCGGCGGCGATCAGCCCGTCCAGCAGCAGGGGGTGGGACAGGGCGGCCCGCCGCGCCTCGGTCAGGCGGTTCACTCCCTCACGGTAGTGGCCGGGTGGCGGTGCACCATCATTCGCAGGTACCGGCGTCCACTACTTCGATCGCAGTACGCCTCGCTGGAAGACGGGTCGCTCAGCCCAGGGCCAGGATGACGAGTGCCACGATGTGGGTGAGCACGACGAAGCCGAGCACGAAGGCGAAGACCATTGCGGCCGGCCGGTGCTCGACGTACTTCCCGGCCTTCAGAGGGCCCCGCCCACGCTGATGCAGCGCGATGCGCTCCTCGAGGGGCGGTCGGCCGAACATCAGTGCGATTGCTCGGCTATGGCCACGTGCGGCTGCTCGGCTATGACCACGTCGCTCATGATGTCGACCACGAGGGCGAGCACGCCGCCGAGCGCGACGATCCCCGCGCCGATCCAGAACATCAGCCAACTCGGCCCCAGCGGAAGCGCCAGACCTGCCACGGCGAATCCGATGAAGATCACAGCTACCGCGACCCACGATGACGGCCGTCCCGCGTGGCCACTGCTCGACATCCGTTCAACCTCCGATAGATACGTTCGAATCCTCTCAAGTGTATTGATGCTGGGAGGCCACTCGCCCATGACCCCTGGAATGTGGGCCAGTGGAAGCGGTCGTACGGCGAATCGGGCGCGAACCCGGCCGCCGGTCAGACCGTGTCGGTCGATGTCTCGGTGTTCGGCAAGGCCGACTGGGGCGGCGCGTTCCCGTACGACTGCGGCGTCTCGGCGCACACGAAGGTCGACGATCGCACCGGGGAGCTGCTGTTCTTCAACTACAGCACCGCCGCGCCGTACCTGCACTACGGCGTCGTCGACGCCGACGACCGCCTCGTCCACCACACCGACGTGCCGCTGCCCGGCCCGCGGCTGCCACATGACATGGCCTTCACCGAGAATTACGCGATCCTCAACGACTGCCCGCTGTTCTGGGAGCCGGAGCTGCTGGCCAAGGGCGTGTACGCCGCCCGGTTCCATCCGGAGCTGCCGACCCGCCTCGGGGTCATCCCGCGCCGCGGCGGCGCCGGGCAGGTCCGCTGGTACGAAGGCGCGCCGACGTACGTCCTGCACTGGGTCAACGCCTACGAGGAGGGCAACGAGATCGTCCTGGACGGATTCTTCCAGGGCGAACCGGAGCCCAGGGACACCGGCGAGGGCGACTTCTACCAGCGGATGTTCCGCTTCCTGGCCCTCGACCGGATGCAGACGCGGCTGTACCGCTGGCGGCTCAACCTGGACACCGGCCGGTGCAAGGAGGAGCGCCTCACCGACTCCATCACCGAGTTCGGCGTGCTCAACAATGCCTACGGTGGCCGGCCCTACCGGTATGCCTACGCCGCGACCGGGGTGAAGGGCTGGTTCCTGTTCGACGGGCTGGTCCGGCACGACCTGCTGACCGGATCCGAGGAGCGCTACCGCCTCCCGGACGGGGTGTACGGCAGCGAGCCCGCCATGGCGCCGCGTCTGGGATCCTCCGGTGAGGACGCCGGTTACCTTGTTACGCTGACGACCGACATGAACGAAGATCGGTCCGCGTGTCTGATCTTCGACGCGGCGCGGGTCTCCGACGGGCCGGTGGCACGCATTCGGCTGCCCGAACGGATCTCCAGCGGTACCCACGCCACCTGGGCTGCGGGGGAGTCCATCCCCGGCTGGCGCGACGCAGAGTCCGCGGCCACCGCGGTACGGCTCTGAAAGGCGACGCCACCATGGCCCATCACAGCGTGTCCCTCGATGGCATACCGGTGGCCGGCATCGCGGACCGGACGCTGGTCCACCCAGCAGATCGTCCTACCCAACTGCCCGCGGGCCACACCAACGCCGTCGGCCTCACCCTCGGGCTGATCGGTGACGAGTGGAACCTGCTGATCATGCGGTACGCGGTGCTGGGCGCCCGGAGATACAGCGACTGGCGCAAGGCACTGCCCATCTCGCACGCCGTCCTCACCCGGCGCCTCGCCCTGCTCACCGAGATGGCGATCTTCGAGCGGGTGGAGTACCAGGAGCGAGCCCGGCGGTTCGAATACCGGCTGACCAAACGCGGACGCGACCTCTGGCCGGTCCTGCTGACCATCTGGGCCTGGGAGTCGGTGTGGGTCCCCGAGCACGTCGAGTCGCTGCCCCGGATGGTGCACCGCCGCTGTGGCCAGGAGTTCCTGCCCGTGTTCGGATGTGCCGCGTGCGGTCAGGCCGCACGCCCTCGAGACGTCACCGGCGGTTTCGGACCGAGCGGCACGTGGGAGCGCTCGGCGCCCGCCGCCACGACCCGGCGCAGGTCGAACACGTCCGTCGAGGGACAGGCGGGCATGTTCCCGCAGACGATGGCGCTGGTCGGCAACCGCTGGTCGGCGGCTCTGCTCGGTGCGGCCTTTCTGGGGTCGCACCGCTTCGGGGAGTTCGAGCAGCGTCTCGGCGCACCGCCGACGATCATCGCTGACCGGCTGCGCGTCTTCTGCGAGCTGGGGGTCTTCGAGCAGGAGCCCAGCGCGGAACGACCCGATTGGCTCAGCTATCACCTGACCGAGAAGGGCCATGCGTTCTTCCCGGTCGTCATGACCGCCATCGACTGGGGGCAACGCTGGTTCCGGGCGGCCGAAGGGCCCGCGCTGTTCTACACCCACCGTGCCTGCGGCAAGGACTTCCAGGTTCAGCTCACGTGTGACGGCTGTGCGGTTCCGCTGCGCGGCAATGAGGTGCTCGTCGAACGCGGCACCTGACGATCGACCCCGCCGTAGGGAAAAAGATCTCCCGCGCGCCACACCCCGACGCGCCGCCGTGACCGGTGACGGGCGGGCCATCACCGTTCCGGTCGGTGACGGTTCCTGAAGCCACCGCGACCACACCCTCCCGCAAAAAGGGCTGTCTCCGCCGCCGGGGGCGCTCGGCGAGTAAGCTGCACGGGTGCTTGATCATGGTGAGGACGCGCGGCCGGCTCGCGGCGCGGTCCGGGAAATCTATACCCCCGAGCGGGCGGCGACCCTTGAGTACTCTCCGGATCTGGACGGGCTCGCAGATCCCGGCGAGATCGTCTGGGCCTGGGTGCCCTACGAGGAGGATCCAGACCGCGGGAAGGACCGGCCGCTGCTGGTCGTCGGCCGTCATGGGCGCAGGCTGCTGGCCCTGATGCTGTCCAGCCGCGATCACGGCGACTCGGATGATTGGCTGGCGCTCGGCTCCGGTGACTGGGATCGCGAGGAGCGCTCTTCCTCCGTGCGGCTGGACCGCGTCTTCGCACTGGACGAGGACGACATCCGCCGCGAAGGCTCGGTGCTCGACCCGAAGCGGTTCGCGCACGTCGCGGCCGTCCTCATGCGGTTGCATGGCTGGAAGGCCACCAAATAGTCGTGGGCTCCGGTATCAGATCGGCGAGCTTGCGGACGTGATGGACCTCCCATCTCTGGGTATCTCCACCGAACGCGATCACAGCGTTGACCAGGAGGGATAGGGGCATGGCCGCTCCGCCCGCCACTACCGGCCTGGCCAACTCACGATCATGGGCACTCTACGTCGTTGACCGACGCGTCCGGCAGGGCGGCGCCGGAGGCTGACACTTCGCCACCGGGGGTGCTCGCCGACACAGGGAGCCGTCTCATGTCAGACCTCGGATCACACGCCGCGGGAGTGGTCGTACCCGACACCCAGCTGGCCGCGGAGGCCACGGAGCTGGTGCGCGAGGCCACCACCGATCTCATCTATCACCACTCCCGCAGGGTCTATTGGTTCGGCAGCCTGCAGGCCCGCAACCGCGGCCTGAGCTTCGATCCGGAACTCCTCTATATCGGGGCGATGTTCCATGACCTCGGCCTGAATGAGCAGTTCCGCGGCAGCAGACGGCGCTTCGAGGTGGACAGCGCCGACGAGGCCCGTCGCTTCCTGCAGAGCCGGGGGGTGCCCGAGGACAGCATCCGCAGAGTGTGGACGGCCATCGCCCTGCACACCACCCCCGGCATCCCGGAGTTCATGGAGCCCGAGGTCGCCCTGGTCACCGCGGGGGTGGAGTACGACGTGCTGGGCATCGGCTACCACGACATCAGCGACGCCGACCGTGCCGAGATCACCGCCCTGCACCCCCGTCCGGACTTCAAGCGCCGCATCCTTGAGGCCTTCACCGAAGGCATCGCTCCCAAGCCCGAGACCACCTTCGGCAACGTCAAGGCCGACGTCCTGGAGCGCTTCGCGCCCGGGTACGAACGCGGCAACTTCGTGGACACCATTCTGAACTCCCCCTGGCCCGTGTAGGCCTTCACCGAGCGGCAGTTCCTCGCGCTCAGTGACGCATGGTGCGGCATGGTACGGAGCCATTGATCCACGTCGGCTCGGGCTCCACGTGGACGCGAACCTGTGGCTGCAGGTGGCACCCGGTCGGCTCGACAGCGTGGGCCGCACCCTCGCCGCGCACCCGGCCGTGCACGGCGCACTGGCGACCACCGGCCCCGCCAACCTCTAGGTCGCCATCTCGGTCCGCGACCTCTACTAGTTCATTGCCCGCAGCCTCGCCGACCTCCACGTCCAGGGATCGACACCGTTCTCGTCGGCCGGGTCGTCAAGCGACCCGGCGCCGGCTCCCGCACGAAGTGATCCCCCGGACAGGACAGTGGCGCTGCGCTGCCCGAGTTGCCCGCAGCTGAAGATATCGATCATGTGTTCGGTTTTTGTCGGTGGGTGTTGTTAGCGTTACGGTATGTGGTCGGCCGGGGGTCTGCGGGGTGCCTCTACCGGTGAGTTGGTGGAGGGGGTGTGCGCTGCGTTGGGTGAGCTGGCCGTCCGGCAGGCCCCGGAGTCGGCTGCCGGGTGTCTGGAGCTGGCCGGGCGGTTGGGTATGGGTCTGGATCTGGGTGAGGCTGCGCTGGCGGTTCTGCTGGGGGTGGCGGACCGGGCGGGGCAGGCCTCGGCGGAGCAGTACGCGGGGACCAAGGGCTGGTTGCGGGTGGTGTTGGGCATGCGTGGTGGGCGGGCTGAGGAGCGGCTGACG
>JAOPYO010000033.1 GCA_025964575.1 Actinomycetes bacterium
CTCGCCTCTCGGCCACTCCACCGAAGTGAGGCCGATCTGCTTGGCCCCTCAGAGCGGAAGACGGGATTCGAACCCGCGACCCTCACCTTGGCAAGGTGATGCTCTACCACTGAGCCACTTCCGCATGCCGTCCCGGGCTTGCCCGGTGCAACGACACAAAGCCTAGCGGATTCGGGGACCTGTCTGTGCACGCTCGCTGCGGTTGCCGATCAGGTGATCCCAGGAAAGGGCGTCGGTGGGGGTGGCGAAGCGAGTAGCCGGCGGCATGTTGGGATGGCCGGGAATAGTCGCCGTCGTCCGGCTCGTAGTGCGGCCCGATGTCGGGGGAGACCCGCATGGCGTCGACCAGCCCGGCACTCGGCAGGATGGGGGCGCCCGACCCGAGGAGGTACGCCTCTGGGCCCAGAGCCTCCCGGATCAGCGTGAACCCTGACGATAGGCGGCCAGAGCAGGCATGTCCGCGCGGTGCCGACGCCCCTTGAGAGCGCCGGCGTAGAGGAAGTCCGCCTTGACGTAGTCGAAGCCGTACGACACGAGGGTGGCGAAGACCTCCTGCAAGTACGCGGCGGCACCGGGGTGGGTGACGTCGAGTGCGTGCAGGTTCTGCTGCCAGTTGTGACCGGCGTCCGCGCCGCCGACGAGCCAGCCGGGGTTGGCTCGGGCCAGCTCGCTGCGGGCCCCGGCGACGAACGGCGCGATCCAGATCCCTGGCCGCCGGCCGGCATGACCACGAACGGGGTGATGCCCTTGGCCTTGAGCTTGGCCGCGTCGGCGAGCAGCTCCGAGTAGGTCTTCGGAGGCGCGCTGAGGCCGGCCTTCGCGAACAGGTCCTTGTTGTAGTACACGGCGGGAATGGTCTGGGTGTTCGCCGGCAACTGGTAGACCTTGCCGCCGACCGCCCCGTTGCCCGGGTAGGTGAAGTCCTTCAGCTCACTCTGCTGCCAGGCGTAGAGGTTGCCCGACTCGGCGAACCCGGCGGGGGACACCGTGATCAGCACGTCGGGGAACTGCCCCGACGTCAGCAACTGCTTGGCGTAGGCCGTACGGTCCTGGGTCGGCGAGACCAGCTTCTTCACCGTGATGTCGGGATATTTGTCGGTCACCCGTTTGATCGCGGCGTCCCAGTATTGCGGGGCGAGGTTCGGGATCTCGAAGATCAGAAAGCTGATCTCCTTCTTGCCGGCCGTGCCGCCCTGCTTGTCTCCGGTGGTGTCCTGGCGATGAGCGCTGCGGCCGCCATGGCCATGCTTGTTCGTACGACACCCATGACGATGCACCTCTCGGTTATGACGATGGTCACATCAGTCCGTGGGGTTCTTAGATCCGATGTATATCTCGCAAAACGGGCGCATCTTGTGTCAATAAATGGGATGTATCAACGTGTGGGTGCATACTGTGACCCAGACATCCGATGTTCGGGGAAGGGCGGGGCATGGCGGTCACGGATGAGGCGATCGAGCAGATCAAGGAGATGATCGTCTCCGGCCGGCTTCGGCCCGGTCAGCGGCTGCCCAAGGAGGCGGACCTGGCGGCCCAGCTCGGCCTGTCGCGCAATTCCCTGCGCGAGGCCGTCAAGGCGCTGTCGCTCATCCGGGTCCTTGATGTGCGGCAGGGCGACGGCACCTATGTGACCAGCCTTGAGCCCAGCCTCCTGCTGGACGCACTCAGCTTCGTGGTCGACGTGCATCACGACGCCACCGTCCTGGAGTTCTTCGAGGTCCGGCGGTTCCTCGAACCGCAGGCGGTCGCGATGGCGGCCGTCCGCATCACCGATGGGGAGATCGCGTCGCTGCGCGCGCATCTCGGCCTCGTCTCGGCGGAATCATCCACCGACGAACTCGTCGCCAACGACCTGGAGTTCCATCGCCGGATCGTCGAGGCGTCGGGCAACTCGGTGCTCTGCTCCCTGTTGGAGAGCCTGTCCGGACCGACCATGCGTGGCCGCATCTGGCGTGGCCTGACCCAGGAGGGCGCCTGGGACCGGACGCACGCGGAACATCACGCGATCCTCGATGCGATCGCCGACCGGCAGCCCGACGTGGCCAGGGCCTGGGCGGCGGTGCACGTCGCCGGAGTGGAGCAGTGGCTCCGCAGGGTGCTCCTCTAGCGCCCCTGCGGCAGTGAGGTAGTGAGCCCCCCGGGGCACGCCCCCGTGATGGGCGCACCGGGGTCTGGCCGCACCCAGTCCCCTCCCCGGCGCGGCGAACGCATCGCGCCCCGGGGGCTGGTCACAGCCAACCCCGTGGGGTGGGCGCCTGGCCATCCCAGAACTCCGGGTGTGCGGTAGGTGTCCGACTGATTACCCGGAAGAGCCCCGCCGGTCTTAGACTCCGCGGGTACGAAGTGTGATGCGCACTCCAACGAGAGATGGCCATGACGCTCGATCCGGCGCTGTCGCGCAGGGCACGGGTCACCACGCCGGCCGGCCGCGTGGTGGAGATTTGCGAGGGGAACCGGCTCGTGTTCGGCCGGGGACCGGACGCGGATCTGACGATCCCGGAGGGGCGCGGGCTCTCCCGCCGGGCCGGTGTGATCAACGCGGTGCACGGCGGGGCCTGGGTGGCCAACCTGAGCCGCACGCACTCGCTCTACACCGAGAGTGATGGATATCGGGTACGGCTGCCTCGGCTCGAGGAGGCGGGCGAGCCACGAGGCGGCTGGTTCCTGCGGATGGGAACGGCACTGGTGGGCTCGCGGGCGATGCTGGACGAGGGCAGGCCGTTGCTGGTGATGGTCGCCGAGGAGATCGACGCGGACTGGGAGGCCGACGGGATCCGGCCGGACGACGAGCAGACCCTGCTCCCCTTCTCCCTGGATCCAGGGACCAAGGTGTTCCTGGTGGCCCTGCTGTGGTGCCGGCCCTGGCTGATCGACCCGTCCCGCACGACTCCGCTGCCCCGTACGCCCGAGATCGCCCGAGCCGCACTGACCGTGACCGACGCGTACTACGAACTCGAGCGCTTCGACGGTGACCCGGTGTTCCGTGACCGGCTCTCCGCACGCGTCGGCGAGCATCTGCGGGCACTGCGCCGCAAGATCCTCGAACGTGGTCTGGTGCGCGAGGGGACCAGGCTCTCCGACGAGGTTGTCGTGGAGGTGCTGATCGAGAACGCGATCATCGACTCCGCCGACCTGGTCCGCCTCGACGATCCCGCCTGGCGTTCCCGGCAGGAGCACCTCTGGTGGAGCCCGAAACCTGGTTGAAGGGCAGGACATTCTCAGGGGTGGACGCGGAAGGTTGTCTCGGCCCGCGCACCGCCCCCGTACGGGGTCACCACGACATGGTGCACCCCCGCGGGCAGCGGCCCGGCGAAGAACTCGTGCTCCTGGTTGAGGGCATAGTTGAAGGTGCCGGTGATATCGACGATGGGCGTGGTGGGCGACACCGGACGCCCGGTCAGGCGCACCGTGATCCGCTGACCTGGCGTCCATCCGGTGCCGTGCACGACGAACACGGTGTTGCCATCGCCCAGGGGCTGATTGACCACGATCCGAGGGTTGCCGGTCGGCCGGTCGGAAGCGCCCGACAGCGGTACGGGTGGTGGTCCCTGGGGAGGGCCGTAGTTGAAGGGCTGGTCCTGCTGCCGCTGGGCTCCCGTACCGCTGATCGAGCGCCCCAGGATGCCGCCCAGAACCAGCAGACCGGCCACCGCGCCGATCGACACGAGCACCGAAGTGATCCGGCCTGCCCGGCGTAGGCGCGACAGTGGTGAGTGCGCCGGTTCCTCCCGCCGGCTCCAGCCCTGGACCGCCGATCGGGCGGGTGATCGGGCGGGTGCCGCCGACGCACCGTGCCCGGTCGTAGAGGTCTCCGACCCGAACGTGTCGTCATCGACCTCGGCAGCCGACGGCTGCGGGCCGCGGCGGTACTCCTCGATCAGGGCGAGCGCCGAATCCGGAAGGAGCGTCTGGGCCAGCTCGTGCCCCACGTCGTCGTAGGTCACGGGCGCCAGTTCGGCCAGCAGGGCGGCCGGATCGGGCCGCGCGTCCGGGTCCCGCTGCAGGCAGGCGGTCACGATATCGACCAGCTCGTCGGGCAGGCCGGTGAGATCGGGTGGCTCAGTGGCCAGCTTGACCAGGATGTCGGTCACCGTCTCGCCCCGGTACGGGGGATGCCCGGTCGCGGCGAACGACAGCGTGGAACCGAGCGAGAACACATCGCTCGCCGGTCCCACCTGCCGGGTGTCGCGAGCCTGTTCGGGAGCCATGAACGCAGGTGTTCCCACCGCCTGGCGGGTGAGCGTCGCCCGCTCCATCGCCCGCGCCACGCCGAAGTCGATGACCCGAGGTCCATCCAGCGAGACCAGCACGTTGGACGGCTTCAGATCGCGATGCACCAACCGCGCCTCATGGATCGACTCCAGTGCCTCGGCACAGCCGGCGGCCAGCCACCGTACGGCGGGTACCGGCAGCGGGCCGCAGGCCCGCACCAACCGCTCCAGCGAGGGCGCAGCGACATAGGAGGTGGCGAGCCAGGGCACCTCCGCTTCGGGTTCGGCCGCGACCACCGGCGCGGTGAAAGCCCCGCTGACCCGCCGTGCCGCCGTCACCTCCTGGGCGAAGCGAGCGCGGAAATCGGGCTCCTCGGCGAACTCCGCTCTGATCGTCTTGACCGCGACCAGCCGTCCGGCGGCCGATCGTCCAAGATAGACCCGCCCCATCGCTCCGGCGCCGAGCCGCCCCAGCAGGGTGTACGACCCGATCCGCCGCGGGTCCTGTCCTGACAGAGGCTCGAAAGACACTCGATCTCCTTTCATACGCCACCATCTTCCCTGTTGCTGGCGAGCTGCGGAGGTAAGTTGCATAACCCCTATTTCCGCAATGAAGGCTTTCCGGTCGGCCGAACGGGTGTTTACACGGTGCGGAACTTAGGGCGTGTCCCGTGGATCTCGTCCGCCGCGCGGCGGGACATGGATCTACGGGCCATGCCCTAGTTTGGCGGTGCCGGAGGAAGTGACGTTCCGTGGGAATGGGGAGCAGATATGAGTGACATCACCGAGTCCGTCGAGTGGAAGGCGCTGGCCGCCCATTACGCCAGCATCCAGGGCCAGCACCTGCGGGATCTGTTCGCCTGGGACCCGGAACGTGCCGAGCGCATGTCGCTGGAGGCGGGCGACCTCTACCTGGACTACTCCAAGCACCGGGCCACGCAGGACACCTTCAAGCTCCTGACGGCCCTCGCCAGGAAGGCGGGATTGGAGGCTCGGATCGCCGCGATGTTCGCGGGCGAGCACATCAACGTCAGCGAGGACAGGGCGGTGCTGCACACGGCGCTGCGGCTGCCCCGGGACGCCCGGTTGGTCGTGGACGGCCAGGACGTCGTCGCCGACGTGCACGCGGTGCTCGACCGGATGGGCGACTTCACCGAGCGCGTGCGATCAGGGGAGTGGAAGGGCCACACCGGCAAGCCGATCAGGGCCGTGGTGAACATCGGCATCGGCGGCTCCGATCTCGGCCCCGCGATGGCCTACACCGCGCTGTTCGACTACGCATTGAAGGGGCTCACCTGCCGGTTCGTCTCCAACGTCGACCCGGCCGACATCACGACCGCGCTGGAGGGTCTGGACCCGGAGCAGACGCTCTTCGTCATCAGCTCCAAGACCTTCACCACCCTGGAGACCCTCACCAACGCCAAGGTCGCCCGGCGGTGGCTGCTGGCCGGCCTGGGAGATGACGAGCAGGCGATCGCGCGGCACTTCGTCGCGGTCTCCACCAACGCCGAGCGGGTCGCGGCGTTCGGCATCGACCCGGCCAACATGTTCGGCTTCTGGGACTGGGTCGGCGGCCGCTACTCCTTCGACGGGGCGATCGGCCTGTCGCTGATGATCGCCATCGGCCGGGACCGGTTCGCCGAGATGCTCGCGGGTTTCCACACGATCGACGAGCACTTCCGCACGGCGCCGTTCGAGCGGAACATGCCGGTCCTGATGGGCCTGCTGTGCCTCTGGTACAACGACTTCTTCGGTGCGCAGACCCATGCCGTACTCCCGTACAGCCAGCGGCTGGCGCGCTTCCCCGCCTACCTGCAGCAGCTGACGATGGAGTCCAATGGCAAGTCCGTACGGGCGGATGGGTCGCCCGTCAGAACCCAGACCGGTGAGATCTGGTGGGGCGAGCCCGGCACCAACGGCCAGCACGCCTTCCACCAGCTGCTGCACCAGGGCACCCGGCTGGTCCCTGCCGACTTCATCGGGTTCGCCGAACCCTTCCGGGACGCCGACGGAATGCACGACCTGCTGGTGGCCAACCTGCTCGCCCAGA